>JADLCF010000273.1 GCA_020847315.1 Bryobacterales bacterium | reverse complement strand
GGACACAACATTTTCGAGCCCACTGCGGAAGGGTTAGGCGGCGCGTTCACAGGCGCAGTTTCGAAGCGGCCGGCTGAGTACGCCGCGGCTGCCGAACGCATGCAGGGCTTGGATCCGACTTACGTCCGGTGCTTGTTCTCAAGCCTCGCGGAGGCGCTCAAGCGCGGTGAGCCGTGGGACTGGGGACCGGTCCTCGGATTGGCAAAGTGGATTGTCGATCAAGGGCGTGAGATCCCAGGCCGCACAGGCGGGCTCATGGACGCTGATCCTGACTGGGGCTGGACCCGTACCGCCGTGATCGATCTTCTGTCGGCAGGATTCGAGAAGCCTGACCGCCTGCCGCTGGGACACAGAGCTTTGGTGTGGGACGTCCTTCAGCCACTGACGGAGGATCCCAATCCCGGCCTGGATGATGAAGGGGGCGAGAAGTTTGACCCCTCCTTCCTCTCGATCAACTCCACGAGAGGGCGGGCGTTGGATGCCGTGATCGACTACGCATGGTGGTTGCGCGGTTCGACGGATACGGCTCGAAAGGCCGAAGGGCAGCCGCCCATCACGTTCGACTCGATGCCTGAGGTGCGCGCGGTTCTTGAGGCGCATCTGGATGTCGAGCGGGAACCGACACTGACCATTCGCTCGGTGTTCGGGCACCATCTGACATCGCTGGCCGGCCTGGACTGGGACTGGCTCCGTGCCAACGTCAGCCGAATCCTGCCCGAAGGGGCCGAAGATCCCGCGCGCTTCACGGCCGCATGGGAGAGCTTCGTCTGCTTCAATCGGCCCAACACCACCCTTCTGCCGGTACTGATGCCTGCCTGCAGGCGGGCGGTCTCTCAGATAGGGCAGCCGGGCGGTATGATGCATCACCCCGAGTTGCCGGAGGATCGTCTGGCGGAGCACCTGATGGTCTACTACTGGCTGGGGAGCTTGGAGTTCGGGTCTGCCGATGGTCTGCTCGACGCCTTCTACGCTACTGCTCCCGATAAGTTGCGGGGGCATGCGATGTGGTTTGTTGGCACAAGCGTGTCCCATTGGGATGAGGCCGCGCCGCCGCAAATTTTCGACCGGCTTAGGAAGCTGGTCGAACGGCGGCTCGAAGCGGCGCGACAGGCCGCCAACACAGCGGACTTTGTGCGAGAACTGGCCAATTTCGGATGGTGGTTCGCCTCCGAGAAATTCGACGAACGCTGGTCGCTTGAGTCGCTACTTGCCGTTCTCAAACTCACCCGCAAGGCGAAGGGCGAAATGGATGTCGTCAAGCTGCTCGCCGCCCGGTGCGCCAGGTATCCCGTCGAATGTGTAACCTGCTTGCGCCTCATGATTGAGGGCGACCGCGAACGCTGGCTGCTGCTGGGCGTCGAGAACGACGCCATGGAATTGTTGCGGCAGGCGCTGAGAAGCAACCACCCGGAATCGGTGTTCAGTGCGCAACGATTGGCTGAAGATCTCATCGCACGGGGGCACTTCGGATTCCGGAGAATCCTGAAATCGCCGTCATGAGCTTTAGATTAGAATCCACTCGTGTCCAAATTAGCTCCGGCCCTCCCCCGCCAATCCGAGAAAATGGTGCTCTTCTGCTAGGGTGAGAATCAGTTCCGCAAGAACGAATCATTCCTCCCAGATTCGCTGACTGTCCCACTTTTCCGATACCGAATTCAAAGGTTGCCACTGGTGGAGTGCACCCCTAAACTGAGACACGGAAAGATGTGGAAATATGGGACAGTTCTCAAGGAAGGAGAACTGGGGGATGAACCGAGTCTTTGACCGGGAGTTCAAGCTAGGGGTAGTGAGACGGATCCAGGCCGGAGAGGCAATCGCGGCGCTGTCGCGGGAGCTGGGTATCAAGCGGACAGTGCTGTACCGCTGGAAGTACGCGGTGGAACAGCGCGGGGCGGAGAGCCTGCGCAGCGTCGGCCGACCGCAAAAAGAGCCAAAACAACAGGCTGTTGATGAGAACAAACAACTGCGCGAGCGGATGGCGGAGTTGGAGCGCTTCGTGGGCAAGCAGCAATTGGCAATCCGTTTTTTCAAGCGAGCCTCCGCGCACATCGAAGGACTCTACCCGCCGGGGACCGTGCCTGGCGCCAAGGGATCTACGAAGTGATCGAACGCGAAACACAGCGCGAAGCGGGCGCCCCGCAAGGGGAGCCGGGGAGCGGAGGCAGAGCCGAAGTGGAAGAGATGTGCGCATGGGCGGAGGTGAGCCGGTCGAGCTATTACCGGCACTGGCAGGCCCGCGCGCCGCTCGAAGAAGAGATGGAAGTACGCAGCGCGGTGCAACGGGTGGCGCTGAAGTGGCGCCGCTACGGGTACCGCAAAGTGCAGGCGGCACTACGCATCGAAGGCTACGTGGTGAACCACAAACGGGTGCTGCGGCTGATGCGGGAAGACAACCTGCTGAGTATCCGGAAGCGAAAGTACGTCGTCACCACCGACAGCAAGCACGAGTGGCGGGCTTATCCGAACCACGCGCGGGGACTTGTGGTGACGGGGAGCGACCAGTTGTGGGTGGCAGACATCACGTATCTTCGGCTGCGGGAGGAGTTCGTGTATCTGGCGGTGGTGCTGGATGTCTGGAGCCGCAAAGCGGTGGGCTGGGCGTTGAGCCGGACGATCGATACGGCATTGACGCTGAGGGCGCTGACGAACGCGCTCGAAGGCCGACGGGGGCAGGCGCCGCTGATTCATCATTCCGATCGCGGCGTGCAATACGCCAGCCAGGACTACGTGACCATGCTGGAGTCCAAAGACATCGTGATTAGCATGAGCCGGGTGGGTAACCCGTGGGATAACGCCTACGCAGAAACGTTCATGAAGACGCTGAAGAGCGAGGAAGGAGACGGAAGGCAGTACCGGACGATGGAGGAGGCCCAGCAATCGATCAATGAGTTTATCGGAATCTACTACCCTCGTTCCCGCCGCTATTCTCCGGACTGAACACGTACCCGGCATTTTTCCGGCACCTGGACTGGGTGTTCATGCGCACGCTGGATACGCTGAGCGTCAGTCTGGAGCCGGCCCCGTTTTCGGATCATCACGCGATATGGGTACGCGTCCGTTTGTAGGCGGCCCGGGAACCAGGGGAGCGTTCACTCGCCAGGTGCGCAACAAACCGGCATGAATACGCAGTATCGATTGCCGAATCGTGTTTCATTCCGACAGATTCGTAGCCTGCTTCCATAACTTCCGATAACGCGCAGGAGTAAGACTGGCAGTGGAGGGGCAAGACCCGGGCGAACGGGCCTCGCATTCCACACGCCGCTCGTCTCGTGGATTTGCGGCTCAGGGGCCTAGACGATCTCTTCCTTGCTGGGGTCCCAGCTTAGGGTGCGCTTCTGCCGGTAGCTATCCACGGCCATGCGGCACGCAATGGAAACGCGAAAACCGAGGTCAAACGGGCAGTTTGTTTCCTGTCCGCTGCGGATGCAGTCCAAGAAGTTTTGCATGTGTGCCTGGTAGATGTTTCCGGCCATCGGAGGGTGCTCGAATACTACCTCCGGCGCATCGGGTCGATTGACCTTCTGCGGGATGTAGCGGGTTTTGCCGCCGTCTGCGATGCTTCCATCCGTGCCGAGAATGTACTGGCCGCCTCCGAGTTCATTGTTGCCAAAGCCGGAGGTCCAGTTGTAGAGGAGTTCCTCGGAATGCGTCATGGAAGTACACATCGTGTCTGGCACTTCGCGGCCGTCCTTCCACACGAAGACGCCGCCGGTGCTGGTTACGCTCTCGGGGATCGTCAGATTCAGCACCTTATACGTGGATGCTAGTTGATGGCACATATTCTCGTAGTAATTGCCGCCTGAGAAATCCCAGAAGAACCGCCAGTTGATGTACTTGTTGGCGTCAAAAGGCTGGTTCCGCGCATCGCCAAGAAAAGATTTCCAGATGATGTTCTCGGAGGACATATCGGGCGTGACGGGGCGCGTCCACTGCGGCTCCCCGTGCGGCGTGTTGCGGTACATGTGGGCATGCACCTCGGTAATTTTACCCAGGCTGCCGTTCGATACGTAGCTCGCGGCATCGTTGAGTTCCGGGGCGGAGCATCCCTGATGCCCGATCTGCACGGTGCGCCGGGCGCTCAGATATGCCGCTCGCATCTTCTTGGCGTGCTCCACGGTGAACGCCATGGTCTTTTCCTGATAGGCGTGCTTGCCTGCTTCCATCGCGGCCACGAAGCCTTCGCAATGCAGGTGCTGCGGCGTCGCGATGATCACAGCATCGACGTCCTTGTCGTCAAGGAGGTAGCGGTAATCCATGTAGGTCTTGGCATTCGGAGCGAGCTTCCTGGCGTCGTCCAGGCGCTTCGTGAACACATCCGCCAGTCCAATTACTTCGGTGTTCTCACACTTGAGTGCGGCGCGCATGTCCACCGTGCCCTGTCCGCCGCATCCGATCACTCCGATACGGATACGGTCGTTTGCGCCCAGGGCGGATGCGGGTACGGCAAGCGCGCCCGCCACTCCGGCCACGGAAGCTACAAATTCGCGGCGTGAATTCATGATGGTTCCCTCCCTATCGTTCACCGCGCCGTTAAGGGGGCGGCGTCTTCTTCATCAGTACCCCTTGAATTGAATGGGGTGATCCTGAAGGTAATACTGCAGAAATGACTTCCACGCGGGGTCGATCTGCTCACCGGTTGCATGATGGCCGCTGTTGGTGGAGCAATACTGCAAGCGCTCCGGCACGCCCAGCAGAGTGTAAACCTCCTTGGCGCGGTTCACATAACCCCAGCTTTCCAGATCGTCTGAATCGCCGCCCTGGTCCTCCGACAGGCTTCCGCCGATTAGCAAGAATGGACGAGGCGCCGCCAGCGCCAGCAATTCGTGGTGATCGTGCTCGAAGCCCGGACGCTTCACATCCGGATTCAGCAAGCTTTGGACCGTGCCGCGCAATTCCGGTATCGGATAATCCGGCGTGTGGATGTCGTCGAAATGCCGCTGCCAGTCCAGATACCAGGGTGGATACCAGTTCGTGCCGCCGTTAATCGCGATGTGCGGATCGACGGCGACCGTGACCTTCACATCAGGATTGAACGCGGCGACGTACACCGCAGCCTTCGCGCTGAGCGAAAAACCCATGAAGCCGATGCGATTCGCGTCCACTTCGGGCAGGCTACGGAGGTATTCGATCTCCCGGGATACGTCATGCACCATCTTCCCCATGGCGAGCCAGTGGCCAAAGCGTTCGTAGACGAGTTCGGCCGCCCGGGTACTGCGGGACCCCTGCCGGTAATTGCGGATGAAGGACCAGCTTGTCAGCACCACGTAGCCGTGGCTGGCCAGGTAGGAGCCCCACCATTGCTCGGGTTCCCGATAATCGGGCGTCGTCGAAGTCCAGGCGATGACCGCCGGGAAGGGACCGTTGCCCTGCCCCTTGGGTATCAGCAAGAGGTGGCGCTGGAGAAAATCCTTCTCCATTGGGAGATCGATGTCGATGCGAGTGTATCCTTCCCGTTCGCCCCGGGAGTACGGAATCGCTTGCGTGACGTCGCCGAACCACTCCAGATCCCGCGGCTCCGGCGCTGTTTTTCCGAGGATCGCCGTCCAATCCTTGAGCAGTTCCGGACGACGGCTCTGATACCATTCATCCGGAGATTCGATGCGTGTGCCGTCGGGCCGAATCAACAGGGGCGGGATGGGTGTATTCTCCGCGCCCAGCTCCGGCGCGGGACTGTTGTAGAGCTGGTAGGTGACCTTGTGGTAATTCACCCGCTGCAATTCCGCGGCCGGGGGCGCCGGAATGGGAAACTGCGGATCTTCCGCTGCCGCCGCGGACAGGGCCAGGAGAACAACCGCCAGAGTTAGATTGCGCATTGGGTTCTCCTACGATATCAACCTCTGGCGATCACGGGAGCAACGTCGTTGCAATGGGGGTTGCCGACGTCTACAGGAACTTCACATCCAGCTCAGCCAAGTGTTCGAGGACACGATCGAAGCGAAACGGCGGCGGCGGTTGCAAAAAGGTGTACTCCTTGCACGGGTCGCACATGTAACGGAAGAACGGCTCGTTCAATCCCGGCGCATGAAACTGGATGAACCGGGTATTATGCCCGGTCAACTGAAAAGTGTGCGGCGTACGGGCGGGTACGTGCAGAAAGTCGCCCGGGTGCAGACAAACCTGCTCTTCGCCGGCCGTCATACTCACACATCCATTCAAACAGAAGAAGGTTTCGGTGTGTTTCTCATGCAGGTGATTCGGAATGCGATGCCCTTTAGGCCCGTCTATCATGAGTACAAGGAACTTCCCGCCGCTCTGGCGCGAATCGGTAAGAAAAGTGAACAGTGTGTCGCCAGCCATCATGCGCTCTCCTTCCCCGCCTGGGATGACATACGGCTCGATACGAGGAGGAGCGACGATGCTCTTCTCCCCCAGTTTGACGGAAGAAGATTCCGAGAGAAACTCAACGTCTACGCCGGGCAACGGCTTCCTCCAATCGGGATGCTCCGCTTGCGCCGAGTATGTCACTGTCTCGGTGGGCTGGCCAAGCGACTCGTACATCGCGGCACCGTTGTCGCCAAACGTCCACGTCAGAAGCCGGGTTCGATGGCTCGTAAGGGCGAAGCTGTGTGCCGCCCCCGGCGGAACGCTGACATAATCGCCGCCTTCGAGCGCGAACTCCTCGTCGGCCAATCGTAAGGTCGCGGATCCCTCGAGCACATAAATGGCCTCATGCGAATTGCTGTGCCGATGCAGCGGCACGCGGCAACCCTTTGCGCCGGTCAGGACTACACCTTCCATAAGCGAGCCCGTGTCCTCCCGGCGGCCGATGGTTGTGCCAAGAAGTGGGCCGAGGAGGAAGCGGGAACCCTCGCCACTTTCGAGGAAGTAAGGCTGCTGCGCGCCGGGAAGCACGTTTCGGTGCATGTTCACCTCCGCTGCGATAGAGTCACTGCTATAAAGCGCCCGGCCTAGTATACCAAGTTCGCACGGGGGGCCTATTCGTACAGGAGTCTTGCGTGGACATTTCACTAAATCACCAGAACCTCAATGTTTTTAACCATTTCGGAGACAGTGCGCAGAACGAAAACAACACGACAAGGGCCTTTCTGATCGCTGCCACGCGATCGCCATGGAGCGCTATGCTCCTGCGCGGGTTCTTTGACTTGGTCGCCTCTCGGGTTAAAGAGAGATTCCCCGAACAAGCCGCCCTGCTTGGCTGCTTTTCTCAAGCTTGGCCGGACGAGATCGAAATCTCGATGGAAAGAGACATCCGCGCCGAGACCTTCCCAGGGGTGGGCGTTGATCGTGCAATCCTTGTCGAGCTGACGCCCGCCGGTGTCGTCGCGGACCTGCCCTCGCAGCCAACGGAAATCGGTGAGACCGGCAGAGTAGACGCCACGGTTGTGGTCCGCCAATCCTCCGGTGATGGCCTTGCCCTTGTCATAGAGAGCAAACTCTACGGGAGAGCCGGCCATGAGCAGTTGATGAAATACAAGCAGGCGCTGGAAAGCCGAAGCATAAAGACTCTTCTCGTTGATGTCGCCTGGGAGGAGATTTACGATTTGGCGGACAGCCTGCCAGAGGCTGCCGAGCATGACGCCATCCTTTGCGATTTCAAGGCCTTCCTGGCTCGTGATCCACGGCTGGCTGGGTTCACTGGATTCAGACAGGGCGACTTCGATGAACCGGCGTATGTTCTGGACGCTCGTCTGCAGAAGCTGTGCGAAACCCTGGCTGGTCAGCGCACAGGCTCGGCGCTCCAGGGTGCAAGAGTAGAGCGCAAACGTGGTGGCTTGGACTATGACATCCTCTTGTCCGATCAGTCTCGACTGCTAGGGAATATCGGGCTCGCGTGCTGGGAGCAGGAGTGCCTGTACGCCAAACTCGTGATTGGATGGCGTTCCCGTTGGCAAACGGACCTGGCAATCGAATCCAGTTCCGCCGCCGAGAGAGTAAGCATGTTGCTGCAGAGGCTGTGTTCTCGTGCTGACGTCACAATTGACGCCACCGTCCGGCCTTTCTTCAATCGATTCCAGTACTCGGGTGCTGCGCGGTGGCGACGAATTGTCAAGCGGAACGAGGACCCTTCGGGCGCCTGGCCAAGCCTTATTGAGTTCGCCCAAAGCTATCACGCGAAGCCCTTGAATCGCGAGAGCCTCATGCGTCTTCAACGGCCTCCGGTGTCAGTGATTGACCAGGACTCTCTCAACAAGGCGCTAGAGCGGCAGGTGAATTGCTTCGTTCCGCTCAGCCTGGTAACAGCATGGCAACCAGAGGAACTATCCAGACTGAAGCCCGAAGAGCTGACGAAGGTTGTGCGCATGACATTGGACGATTTGGCGGACCTCCTGATGCTTCTCAGCGGCGTTCCGAACCTGCCTTGAATCGCCCCTCCGCGCCAACATTGATGAGGCAGTGCTCCTAGTCATAATTGCTGAGTAGGGCGAGAATCGGAATCAATGTGAGAAACAACGTGATCTCGTCATCTTCCCGGGCAATTTTGTCTGCCGCGAAACGTAGGGTGGCCGAACGGAGCGAGGACGCCCGGAGTGCGACAGCAGGCAAGACCGGCGGGGCCGGGCCCGCCACCTCGCAACGTTCACGGTCAACGGAGCGGAGGGTCAACCGGGCGTTGCCGGTCTAGCGCAGCCACTCCAGGAAGATTTTGTCTCGCCGGTCTTCGGGTTCCTTGCGAATCCGAAAGGCTTCCGGGCGGCCCGCGCGCTGGAAGGAGATTGCGGCGAGGGCATAAGCTTGGGTGACGGTCTCCCGAGCGTGGAGGAAATCCATGGGCGATCTGGCGTTCAAGAGGAGGATGCGGCGGTCGTTCAGGTGCGCGACCAGGTCCGGCATGTCGAAGCGCGCGAGCACGCCCGGCAGGACAAGGTCGATTGTGTATACGTTCCGCGGGCTGCGTGCAATGTCCATATAGGAAAGGAGCGATTCCTCCGCGGCGATGCCCGCGATGCGCGTGTCCAAGACGGCGCCGAATAAGGCGATCCAGCCCATGTTGCCCTTGCCGAGGACGGTGACGGGTCCGGCGCCCCAACCTTCGAGATGCCGGGCGGAATCCAGGGCCGCCAGGAGATCGCCGGTTTGGATCGCCGGGAGGGACGTTCCGACGAGGAGAGCCCGCATGGACTCCTGATACATCGGGGAGTTGCCCACGAGGCGGGCGGCGATGCCCAGTTCCCCAATGCCGCGGACATCGAGCGCGAGCACGGTGTGGCCGGACTGCGCGAGCGAACCCAGCAGGCCATTTTCGCCGGCCTCAGCAGCCTTTCCACGATCATCAAGAAGCGCGATGCGCCGGGACACCGGCCGCTTCTGAGCGGGCGTGAACAGTAGAGCCGGGATCGCGATGGCGTCATCAACCGGCAGCGCGAGTTTCTCCACGCGATAGCCGGTTCGCTCCGCCACGGGCACGCGCTCGATTCTCGCGCGCGGCGCGGAGAGGTCCGCCGCACGGGGAAGCATTCTCATCGTGCGGCGCAGCATGCTCTGGAAGGCCTGCCGATCTTCGTCCGGAATCCGCAACGCTTCCCGAGCCGCAAACTGCTCTTCGGCGCGTTCCCGCAGGATTCGCTGGATGCTGCGGCCCCCCAGAGACAGGAGCACCTGGCCGCTGGCGGTGACGCGCAGCGCCTCCGGAGTTTCGGACTTGCTGGGTGACGTTTCGGGTTTGATGGACGGTTCCGGAGCGGAGACATCGCGACCATAAAGCCACTTTTCGAGCCATGCGTAAGTGGCCTCGCGCCGCGGCTTACTCCAGCCATGCTTGTCGTCGTAGGTGAAGAACCCGGCGCGATCCTCCGCGCCAAGGATCCGGTAGGCCCGCAGCGTTTCGGCAAAGGCGTCGCGCGCGCCTGCAATCGGGAAGTAATCCTGCATGGCCGTGAGCATCTTCACGGGGCGGGGTGCGTGCGCGGTGAGGAAGTCCGCGAAATCGAAGCCGTTCTTCAGGAAGTCGACGAAGACCTGCTCGGAATCTTGTGGCCAGCGGTCCTTCCAGAGATGAGGCCAGGACGTGATGTAGCAGGAGGGAACCGCGGTCGCCAAACGGCTTTCGAGGGCGTTCAGGTAAGCGCTTTGCGTGCCTCCGCCGGAATTGCCGATGGCGGCGATGCGCTTCGGGTCCACGTCGCCGCGGGTCAGCAGATAATCCAAACCGCGAATGCCATCCCAGATGAGGTATCGCGCAAAATGAGAGCCGGTGAGAAGCGCGACGCCGCCGGCCATGATATGGTCACCGGAACCGCTGCCGGGAATTTTCTCGCCCGTTTCGATGTCCAGATACTGCGAGCGTTCGCCTTGCCCGATCGGGTCATAGGCCAGGACGAGGAATCCGCGCTTGGCGAGCGAGATCCAGACCATCTGATAGACCCCGGCGCTCTTGCCTTCCTCCGCATGCCCGGCAGTTCCGAGGACGGCGGGGAAAGGCCCCGGGCCGCTGGTGGGCACATAGACATTCGCGGTGACGAAAAAGCCGGGAAGACTTTCGTAAACGAGCTTCTCAATCCGGTAGCCATCGCGTTCGACGGACCCGACAATTCTGGCATGGAGCGGTGTACGTTCCGGCCAGCCATCGAAAGCGCCGAGCATGAACTGGCGTAGACGATCGCCGCGCGCTTGCACGTCCTCCGGCGCGCGGATGGAGGCGACGGCGCGGGCGCGTTCGGCAAACTGCGACGCGGCCAGGGAATCCAGGGTTTGGCGGAGCAAGCCGGGCGCGGTGGGATAGACCCGGTAGGGATCGGCGGATTGCGACGCGCAGGGAAGGGCCGCGCATGCCAGCACCGCGAGCGCGCACAAAAGAAAGCGAAACATCGTTTCTGCATCGTAGCGCGTTTCGGAAGGGACCCAACAGGGGACGAGGCCGCTGCCGTTCAGTCCAACTGTTTCGCAACAAGATCCGCTGTTTCCAGCCCGCTCAGCGCCGCGCCTCCGCAGGTCTGCGTCCAACGCGGGGCGCAGGCCTCCCCGGCAAAGAATACCCGGTCTGCCACGGGACGCCGCAACCCCTCCCGCGCACCGGCGCTGCCAGGCGCTGCCGCCGCATAGGCTCCCAGCGCCCAAGAGTCGCCGGCCCACCGAGTGAACGCCCCCTTCAAGAAATACCTGTCCGCGTCCGACCCGAATACCGCGCGCGCCGCGTTTCGGCCAAAGTCCACGGCCTCACTCTCTCCCGCGGCGGAGAGTTCCCACGCGAAATCGCCGCCCACAAACCCGACCAGCAGATTCAACTGGAACGGCCAGCAAAGGAAATAGATATCGCGCTTGCCGCCGCTCTCCCGCAGCACGTCGTCGAAGGCCTGGTAGCGAAACTCGGGCTTCGAGAACTGCAACGGAATTTTGGCCAGCAGGCCCATCGGCAGACCCGCGATCGCGTCTTGCTTCCATGCGGGCAGGGGTGGATCAAAGCGGATCTTCTCTGCCGCGAGCACACCCGTCGAGCTGGTGACGATGCACGCCTTCGCCTTCAATGTCCCGTGGTCCGTCTCCACTTGCACACCCGCGCCGCCATAGCGAATGCGCCGCGCGGGCGTTTGAAGACTTACCGGAACGTCTCTGCCGTACCGTGCCACGAGGGAACCGTAGCCCTCCTTGATCAGAAGATTCGGCGCCACATCCGTGCCGATGGTCAGATAGTCTTTCGCCGACAGTTCATCCAGATCGACGGCGGATGACATCGGGCCGTGAAAAGTGGAGACCGCCTCGTCAATTTCGCCTCGCTTCCGGAGGACGGTGGATGCGGCGACATCCTTCTTCCTGCCGGTCCTGGTGAGGCGCTCGTCCAGCTTCTCTTCGGCGGCCGCCACACGCTCCCGGTCTTGCGCGGGCGCTTCACGATCCCGGAAGTAGAGACCTTCGAGCGAGGTATCGTGCTCCCGCAAGGTGTAGCCCCATTGGCGGGCCAGCGGCGTATACGGGTTATCGTCTGCCTTGTGGAGCCACGCGCAGCCCCAATCGAACGGCACGCCGAAGGTCTCCGTATCCGTGAAGGCGCGCCCTCCGATCCGCCCTCGCGCCTCAATCACTGCGACGCTCTTGCCCAACTGGAGCAGACGCTGCGCGGCATGGAGGCCGGACGAACCGGCGCCCACCACCACAACGTCCACTTCCGCGGGAACGTCCTGCGCCCGCAAGCAAAACCCAGCACCCAACGCCCCGAGGAAGCTCCGTCTTGAAATAGCCATGATGCAGGATAACCCAGTTCGCGGGAAAATCAATCGCACCGCGGGCGCGGCCTTCGCTTCTACCTGGGTGGCCTCTCAGAACTCGATGGTCACGGCGTTCGATCGCTTGTCGCCATGGACAATCAATACTTGCGCCGGGCCGCGGCCTAGCAGGGTACGCGGTACTTTAACGTTGATTTGATCGAGTCCGGCGAAATCGCGATGCGGCCCGAAATAGCCGGCTTCCAGCACCACGCCGCCGATGTGGACTTGCGGCCGGATGGAGGGAGCGTTCCGGAAGCCGGTGCCGAAGAGGACAAGGTAGACGTCCTCCGCGGGGTCTGAGGATTGGATGGGGATGGGGGTGCATTCCTTGCCCTCCGGGCAATTCACAAACTCGCCGCGCTCCTGGTGCTCGCCCTTGACGCGCATGTAGTAACCAGCGGGTGCGCCGGTCCCGGTGGCATTTGCCGCAAACAGCGCCGGAGCTTGCGCTTCGGTCTGCACCGGAATTGAAATGCTGTCCGCGCCTTCCCGGAGGATCTCCAGCGTGCCCGCGCCCAAGGGGAGGGTGAGAGGCACAAGGAAGTTGATCTGAGGGGGCGACACGTAGAAGAGAGGTGCATCGTAGTCGCCGCTGCCCATTCGAATCCGCACACGGACGCCACCGAGGGACTGAGGCAGAGGGAGTGACGCGGCGTGCTCTGTTACCAGCCCGATGTTCTCGCCGAACAACGAGAAGATCGCGCCCGGCGCCATGGGCATCTTGATGAATGAAGCGCCGTTCACCGATACGGCCGGTGGCGTTCCCTGCTCTTCCTTCCCAATGCGCACCCGGAATGGAATGGAGAATGGCGGTTCTCCATCATAGCGATTGACGAGGATGGCGCACGTGTACAGGCCGTCCGGCACGGTGCTATTCCCAGGCGTCAACGCCGCCTGCACCGGGAAGGGGGTAGGGGTGGATGAGATGGGAGAAACGTAGAACGAGAGATTTCGCGGCTGGCAAGACGTTTCCACACCTCGCACGCGCATCGGAACCGACGACTTGACCTGCACCTGGCCGCTCAGCACGGAATCGATGGAGCCAAAGCTGAGGTCGGGGAAGGCGATATCCGTGGAGAGGACGGGCGGCGGATTCAGCTTTTCACTGAAGTGGGCCGTGAATCTGCCTGGGACGGTCATCGCGCCAATATCAATGATGTGTGCTTCGTAATCCCAGGGCGCATCCCATCCGGCGAAATAGGCGTTCTGGCCCGGAACCGCGGTGAGCTTGAGGCGCGACGTCATGGGGATGTATCCGTCGGGCGGGGCGGGCGGATCCCAAACTACGGTTCCAGGCCCGGACACACCGACGTCCATCCGGATCTCCATCAATGCCCTGTATTCAATGCCCGAAACGTCACGGGCATCGGGCAACTGTACTGATTGCGTGTTGTAGTCGCCGCCGGGGCGGCCGTCCCGGTACTCGACCCTCCAAGACAAAAGGCGGAAGCGGAACCCGTCGCCCCGGTCAAACAGGGGAGGAGCGCTCAGTATCAGCGGATCGCCGGCGTTCACCGTGGCCGTGGCGGGCGTCACGTACACCATGCCGTTCACGGTAATCGGCATTCCAGGTATGAAAGACTTCAATGGAATCGCATTTTGGGGAGGAGACTGGGACGCCAAGGGCAGCACGGCCGCGAGGAGAGACCACGCTGCAAAGGCGATCCAAATGCGATGAAGCCGACGACGGGCTTCTTGCGATTGCGCGGGAGGAGTGTGGCGGGTTTCTTTCATCCGGAATCATTCCGGCCGCAGTCGGGTAAAGCGGCCCAGCCCGGATGTCATGAAATATGTCTTAAAATCCGGGTGCGCCCGGCGCTTGCCGTGCTTCCTTGACTATAGCCCACGCGGGCGTGACGCCGCTCTCCGCGTTCGCGCGCAACCAATTGGAAGCCTATTCGAAGAGGCACACTTCTCGCAGTCGCAGCTCCATCCAAGCTGCTACGGCTGGTGGGTTCCTTGCGGCGAAGGAGAGTGCCCTACGGCGGCGGTGTTGAGTGTGGTGAGGGTTTGCTCGGAGTCTTCAGACGGTTGGGTGACAGATAAGGCGATGGCTTCGCCGGGGTGGAGTTCGTCGTGGTCTTCGAGAGATTCGAGGTGGGTCGTCAGCAGGACGGGAAACGGCAGAGCGGCGGACAATCGCCGTTCGAGTTCGGTGGCTTTTCGATGCGCCTTGCCTAGCGGCATGGCGAAAGGGAAGAGCAAGTGCATCTCCAGGTGTACACCCCGGCCCATGTTGCGGAAGCGCAATTCGTGGAAACGGAGATCGAGTTCGCTTGCCAGCTCCGGAAGTACCCGGCGGATGGCGGCATCCGCTTCCGGGTCAACGCGGTCCATCAATCCTTCGAGTGAACGGCGCATCATGCGGCCGCCCGAAAAGAGAATCTGGGAGGCGACGGCAAACGCGACCAGGGGGTCCAGCGGCTGCCAACCCGTGAGCTTCACGAGCACGAGGCCGGCAACGACGCCGAAACTGGTGACGCTATCCGTCGCCACGTGGCGGCCATTGGCTTCGAGCACGAGCGAATGCTGCCGTTTGCCGAGGCGAATCAGATAGAGGCCGAGAAAGCCGGTAAGGAGCGATGCCGCGGTGATCAGCGCCATGCCGGGCCCGAGGTTCTCGATCGATTCGCCCGCAAGGAAGCGGCGGGCGGCCACGACAAAAATGGTAATCGCCGCAAGGGAGATCAACCCGCCCTCGACTCCGGCGGAAAAGAAGGCGATCTTCTCATAACCGTAGTGAAACCGGGAGTTGGGCGGGCGGTAACTCAGGTGAAGGCTGAAAACGGCAAACGAGACAGCCACCACGTGAATGACGGATTCAGCGGCGTCTGAAAAAATGGCGGCGGAATAAGTGAGCCAATAAGCGCCGAGCTTGAGCGCCAGCAGCAGCACTCCAACCCCGAGCGAAAGGTACATCGCGAATCGCTCGCGACGAAATTCCGCGGAATCCGTCCCTTGTCCGTATCCGTACATTACGCGCTTATTTCTCCATTGTAAGTTGCCGGGAGCAGAAGAGGCGCGGCGGCCCGCGGAACGGGTTCCCCGGCTGCGCGCGAACGGCCCCGCCGGGGTGCTCCAGAACGCGCGATTTCCCCGCCCAGGCAGCAAAACTTGCTTTCCCTAGCGAATTAGGAGATTCTTATAGGTTTTCCAGAGTTGCCACGTATGCTTGCCCGAGTGCTCTATCACGACCATTGCTTTGACGGAGCGGCTTCCGCCGCGTTCTTCAGTAATTTTCTGAAGGAGGCATTTCACCCCGATGCGCGCTTTGCCTATACGGGCATGGCCCACAAGGCCAGCAATATCTTCACGGAAGATCTGTTCGACGGGGATGTGAACGCGATTGTCGATTTCAAGTACTGCGCCACGGACCGGTTAACGTGGTGGTTCGATCATCACCAGAGCGCGTTTCTCACGACCGAGGACGAAGCGCACTTTCAGCGCGATACGAGCGGGAAGAAGTTCCTCGATCCGTCGTTCAAATCCTGCTGCGGATATATCGCTTCGATCGCCAGGGACCGCTTCGGCTACCGTTCGGATGCGCTCACCGATCTGGTGCGCTGGGCGGAGATTGTGGATAGCGCGGACTACCCGAGCGCGGAATTCGCCGTCGCGCTTACCGAACCGGCGCTGCAACTGGTGCTGGTGATCGAGGGCAGCAAGAGCCCGGAACTGATGCACCGGATCATCGGCTGGATGCGCGAGCTGAGCTTGCGGGAGATCATGCGGCAACCGGAGATCGCGGAACTCTACAAACCGCTCTACGAAACGCATCTGCGGTCCATTGATTTGATCCGGGAGCGCGCGGTGGTGAAAGACGGCGTGATCTATTTCGACATCGCGGGCGAGCCGATTGTCGCGTACAACAAGTTCATCCCGTACTACCTTTTCCCAGAGGCGGCCTACACGGTCTCCGTGAGCACGCCGCTGCATCGCACGAAGGTTTCGGTGGGCAGCAGCCCGTGGTCTCCGAAACCGATTACGCACAATCTGGCGACGATCTGCGAGCGCTATGGGGGCGGCGGGCATCCGCGGGTGGGCGCGATCAGCTTTGAACCGGGCGCGGTGGTGGAAGCCCGCAAGGCGGCGCTGGAAGTGGTGGAAGAGCTACAACGGGACTAGCCGCGCTTCGCGAACCATTTTGGGCGGCGCGGCCATGCCCGCAACCTGGGCCGGACGAAGCGGACCGCCACGCGCGGCCACCTCATTCCGCAGGTTCTTCGCCACCAGATCTCCGAAGGCCGTCAGGGTTCCCTGCCGCTGCAGGTGCGGCCAATCCCGCCAGCTCCAGGCGGCCCATCCGAGGCCTTTCCCTTCAAGGTAGGCCATCAATTCCCTGCCCCAGCCGAGATCCTTCGCTTCGCCGCCCAGTTCGCCGATGAAGACGGGCAGGGTTTCCGCAATGCGTCCGAAGGCGGTTTCCCAATCGGGCCGCTTGTCCGGGTAGACGTGGGTGGAATAGACCAGGTTGGCGCGATCGAGTTGGACGCCGCGCAAGTCATAGCCCCAATTGATGCCGGAGACGAAGATGAGCGCCAAGGGGTGAATCTGGCGAATGGCATCGATCAAGCGGAGCGCCCAGGGCCTCCAATTGCGGGCGTATACCTTGCGCCGCCAGGGTAGGCGGTAGGCAGAGCCATCGGGATGCCGCAAGGGGAGCGGGTCTTCCGGAAGACGGTCATGCGGCTCATTGAACAGGTCAAACAGGACGCTGGGGCAGCCGCGATAGCGCGAGGCGAGTTTTCCCCAGACGGCAATGGAGCCGAGATCGGGCAGCGGCGCGACGAACTGCCTTGGGCCGCCTCGTGGGGTATCCGCATCGAGCCACTGAAGGTCGAGCAGGGTGTACGCGCCACCCTCCACCGCCCAGCCGATCACTTCGTCCAATGCGGAGAGATAGTCGTCCGCGGTGAACTCCCCCCGGCCGTGCAGCGCCCAATCCTGATTGAAGGGCAGCCGCAGGATGTTCGCGCCGAGGTCTTCCGTGAGCCGGAGCACCTCCTCCCGGGTGATGCCGGAGGCGCGCAGAAAGCCCATCTCCCGAGGTTCGCTGTATTCCAGACTGGAAAGGTTGACGCCACAAAGCCGGACGGTCTCCCCGGTGTCTTCGCGGACAATGGAACGGCCGAGCGTTCCCAGTTGGGGAAGGCGCCGGATGGAAGCATCGCGAAGCTTCGCCGTCACCATCGCAATTCTCCTAGCTACTAAAGCGC
>JADLCF010000272.1 GCA_020847315.1 Bryobacterales bacterium | reverse complement strand
CCGCCCACATCCTTCAGGATGACGATAGGCATCTGGGTAACCGGATCCATCATCAGGCCGCGGATCTTCATTTCCACTTCCATGGCGGATACACCTCCTACTTGCGATTCTTTCATGCCTTTGCGGATTCCGCTAATCCCAGAGCGCAGGAACGGATCATCCCCATCCAGGAACCACGGTTTGGTCCTATGCAGAAAGGAACAATTCACCGGCGAGGGAATTTGGACCCGACCGGGTGATGCGCACGTTGCGGTACTTGCCTGCCAAGCTCCCGGATGCGGGCACGGAGTCTGCCGGGACGGTGAAATTCAGCGTGCGGAACTGCGAGGTTTTCCCGATCCACTGCCCGGTACTTTGGTTGAAGCCCTCCACGAACACTTCTTCCAGACGCCCGACCAAATTCTCGTTCAGGCGGATCTGGATCTGGCGTTGATGCTCCTGCAATGCGAGGAGACGCTGCCGCTTCACTTCCTCCGGAACGTGATCCTCAAACGCAAGCGCACCGGTATTCGGGCGCGGCGAATACTTGAAGCTGAATATGGAGGAGTACTCCACTTCGTCGAGCAAGCGCATGGTCCGCTGAAAATCCTCATCCGTCTCACCGGGAAATCCGACGATGATGTCCGTGCTCAACGCGATATCGCGGGGTGAAGCCTTCATCCAGGAAATGCACTCCATGTAGCGTTCGCGCGTATACAGGCGGTCCATGCGTTCGAGTACATGGTCGGAGCCGCTCTGGACGGGAAGGTGGACGAAGTTGCAGATCACGGGGTTCTCGGTAATTGCATCCACAATATCCCGCACGAAGTCGCGCGGGTGCGAGGTGGTGAACCGCAAACGCCGCAAGCCCGGGATCTCCGCAACTCTTGCCAGCAAGGTGGCAAAATCCCAGCCCTCGCCAGACGGGTCCCGATAGCTGTTCACGTTCTGGCCAAGGAGCATGATCTCGGTGTAGCCGAGATCCACGAGTTGGCGCGCCTCGTCCATCACGCTGGCGGCGTGGCGGCTGCGCTCCCGACCTCGGGTGAACGGCACCACGCAATACGTGCAGTTCTTATCGCAGCCTTCGATGATGGTGATATAGGCCTTGTGTGGATTGTCGCGCCGGGTGAGGGGGGTCTCGAAGGCTTCATTCGTATCCAGGCTCAGGCCCGTGACGCGCTGCGCGCCGTTATCGAGTTGCACGAGCAGTTCCGGAAGTTTGCTGTAGCTCGCCGAACCCACCACCAGATTCACGTGGGGGGCCTTCTCGAAAATGGCCTCGCCCTCCTGCTGCGCCACGCACCCCAGAACGCCGAAGCGCTTCCCCTTGCCGGAACCGTTCTTGAATGTATCGAGGCGGTGGTAGACCTTTTGTTCCGCTTTGTCCCGGATGCTGCAGGTGTTGTAAAGCACGAAGTCGGCGTCGTCGGGCGACTCCACCTGAGTGTAGCCCTTGGCCAGCATCGTTCCGACCACTTTCTCGGAATCGTGCGCATTCATCTGGCAACCGAAGGTCTCAATATAGAACTTGCTCATAGCACCAACTCGCGAAAATTCCCCAGATATTGTCTAGTATAGCGTCGGGCAACAGGGTTCTCTTCCCGCGACATCCGGGGATTCTGCGCTCCGCCGCGATCACGGGCCGAACCCAAACGAGCGCGCACCTTAAACGCCGCGATGTTCGGAATTGGCTTGCAGGAACCGCAATTCTTACAGATCTGACAGCTTCGTTGGATTCCCGGTCGTGTAAGAGACCGGGGTTGCCGCGTGGGACGACGAAGAAGCTGTAGCGTGCCGCGAGGCAGGCGAGGGAGGGCACGCGGAAGGCCTTCGTCCGTTGTTGGCTGATCGCTACCGCGGGGGGCAAGAATTGGGGAACGACGTTCCGGGGAACGGGCGGGTGACTGGGAAGTTTCTGTCCGGATGCAGAAAAAACACGGATGCTGCCGGACCCCTATTTTCCCTCCTAAGTGATTTGATTGGAACGGGTTATGCCGGGGAGGGTTTTGTCCGGTTTTTCCGGATTTTCCGGGTTTGGTCCGGACGAAAGTTCCTCACAGACGGAGCGGGTCTTAGAGGGTTGCTTTAGCAGCGATGAGCCCTCGGGCTGGTTGTTCGAGCAAGCCCGGGCCAAATGGGGCGCGGGGGAGATTCGGTTGTCGAAGAACTTCGCGATGCGCCGGGCAGCTTTGAGCGGGGAAGACAGAGATCTCACCGGCACGACAATTATGGCGATCATGAGTGGGAAATCGAACCATGGCGCGGGTGGTTGCGGGGCGAAATCGGCGTAAAGCATGGGAGCCAGGGAGGTTGCGGGAAGATTAGAATCATTGAGTGGCCGGTGACTATGCGGCGGACGTGAGCGATTTTCGTCTCGAATTCGAGCGGGAAGGCTTCGGTCCGGGGTTCTGCAGTATTGCCGGAATGTGCCATTTTTGCGGAACGAAGCCGAAGGGGTTTGCGGGTGCCGGGCGGTGGAGCGGGAGGCGTCAGGAGTGGCTGCGGGGGAGTCGTACCCGCAAACGGGCAGGTGCTCCATGGACTCGATGCGCGAGGCTGTTTCTTTTTTGCCGTAAGGCCCATTTGTGCATCCGGTTGATGGTAGCGGCGGTGGGGGTGGATTTGACCTTGGTGGGGGCAGTGGGTCGGCGCAGGTGTGGCTCCCCGATGGTGGAAGTGATGGCCTGCGTTGCAGTTAAGTGATTCCGGGGTGGAAGCGAATTTCTCTTCGCTGGCCGTGACTGCGATTGAGGCGGCTGCGCGAGGCAGCGTAGATCGGAGTGGTCTGACTCGCATTGGAGGTTAGGGAATCCCCTTCGTTGGGCAGGGGATCGGCGGTTTCTGGACCCTCCATGCCCTGCTCGGAAAGAGGCTTAGCGCGGCTGGAATTCCTGCTGGAAGTTGCGTAACCTGCTTGGAATCAGCGTGTTCACATGAAGTAAAAGCGATGCCTCCGAATTCTGCCCCGAATTCGATGAAGTTCCTCCGCTCAGCGCGCCGGAAGGACTTTTCCTGAATGTCTGCCGTTGCAGCGGTGTTCCTGGGTATTGCATCGGCTTTCGCCCTGGGGCGAACAAATGGGTTCGTTCCCCGGGTTTTCGCTGCATATTGTTGATTCTGTGCCTGTCGTTGCGGGGTGGGCTCCCGTTCCGGTGGTTAAGTAGTGGGTGCGGAATGCGAGTGTGTCGGCTCCCGCGTATCCTTATCCGCATGGCTTCGCTCCGGGGCCTCCCGTTTGCGCACATGGGAAACATCATTTCCTCCGCGCGATCCGCACGGCTGCTCCAACCTATTGCTTCCTCAGTGGTTATGCCTTCATAGGGCGTTGCCGTTTTGTCCGGTTTTGTCCGGATTTCTCTGGACGAAACTGGCAGTTCCCGCACTTGCTGCGCTCTCGATGGAATGGATCGATTCCATTTTCAAAGAGCACGCTTGCAAGGGAGTCTGTCCGAGCGATCGCAAGACCCACCGGTACACGGAGCTCTCCCGCACGATAGATTGTCCGTTTCGGGTTCGCCGAAACGAACCATCCATGCTGGACAGCCGGTTGCCGGTGCGGATAAGTGACATGGCGTGAGTGAGATACGCGATGAAGATTTGTTTTGGGTGCGAGTGATCGGGTTCAAGCATTCGCGCTGTTTCAGGCGGTTCTGGCTGTAGGCATGAGGCTTCAGGAAGCAATCTGAGGCGGCGCGCGGCATTGCGCTCGTGGGGGCCGTTTGCCTCGTAAGGTTCGGTTTTGCGGAACGAAGCCGGAGGGGATCGGGCAACCAGCTTCGCGCGAGACTTCGCTGAGCGTGGCCGCGGCCGGATCGCACCCGCAAGCCGGGCAGGTGCTCCATGGACTCGCTCTCGCGAGGCTGGTTCTTCCGGGCGGCTTGACGGGGCGCTTACGCACCCGCTGGCTCATGCCGGCCTTGGGGCTCTCCGCTGCAATCGAAGGACAGATTCATCGAGGATTACCGCACGCACCGGTGGCTTCCGTGGCCTTCGGGTTCCGGGGAGCCCGGTGCTTGGCTGGGCGCTCCTTGGGGCGGGAGGCGGGATTGCGAGAGGCGGGGCGGCTGGGGTTGGCGAAGGAGCGGAAGCCTATCCGGGCGGATCGTGCGCGTTTCGCTCAAGAGGCTTGGCCGGTTGGGGCTGGGGAGACGTGGGCGTTGCCGGTAAGTGGTTCATGCGGTTCGTTTATTGGAAGCGGGGAGCTTGGATTTGGGCGGAAACGGCCGCTGTGGATACGGCGCTTCGGGCGTAGTACGAGACGGGGGCCAAGGAGGGAAATCGAGGGAACGGTTTCGCCGGAGTTCGGT
>JADLCF010000271.1 GCA_020847315.1 Bryobacterales bacterium | reverse complement strand
GCGGACATATTCGCTGACCGTTCCATACCCACCGCTTTGGACCTGTTCCTCCACGAATGCTTTCATCGCGTCAGGGAGAGAGATATTCATTGTCGTCGGCATGCCGTGGCGCTCCTTGAGTTCCAGTCCACCTTCACTCTATACGCAATGGCAAAACCCGTCAAATAATGTCAAAAACTAGCAAAACAACAAAGAGACCATTTAGGCGGAAGCGGGTCTGATGCAACCCGAAGGCGCATTTGCTCCGCACTGCCATGCATTTTCATTCCATCCCGGCCCGCTCCCGCCCCATCCCACCGGAAAAGCGCCGAAAGCGCGACAGTAGTGGTTCCTATGCGGCGTAAGCCCGCAGAATGCGAGGCCAACGCACTCCACCAGTCCAGCAACAAAACAGCCTCGCGAGAGCGAGTCCATGGAGCATCAGCCTCGTTTGGCGGTGCGACTTCGGCGCGGCCACGCCCGATGAGCCCGGTTATGTAACCATAGCCCGCTCGCCGTTGGCTTCGTTCCGCAAAACGCCCCCTTCTTGGCCGGGAGATCCAATTGAAGCCCGGAGAAACCCCACCCACGCGCGGCCAGACCATGTCACAGCGGCCCCGTTTGGCCGATGTGACGTCTCCGTGCCGCTCTCGTCATCCAAAATCCGACCAAAATCGATGGTGCGCGCCAAGCGGTTCACGGTACTTGCGAGACAAAAGCTCCCGCATCGTCAACCACTTACAGCCGAACCGATTCGATCCCTACGCTGCCCGTTCGTATAATCTCTCCGAGACGCCGGGCCGGGGTGCCCGGCCATCCGCCGAGCCAACCATGGAGAGAACCGAATGAAGCGAACGAATCGGAAACCGGTCGATTTCACCGCTACATCAATACAAGTCCGCGCAATCATCTCCGCTTGGACGTTCTCCGCGATCTCAACAGCCAAGCCCATCCTTGGCAGCGCCACCGTTTCCGTCTCCCCGGAACCGCCCCGGCCGCCGGTGATCTCAGCCCGCAACCACAGCCCACCAACCCTGACAACCCTGACAAAACCACACACCGCCAATTATCGGGTAACTCCATGCAAAACCAGCAGGGTACACGGGTTCAAGCCGCCATTAAGACCTCGTGGAATTTTTCACGAACACAGACAAAACCCACCGCGGCCAAGCCGGCGGACCCAACCTAAGAACCCACTGGATTGCGGCCTGCCGCCCGGCGGGCTCACCCGTCCGTTTCCAGCAATCGGTGGAGCCGTTCAACTAGGAACGCAACCGCATGATCGACATACAAGCGGCCCTTCTCCGCCGAAGCGTGGCGTGCTCCTTCGAAAAAGCGGCGGTCGTCAATCGCGCGCGTGGGGTCCGTGATCGTGAGAGCCGCTTCGGGGTACGGGGCATCGGTGAAATGCACGCTTCCGGGAAATTCCGCCAACGCCACTGAAGTCTCGAACTCCGCCGCATGGCCAGGAATTTCGCCGGTGGCCGTGTTCGCCTTCGCAAATGCGGCGGAATACGCCTCCCAATAGGAGCAGAACTCGATCTGAATTCCCAGCGCCGCTCGCCACTCCTCTAGCTTCTCCTCGATGGGTCTTCGGTTGCCGCCGTGTCCGTTGACGATGAGCACTTTGGTTAGGCCTGCGGAGCGCAAGCTCGCGAGAAGATCGAGGACCACAGAGGTAAACGTTCCCTTCGAAAGCGTAAGGGTGCCGGGATGATCCATCCAGTGTCCGGAAACGCCCACGGAGACCACCGGGCAGACGATCACGCTCGGGAAGTGCGCCCGCGCGGCCGGGAGCGTGAGCAGTTCCACGCTGCGCGCATCGTGGTGCATCGCGAGGTGTTCATTGTGCTGTTCCGTTGCGGCGACGGGCAAAACCGCCGCGCGCAAGCTCCCCTCGCGAATTGAACTTCGGAAATCGAAGCGCGTATTCTCGCCTAACAGCGGAGAACGGATCGGCATCGCTCACTCTCCCGCGGCTGCGCTCTTCTGCAGCAACGCCGTTGTATAGAACTCGTATGAAGCTGCCTGGTCCGGCACATCCAGCAGGTGAACCGTGAACCGCACCGGCACGCCGTGATCGGGCAGGCGCTCGCGGAAGTAGCCGGAATAGGCGCGAGCGTACGCTTTGCGCAAGCGGTCGATCTCGGCCGCATAACCAAGCGGATCCACCAGCGGGTTGGGGCTCTTCGGCATGCAGCCAAACGCATGCATCTCGATAAAATCCAACTCCGCGATCGATTGGCAAATGCCCGCTTCCCGAAGCCACGCTTCCCAGGCTTGAAAGACGAGCGGGATCTCCCGTTCCGGCTCCATCGTCACCACTCCCGCGAGGTTCAAATGGCGGGCAGCGGAGGAGCCTCCCGTGAATCCGGCGAAGTAGATCTTCAGGTCGCCGTCGGGTTGCCGCTCCGTGACGAGATTCGAAAAGACAGGCGCGTCGCCCCGGTAGTAGTAGGTCAGTTTTCCCCGGCGCTTAATTTCAAAAGCCATTGTGTTCCTTCTTCGTGAGGCCTATCCATGAAGCAGCATGCCGCCATCGACGTAAAGCACCGCGCCCGTGATATAGGCGGAGGCGGGCGAGGCCAGCAGCAACACCGCGCCCGTAATATCGTCCACGCCGCCAACCCGCCCGGCGGGGATCTTCGCGAGCACTTGCGCGAGATAAGCGGGGTCTTCGAGCCGTGGCCGGTTCTCGTCGGTCAGTATGGCTCCGGGCGAGACGCAATTCACCTGCACGCCTGCCGGGGCCAGCTCGAGCGCGGCGCACTTGGTCATCATCACGAGGGCGCTCTTCGCGGCGCAGTATGCCGAATTCAGCCGCATGGGTTGCGCGTCATGGACGCTCGAGATACTGATAATTTTTCCCCACCCCTGCGCGGCCATGATTCGTCCGGCCGCCTGCGTCAGAAAGAATGGGCCCGTAAAGTTCACGCCGATCTGATAATCGAAATCCCCCGCCTCCACATCGAGAAAAGCCTGCCGCTTCGACATGCCCGCGTTGTTCACCAGGATGTCGAGCCGCCCGAATCCCCGGAGAGCCTCGCCGAGAATCCGCGCGTGGGAGGTCCGGTCCGAAACGTCGCCCTGCACGGTGAGCGCCTCTCCCCCGGCTTCCCGGATGAGGGAAGCCACCTCCTCCGCCGCCGCCTTGTTGGAGACAAAGTTCACTACCACGCGCGCGCCCTCGCCGGCCAGCGCTACCGCGATCGCGCGTCCGATACCGCGCGAGGCGCCCGTGACCACGGCCACCTGTTCTTCCAGCATGCGTGCCATATCCTTACCATCCTGGATTGATCGGGAACCAGTCGGGCCGCCTTGTGTCTTCATGAAAGCGGGCGTAGTAGTCTCCGCGCTGGCGGAACAACTCCTCCGCGCGAGCAAGGCGGTCAGGGTCGAGTTCCACCCCCAGCCCCGGCCCCTTAGGCACCTCCACGCAACCGTTGACGAAGGGCAGCTTGCCGCCCACGATAATGTCGTCGAGCATGTGATGGTAGAGCGTATCCACGCTGTAAGTGAGGTTGGGCAGCGTGGAGGCGGCGTGAACCATCGCCGCCATCGTCACCCCGAACTCGCTGCCGCTGTGCATGCCGAGGCCCAGGCGGAAGGTATCGCACATCGCGGAGAGCGATTTGAGACCGGTGATGCCTTCCCAGTAGTAGATATCGCCCAGCACGATGTCTACTGACCGCATGGCGACTCCTGCCGCGAAGTCGTCAAAGCGAGCAACGCACATATTCGTGGCCAGCGGGATCGACGTCCGCTCCCGCACCCGCGCCATCCCTTCGTTGCCCCAAGTGGGGTCTTCGAGATATTCCAGATTGCAGCGTTCCAACTCCTTCGCGACGCGGATCGCCGTGCCGCGAGACCAGAACCCGTTCGGATCCACCCGAAGCCCGAACTTGGGTCCAAGCGCTTCCCGAAGGGCATAGAGTACTTCGATGTCATGCTCGGGCGGCAAGACGCCGGCTTTCAGCTTGCCCGATTCGAAACCGCATTCCGCCACCGCGTGCCGCGCATAGCGGACGAGATCATCAGCCGTGGTCTCGCCCGCCCCACCGTGCTCATCCGGATAGCGGTAACTCAGGGAGGCGTTGAACGCGACCGCATCGCGCAACTTGCCGCCAATCATGTCGCAGAGCGGCCGGCTCATTGCCTTTCCCTGGATGTCGAGACAAGCCAGCTCAATCGCAGCGTAAATTCGCGGATTCGAAATGTAGTAAATCTGCCGCAGCGTCTTCTGCTTGATCCGTTCCAGATGGAACGGATCTTCCCCGATCAGGCGCGGCTTGAGCTTTTGGAACATGCCGGATTGGTCCCCGCCCCCCACCTCGCCCAGCCCGACGATGCCTTCGTCCGTGATGAGTTCGAGAATGGTGCGGATGAAGTAACCGGGGTGAACGCCGGTGGAGTGGCGCAGCGGCGCTTCCGTCAACACAGCGGCGGTATGCGTGCGAATATCGACAATCTTCATGCGGAATTACCTTGCGAGCGCGGCCTTCATCCGCGCGGAATCAGGTTGAAACCAGAGTGCGATGTTGGCCAGCATCAACAGGCCGGCCGCCAGATAACAGACGGAAGTTGCGCCGAGCGACGGGCCCAGCCCGAACTGCTGGCTGAGATTCCCAATCACCACGGGCGAGGTTCCGCCCACCAGGAATCCCATCGAAAGCATCAATCCAGTGGCGGTGGCGCGGGTCTCCGGAGCCACTACCTCGAACAGGGATGCAAACAGGTTCGAATCATAGATGCCCCGGAAGATGCCAAACACCCCGAGGGCCACGAACAGTGCGGTGGCGGACGAGGCCGAGCCAATCCAATAGAGAAAGGGTACGGATAGCAGCAGCCCGGCGGCCTGCACCAAAGGGCGGCTCAGCGGGGAGCGCGCCGCGAAACGATCGGCCAAGGCTCCACCGGCTAAGACGCCTGCGAAGGCGCCCAACTGGTGGTAGAAAGTGGCATGGAATCCGGCTTCCGCCAGCGAAAAGCCGCCGAGCCCGTAGATGTACGCGGGCATCCAGGTCACTATCGCCACGCTCGCGAAGCTCATGCCGCAGAACGACCCCGCCAGAGCCAGTACGGAAGGCGTCCGGCAGAGCGTCTTCAGGCGCGCGAGAACGCTGGATGTTGGGGCGGCGGAAGGCTCGCTCTTCGCGTCGCGCGCCTCCGTTTGAGCGCCGCTCGAATCCGCCCCGCCGCGCTGCGGTTCCCGCAGGAAGCGCATGAGCATCGCGGCGGCGGCCACGCCGGCGACGCCAAAGACCAGGAACGCGCTTCGCCAGCCGAACTGTTCACCGAGGTAACCCGCGAGCGTGCCGGAGACCACGACACCAAAGTAGAGGCTGGTCTGATGAATCGACATCGCGAGCGCGCGAGTCTTCTCCCCGTGATAATCCGCGATGATCGACGTTGCCGATGGGTAGTAGAAGGCTTCCCCGGCGCCGGTCAATGCGCGAAGCAACAGCAGCAGGGCAAACCCCGTGACCAGGCCCGACGATACCGTCGTCAGGCTCCAAAGAAGCAGCGCGCTCACGATGATGCGCTTTCGCGAAACGAAGTCCCCCAGAAACCCGGCGACGGGCACGAGGCAGGCGTAGACCCACTGGAACGAAGAACCGAGCAGCCCCAACTGCGTGTTGCTCAGGTTCAATTCCGTCTTCAATAGCGGGAACACCGAGAACACGATCTGGCGGTCCGCATGGTTCAGAAAGTAGACCAGCCAGAACATCGCAAGCAGCAGCCACGGAGTCCAACGGCTCGAACCTGATGCGCATTGCGGGCTCAGCGTGGTCTGTTGTGGCATTCCTCTGGATCATACTAGCCTTCGCCATCTCGGAAAAGTTGAAAGACGCTAAGAAGAGTTCACTCAAGGTGAAAGCTCACACCGAGTGAATGTTTCACCAAAAGTAAACGATCTTTGAGGACAATTCGCTTCCCTTCAGCGGAATTTCAGAACATGATCGGGAAAATGGCTTTAGGGGGCCATCGCATGAACACTCTCTCTTCGTACATCTCGCGCGCCGCACTGGTTCTTCCATTGGCGGTGCTGATGGCTTTCATGGCGCCGGGAAGCGTGGCGCAGGTACTTTACGGCACCCTCGTTGGAACCGTGACGGATCCGAGCGGGGCGGCGGTGGCGGGCGCGGAAGTCACCGTGGCGAACCAGGGCACGGGCCAGGTTCGCATCGTCACTTCGCAGGCGGACGGTTCGTACAATGCACCAAATCTTCAAGGTGGCGACTACACCCTGGAAGTGAAGCTGGGCGGGTTTAAGACCGCTAAGCGGACATCCATTCAAGTCGTCGTCAACAGCATACGCAGAGAGGATTTCAGCCTGGAAGTCGGGGACGTGACGGAAGCGATCACGGTGGAAGGCAGCGCGATGGCGCTGCAGACCGAGAAGGCCGACGTCAGCAGCGAGATCAGCGCCAGCACGGTCAACAACCTGCCCATCGGCGGTTACCGGAACTACCAGAGCCTCATCAACCTGGTGCCGGGCGCCACTCCCGCGGCCTTCCAGAATGCGGCGATCACCCGCCCCGGACGCGCCTTGACGACCAACGTAAACGGTACCAACCGCAACAACAACGTCACCAAACTTGATGGCGCGGTGAACATCTCCACGTGGCTCCCCCACCATGTGGCGTATGTCGCTCCATCGGAAACGATCGAAACCGTGAACATCACCACGAACAATTTCGACGCCGAGCAAGGCTTGGCCGGCGGCGCGGCGGTGACCGTGGTAACGAAGTCCGGAACGAACGATCTGCACGGCTCTCTCTACGGCTATCACGACAATCAGCATCTGCGCGCCTGGGG
>JADLCF010000270.1 GCA_020847315.1 Bryobacterales bacterium | reverse complement strand
TGGCATCTAAGGGGTTTTCGTGGCTAGACTCACACGTAAAGAACTGAAAACAGACCGCTTCGCGGAAGGCGTCGGCGCAGCCGTCGGCGGCGTGCTGGACCATAAGAAGGAAGTCACCCGTTACGGCATTATCGCGGCAGTGGTGGTGGTTCTGATTGTTGGCGGCCTCACCTGGTATCGCACGCAAGCCAAGCAGCGCCGGGCGGATTTTGACGTCCTCTTGCGGACCATGGAAGCGCCTATCGCGCCTCCGGGCCAAAGCGGGGGCGTTAGCTACGCCACCGAGGCCGACAAGGAAAAGGCCGTGAACGAGGCGCTCGAAGCCTTTTCCAAAGAGCACTCCGGCACCAATGAGGACGCGCTCGCGCACTACTTCCTCGCTTCGAATGCGGTGGAGGACGGGAACCTCGAGAAGGCGCTTAGCGACGTGGAAGTCGCGATCAAGAATGGCGATTCCGATACGGCCGCGGTGGCCCGCTTCCTGAAGGGGAATATCCTGGCCTCCCAGGGCAAGAGCGATGAAGCGGAGAAGATTTATCGCGACCTGCTCAATGCCTCTTCCGGCTACATGACCAAAGGCGAAGTGACGATCGCGTTGGCGAAGCTGATCGGCAAGAAGAACCCGGATGAGGCAATCAAACTACTCGAACCGATGCGGCTGGCGGAGGGCTCAACGCAACGTATCGTCAGCCAGGCGATCGAGGAAATTCGTTCTTCCAGCAAGAACTAGGCTGCGCATGCTATGTCCTCTTTGAGCGAGGAGAAAGATCCGGGGAACGTATCGCTGCTCAAGCTGCGTTTCCCGCTTTCCTCCTGCCGGGGCCGGCGCTACCCGGAACTCAGCCACCGCTACCGCAGCGAGTTTCAACGAGACCGGGACCGCATCATCCATTGCCGCGCCTTCCGCCGCATGGAGGATAAGACGCAGGTTTTCTCAGACCCGCAATCGGACCATTTCCGTACCCGCCTTACGCACACTCTTGAAGTGGCGCAGATCGCCCGCACGGTGGCTTCCACGCTGCAATTGGACGAGGAGTTCACCGAAGCGCTGGCGCTTGCGCACGATCTCGGCCATCCACCCTATGCCCATGCGGGGGAGAGTGAACTCGATCGTGTGATGCGCTCCTTCGGCGACCGCTTCGATCACAACTTTCAGGCCCTGCGCGTGGTGGAGTTGATCGAGCGGCGCTATGCGATGTTTCCCGGCCTGAATCTTACCTTCGAGATGCGGGAAGGCATCGTTAAGCATTCCCACGACCTTGTTCCAGGGGAATTTCCGTTTCTCGATGAGTATCTCCCCGGCGTCCTGCCGCCGCTCGAAGCCCAGATCATCGACCTTGCCGATGAGATCGCCTACAACACGGCGGACCTTGACGATGCGCGCGATGCTGAGATAGTCACGTGGGAAGAGATCCGCGCCGAGGTCCCGAAGTTTGAGGAACTGGCGCGCCGCGTGGAGCAGCAATTCGCCGGTGCGCCGCTGCGGGAACAATTCGTGGAGACCCTGCGGGCGCTGCTCGACTTTCTGGCTACCGGATTGATCGAAGGCACTTATCAGGCGGCGCAGGCGGCGGGTGTGGAAACGGCGGAAGACGTGCGGCATCACCCGCTCCGGCTGGCGCGCTATACTCCCGAAGCTGCCGAAACGAGCGCCGTGCTGAAGCGCTTTCTGCGCAATTGCGTCTACCATTCGCCCGCGATTCTGCATGCTCGCGTGCGGTGCGAGGAAGAGATCCGGATGCTCTTCCAATTCTTGCTCGACCATCCCACGGCCATTTCCTCGAGCTTCCGGGAATACCACCAAACCGAGGCTCCGCACCGGCTGGTCTGCGACTACATTGCCGGTATGACAGACGGCTTCTTTCGCGAAACGTACCGGCGGCTTCTGGGAAGCGCGGCGGGCGGCTAATCCTCGCTCTTCTTTACGTGGTTGGTGACCTCGGCGCGCCGGACGATGTAGAGCTTGCGCAACTGCCGCACCAGTTCCGAACCGATCTTGTCCGGGCTCTCCTCCCGGTCATGTTCCACTTCCACCTTGATGTAAATGTCCGTTCTGGGCATAACTTTCTATCTTACGGAAGCGAAGCAAATCCCGCCCAGTGTTTCCGCTAGGAGAGCAATAGTTCCAGGTCTTCGCGCTTCATATTGCGGAGCAGGCTGTTGTCTTCGTTGAGGATGGCGTCCGCCAAGTCTCGTTTGGTTTTCTGAAGGTCGAGGACTTTCTCTTCCACGGTGCCCTTGGCGATGAGCCGGTAGGCGAAGACGTTCTGGGTTTGGCCGATACGATGGGCGCGGTCAATGGCTTGCATTTCGACGGCGGGATTCCACCACGGATCGAGCAGAAAGACGTAGCCCGCCGCAGTGAGGTTGAGGCCAAGCCCACCCGCCTTGAGGCTGATGAGAAAGAGCTGGCTATCGGGGTCCGTCTGGAAGCGTTCCACAGGCGCCTGCCGGTCTCGCGTGGCGCCGTCCAAATATTCGTAACGGAAACCCGCTGCGTCGAGGTGGGTTTTCAAAAGCGCGAGCAGCGAGGTGAACTGCGAGAAGATCAGGGCCTTGTGCCCCTCGGCCCGGATCTCTTCCAACTGGGCGAGAAGGATGTGGAACTTCGCGCTGGCTCCCGCCGCCATCCCCGGATCGAGCAAGCCCGGATGACAAGCGGCCTGCCGCAAACGCAGCAGCGCTTCGAGCACCTGGATCTTCATCTTGTTCCACTGCGTAGCGCCCGAGGCCTTTCCCAACAGAATGCCGCGGTAGTGATCGCGCAACTGGTTATATTTGCGAAGCTGTTCGCCCTCCAGTTCGCAATAGATGGTCTGTTCCGTCTTATCGGGCAACTCCTTCGCCACCTGCTTCTTGGTACGGCGAAGAATGAAGGGCCGGAGGGCGGCGGAAAGTAATTGGCGGGTTTCCCCGGACGGGTTGCGCGCCAATCCTCCACTTAGCTTCAGCACTTTGGCTTCCCCCAGCATGCCGGGGTTCAGGAACTCGAAGAGGCTCCAGAGCTCGCCCAAATGGTTCTCGACCGGCGTGCCGCTGAGGGCGAGGCGATGATCTCCCTTGAGCAGTCGGACGGCCTTGGCCGAGAGCGTAGAGGCGTTCTTGATGGCTTGCGCCTCGTCCAGAATGACGTAATCGAACTGCCGCTTGGCGAGTTGCGCGATGTCCCGCTGGAGCGTGCCATAGGTGGTGAGCACCAGATCGCAGTCGTCGATGAGCGAGAAATCCCGCCCGGAGCCCGAGTGTTCGAGCACCTTCAGCTGGGGCGTGAAGCGTTCCGCTTCCTGCCGCCAATTGAAGAGCAGGGAACGCGGGGCGACGACCAGGGAGGGTCCTTTCTTCTCGATGCGGCGATGCTCTAGCGCCGCCAGCACCTGGGCTGTTTTGCCGACGCCCATATCGTCGGCGAGCACGCCGCCGAAGCCGAAGTCGCGCAAGAACCCGATCCAACCCAGGCCGTCCAACTGATAGCCGCGCAATTGCCCCTCGAAGCCCTTGGGCTGGGGGGCCGGCTCGATCCCGGTGAACGTGCGCAGGCGTTCGCGGCTCCGCTCGAACAACTCATCCACCTGAACGGCGGGTTCCGCCGCGAGCAGCGCGTCGAGCAGCGCCGCCTGGTTCGCGCGAAAGCGGAGGTGCCCGTCTTCGGCCTGGCCAAGCCCGGCAAGCGACGCGAAGCGCGCGAGAAAATCTTCCGGCAACATCCCGAAGGAGCCGTCGCCGAGGCGCACCATGCCGTCGCCCTTGCGAACGGCCGCGAGGAGGTCTGGGAGAGACGCAACCTGGCCTTCGAAATCGACGCCGCCGTGCAGTTCGAACCAGTCGATACCGGATTGGACGCTCAGCTTGGTCTCTCCTGGGCGGCGAAAGCTGCGGCCCTCGGCTTCGACATGCCAACCCTGGACCACCAATACGCGCACCGCCTTGGGCAACATCTTTGCAGGCAGATAGCCGGGGGCGCGGCCATCGGGCGACGGTCGGACGCCCAACTCGCGCAGCAGGTCCATTGCGGATGCTTCCGCCTCGTGGTCCCGTTCCATGTAGACGCGCTCGGTGGCGAGCCACACACCTCGCGAGGCTGCGGGCTGGAGTGCGGAGAAGCCGTGGCCGTAGTCGCCCAGCGGTGTCGCGTCGAAGGTATCCCTTTGCCCTGGATGCAGGGCTTCCTTGAGGCGCAGCCCAAAGCGCGGAGTGACCTTCCGCCGTTCAAAACGGAGTTCCTCGTCAAGATCGAGGTTGGGGACGAACGGGCCGCTTAGCAGCGATTCGAGAACGGCATCGCGATCCTTATCCGCGAAGGTGATCGCCTTGTTCGATGCGAGTTCGCGAATCCAGGGAACCGTGGCAGGATTTTCGAGCCTCGTCAGGGTATTTTCATGCAGCAGGAAGCCAGCATCGAAAAATTGCGAGGGGGCTGAGAGGCCGAGGTGATCCTTCTGGCGGCGCAGTTCCCCGGTAAGCTCCCAGAGATCCCGTTCGTTACGCCGGATTCGCACCCAGAACTGCCAGGGATCTCCGGCATCCCAGCCGACGGGCGAAGGCGTTGCCCCAAAAGTACCGTTGTTGTGCCACAGCCGGCCCCGGCTCGCGATCTCCGGCAAGACCGCGCGAGTCTGCTCCGCGGGAAGGAAATACTGGTAGACCGAGCCTCCGTAATAGTCTCCGTGGGCGGCGTAGATATCTCGCCGGTGAAGGGAGAGGATGAGTTCGGAATCCTTGGGGTCCGGCAACTGGCAAATTTGCGCGGGCGTGAGGCGAAGGTCTTTGAAAACGGTCCAATCCCCATTCTTCTTGCGGCTCCGGCTGCGCAGGTCGAGCACCACGGCGCCGGCTTTCCGGGAACCCGCCAGGTCAAGCACGTAGGCGATTTCAAAGCCCGCGGGCCAGGGTTTCCGGTTGCCGGCAAGGGCCTGTTCCAAGGTGAGCCTGGCGATGGTATCGAGTTGGTCTCTCCAAAGCGGCCGGGCGGGCTGCTTCATCACGCTAGGGGCGGGTGAGACGGAGAAGTTTTTCCAATTCACGCCGCGCGGCTCGTCATCCCCCTCGTCCTCGCCTTCGTCCTCGTCGAAATCGGCGCTTTCGAGGAGATCCACAATGCGGAGTGTTCTTGCGTTCTGCGCCTCGGGCAGGGCGCCCTGCTTATCCGCTTCGAGAATGGCGGCCCAGATGTGCTTGCACGGACCATACTTGTCGTAGGCCGGGCAAGTGCAATGGACAACGAGCGAACCCTCCTCGTAGAGCAAGTCCACCTCATACGAGCCATTGCCGGTGACCATTGTCTGGAAGGTATGCGGCTTCGTTTTCAGCACGCGTATTCCGTGCGAATGGAAAATCTGGTACCCCTTCCACTGCGTTTTCTTTTCCACCTGGAAGGCGAGCTTGGATGCGAGCGGCATGCGGCGTGCTTCTCTATTTTAGGCATGCCGCGCACAACACTTTCGCCGCGGCCGCCGCGCCGCCTCTCCGTGTTGCCCGCGCAAGGGCTCTTCGCTATCGTTGGAAGTTCGCTTGGCGGCGCCGGACGCCCCGGGATTCCGAGACATGGATTACGATGCCGAACTTTCTCCCGTGATCGACCCAGGCTCGCTCTTGCTCTATCGCAGGAGGCCGGATTATGCGCAGCAAGCCCTTTCGATTGCCCCGGCGATGCGGGAGGCGCTGCACAAGACGCTCGGCTTTCTCTATGGCGGCGAGGCGGCGGCGAGGCTTCTTCCGGAAGTGGAGCGCCTCCTGCGGGTGCACCATGCTCACAAAACGCCGGAGATTCTCGAAGCGGAACGCAGCTTCGCGCCGGAAGACCGGTTCACGGAGCGGGATATCGTTGTGATCACTTACGGGGACCTGATCCAGGGTCCGCCGCGCAAACCGCTTGAGGTGCTTTGCGATGTGGCGAACATCTTTCTGGGCGGGATGGCGAGCACGATCCATGTCCTGCCCTTCTTTCCCTATTCGTCGGACCGGGGCTTCAGCGTGATCGACTTCAGGGAGGTCGATCCGAATATCGGATCCTGGGAGGATATCGAGCGCGCCGGCCGGAGCTTCCGTCTGATGTTCGACGGCGTGGTGAACCATATCTCGGCGCAGAGCGAATGGTTCCAGGAGTATTTGAACGGCAACCCCGAGTACAAGGAGTTTTTCATCGGGTTTGCGCGCCCGGATGCGATTCGCCTGGAGGACATGGCCCTGATTCTGCGCCCGCGCACATCACCGCTGTTGAGCGAAGTGGCTACGATTGACGGCCCGCGCTGGGTGTGGACGACGTTCAGCCAGGATCAGGTAGATCTGAATTTCCGGAACCCGGAAGTGCTGCTGCGTGTATTGCGGGTGCTTTTGTTTTACGTGGAAAAGGGCGCGGACCTCATCCGCATCGATGCCGCCACCTATCTGTGGAAGGAATTGGGCACCTCATGCGCGCACCTGCCTCAAACCCACGCGATCATCCGCTTTCTTCGCGCGGCTCTCGATATCGCCGCCCCGCGCGTGGCGCTGCTGACGGAAACCAATGTGCCCCACGCCGACAACATTGGCTATTTCGGCGATGGGCGCAATGAAGCGCACATGATCTACAATTTCGCGCTGCCGCCGCTCGTGCTGCATAGCTTCGCCGCCGGGGATTGCACGCGCCTGGCGCGGTGGGCGTCCACGCTGGAGAAGCCTTCGGCGCTGACAACCTACTTCAACTTTCTCGATTCCCATGACGGCATCGGCCTCATGGGGGCGCGCGGGATTTTGACGGAGGATGAAATCGCGGCGATGGTGGAGCGTACGGTGGCGCATGGGGGCCTGGTGTCTTATCGCAGCCTGCCCGATGGCGGCACAACCCCCTATGAACTGAACATTACGTGGTTTGATGCCGTGAACGATCCTCATAGCGGCGACGGCGACACGACGAAGGTGGATCGTTTCGTTGCATCGCGATCGATCGCATTGGTGCTCGCGGGGGTGCCCGGCGTGTATCTGCCGAGCCTTAGCGGCAGCCAGATTGCTCCGATGGAGGCCCACGAACTGACGGAAGCCCGCGCGATCAATCGCCGCAATTTCAGTGAACGATCCATGATCGAGGCGTTCATGGACGCGGACTCTCTGGCTTACCGCGTGGCCGCACGGTACCGGCAAATGGCGGAGCACCGAGTGGCTATTCCGGCCTTTCATCCGAATGCGAGGCAGAAGATACTGCCGACGGATGGCAGTGTGTTTGCGGTGCTTCGCCGCTCCCTCGACGGCCGTTCGACCGTGCTGGCCCTCGTGAACGTCCGGCCAGCGCCAAGGAGAGTATGGATCGCCCGGAATCAAGTGGAAGTGCGGCAATCCCGTTGGAAGGACCGCTTCACTGGGATGGCGGTCTGCGCGGGTGAGCATCAGCTGGAGGCGCAACTGAGCCCGTACCAGGTGCTCTGGCTGGAACCGGTGGATGAGGGATGACTTGGCCGCGAGCGCGGCGCGCCCGGTATCGCGGAGGCTGGTTCCGAGGAAGGGTGGTTGATTCGGGCGACGGGTTCGCCGCGGCGCCAAAAAAAGGGGCGGCCCTGTCCCGTTGGGCCACCCCGCAATGAAAGTGAGGAATTCGTTTCGTCCCTAGGACCGCTGCCCATCCGGCCAGGCCAACTCCGCGCTTGGAACGGAGGCGCCCACCAGTGCCCGCAATTCCGGCAAGTGAATCTCCTTGGGTCCAATCGCGACGGGCGCCGGAGCCTGGATGGCTTGGGCCGTGCTATCGGCCCCATCCATCTCGTGGAAGCGGCGAGCCGTAGGCAGGACGCGCGATTCCATGGAACCGGCGGCGTCATTGTAGGCGCGCAACGTCGTCTCGAGGCCGCGCTTGATGCCATTGAAGTGGCCGGTAAGCACGCGCAGTCGATCGTAGAGTTCGTGCCCGAGTTCGCGGATCTGCCGTGCGTTCTCCGCGACGCTCTCCTGCCGCCACCCGTAGTTGGCCGTCTTGAGGAGGGAGACCAGCGTGGTTGGCGTGGTGAGCAGAACGCGTTTGCCGAGGCTGTACTCGAGCAAACCGGGATCCTGCGCCAGTGCCGCCGAAAGATACGCCTCACCCGGCAGAAAGCCAACGACGAAGTCGTGCCTATCCGGCATGGGGGCATCCGTGAGCGAAGCGCTGAGCGCATCGACGTGGGCGCGGAGGCCAGCGGCGTGCTGTGCCATTTTCGCATCGCGCTCCGAATCGCTATTCGCGGCGAGCGCTTCGAGATACCCGTCCACGGGGGCGCTGGCGTTGACGATGACGGAACGCGCGCCGGGGAGATGCACCGTACAATCCGCCATCGCCCGAGGCCTAAACCCGTTCTCGGCATGATATCCGTTCAGCAGGTGATCGACCGTGGGAACCTCCACGGTTTCATCCGATGCATCGACGGGGAAGTCCGCGATGCGAAACTCGCAATGCTCCAGCATTCCCGCCATTTCGACCACGCGGCGTAACTGGACTTCACCCCAAAGGCCGCGCTGTACGGGCGTCCGCATGGCGTTAGCCAATCGGCCTGCTTCCGCGCGCAGCGCACTCTGGTTCTCGCCCAGTTCCTTGACCCGCTCGAGCAAGTTCCGATATTCGCCGCTGCGCTCCCGTTCCATCTCGCGCAACTGCTCTTCCACTTTGCGGAGCGTGTCGTCGAGCGGTCTCACCATTTCCGCAATCAGATGGTTTTCCGCGTCCGGATGTCCGCTTCCCGGATCGGACTCGTGCGAGCCGTTCAGCGCGTAACCATTCGCGGCATTGGCCCTGGCCGTCTCCACGAGAGGACGAAATTCCTCGAGCGCGGACTTCGCCATTTCCAGGAAGTTGCGCGTGCCGCCCTCGATCATCTTCTCCGAGATGCTCGTGAAGGCGTGCTGCGACGCAGCTTCCAATGCCTGCTGAGAAGCGCTGCCGATCGCTTGCGTGAAGCGTTCCTCGAGCTCGGCAAGGACCCGCTGCTTCTCGGCGGTGATTTGGCGTTCCGTGAAAAGTTGGGCCTGCAACTGAGCCTGCTCTTCCCGAAGCCGGGCCATCTCCTGCCGGAGCAGATTCAATTCCTCTTCGGAGCGGAGACGCCTCTGATCGTGATCGCGCCGCGCTTCCGCCAGTTCCTGAACGAGTTGACCCTCGCGCTGGGAAAGCCCGGCAGCCTTCTCTTCAAGCGCCGCGATCGTGGCCAGGTTTTCTCCCTGTGCCGCCGCCACTGCCTGCTGGGCTTGCCCTTCCTTGGAGAACCAAACGATGAATGCCCCCACGGCCAAGCCGAGGAGCAGGGTGAGGAACGCAACCATCATTTCCATACTCGAGATCCTTCAGTTCTTTAGTGGCTGGACGCGTTCGCGGCCCGCCGTCAGTGCCGCTTGCGGATATCCGGCAGCCGCCATCCGTTTCTATCGGCATCCCGCATCCCATCCGTTAAATTTTCCGAAACAATTCCCCCGCCCTTTCGGCGAGAAACGGGAGAAGTTCTTTCGCAATTCAGAAACTCGTGGTACGCATTGATCGATTCCAGCTTCAGAATGAGAAGATGATATCAAAGACAGTTAACAATGCATCCGTCGAATTCTCTAAACAGACCGGAGTGCTATTCCCTACAAAACGACAAAAACTACGTTCTGTCAATCGGTTATAATCGCCAATAGGAAGAAATTGCCGGATTCCGTTAGAGTTAACAAGTTTATCCAAAAGTACCAGTACGGCTGATCTGAGAAGAAAAGACGAAACTCCCGGTTCCGATAAGAGTGCGATTGCGCAGGCACAAAGAACGCATCCGGGGAGCTTTCCATGCGCGGCCGCGATAAACTGTCCGCTAGATGGTCGGATTTGACAAAATTCAGTATTTACGGTCTGATTAACTCTTAGAGCCTAATTGCGCTTTAAGCGGGTTTCCGGGGCTGGCCCGGCGCAGGCCCAGGCGTGAATTTGAAATCTCCCAACCGGAAGAACCGCCAGGTTGTTGCCGTGAAATGAGACGAGGAACACATGAGCACTATCGAGACGAAAGAGACTGCCAGGACGACGAACAGCAAACTTCTTGAATGGGTGGAAAGCGCCGTGGCGCTCTGCAAGCCGGACCAGGTGTATTGGTGCAACGGTTCGCAGGAAGAGTACGATCATCTGTGCGAGCAGATGGTGGCATCGGGGACCTTCATCCGTCTGAATGAGGCGAAGCGGCCGAACAGCTTCCTATGCCGCTCGGATCCCGGCGACGTGGCGCGTGTCGAAGACAGCACCTATATTTGCAGCCGCCGGAGCGAGGATGCGGGGCCGACCAACAATTGGATGGCGCCCGACGTAATGAAGGCGAAGCTGACTGCATTGTTTGATGGGTGCATGCGCGGACGGACGATGTATGTGATTCCGTTCAGCATGGGCCCGATCGGCTCGCACATCGCGCATATCGGGGTGGAGGTCACGGACTCCCCCTACGTCGTGGTGAACATGCGCATCATGACCCGGATGGGGCAGAAGGTGCTTGATGTTCTGGGCGAAGACGGGTCATTCGTGCCGTGTCTGCACTCGGTGGGCGCGCCGCTCGGCGACGGCCGGAAGGATGTCTCCTGGCCATGCAACGCGGAGCACAAGTACATCGTTCACTTCCCGGAAGAGCGCTCCATTTGGAGCTTCGGAAGCGGCTACGGCGGCAATGCGCTCCTCGGCAAGAAGTGTTTTGCGCTGCGGATTGCCTCCACGATGGCGCGCGACGAAGGCTGGATGGCGGAGCACATGCTCATCCTGGGCGTGGAAGATCCCAAGGGCAACAAGACCTACGTTGCGGCGGCGTTCCCGAGCGCTTGCGGCAAGACGAACTTCGCAATGCTGATTCCGCCGGAGCATTTCAGCGATCACAAGATCTGGACGATCGGCGACGATATCGCCTGGATTAAGCCCGGCGGCGATGGACGCCTTTACGCCATCAACCCGGAGTATGGTTTCTTCGGCGTCGCGCCGGGGACCTCGTACAAGTCGAATCCGAACGCGATGGAATCCTGCAGGGAGAATTCCATCTTCACGAACGTCGCGCTGACTGATGACGGCGACGTGTGGTGGGAGGGCATGACCGATGCGCCGCCCGCGCACCTAATCGATTGGAAGGGCCAGGATTGGACCCCGGATTGCGGACGTCCGTCCTCGCACGCGAACGCCCGCTTCACCGCCCCCGCCGGGCAGTGCCCCACGATTGACCCGGCCTGGGAAGACCCCAATGGCGTCCCGATCAGCGCGTTCATCTTCGGCGGCCGCCGCATGACGAAGGTGCCGCTCGTTTTCCAGGCCTTTAACTGGTCTCACGGCGTATACATCGCATCCACGATGGGCTCGGAGATGACGGCCGCGGCTGCGGGAACGCTGGGCAAGGTGCGCCGTGACCCGTTCGCAATGTTGCCTTTCTGTGGTTATCATATGGCGGATTACTTCAACCATTGGTTGAATATCGGGCGGCACATTCCGAACCCGCCGCGCATCTTCCACGTGAACTGGTTCCGCAAGGATAAGGACGGCAACTTCATGTGGCCGGGCTTTGGCGAGAACATGCGCGTGCTGAAGTGGATTGTGGACCGCGTGCATGGCGGCGCCTATGCGGTGGAAAGCCCGGTGGGGTGGATGCCGCGTTATGAAGACCTCGAACTGAACGGGCTCGACTTCGGATTTGAGAAGTTCAGCGAAGTGATGGAAGTGGACCGGGAAGCCTGGAAGGAGGAGGTTCTGAGCCACGAGGAATTGTTCCTCAAGCTCTACGACAAGCTCCCGAAGGAGTTCCTGCACGAATTCCATCTGCTGCTGAGCCGCCTGACCCGGTCGCCCAACCTTTGGCAGCACCATCAGAAGATGATCGACTAGCCGGAGCGGTGAATCCAAACCGCGCGGGGTAGCCAGAAGGCTCTCCGCGCGGTTCCGTTCGCAGATTGACCGCGCCTTCCGTTTTCGTCAAACCCGGGAGAGCCCGCGCCAGTAAAGCAGCAAGCCCGTGAGCGTCTTTGCATCTTCGAACCTGCCCGCATCCACCCACGATTCCAGTTCTTCCCGGCTGAACCAGCGGGTCTCGATCCGTTCATCGTCCATCGGGTGCGCCTCCCCCTCGGTAAGCCCGGTGGCAAGGTAAAGGTGCATCAACTCGGAGACGTAGCCGGGCGTGGGGTACATCTTCGCCAGGCGCTTCCAATGGCGGGCACGGATGCCCGTTTCCTCCGCCAGTTCCCGGCGAGCGGCGGCGAGGGGTTTCTCCCCGGGGTCGATGCGCCCGGCGGCCAGTTCCCAGAGCTTTCCCCGCGCGGGCAGACGATACTGCCGCACCAGGAGCACGCGCCCCCGTTCATCGGCGGGGAGGATCACCGCGGAGCCTTGGTGAGAGACCACCGAGCGATGAATCTCAAATCCGTCCTCCTCGCGCGCCACGACATTCTCGACGTGAAACACGGGAGTCATCAAGACCTCGACCGAGGAAAGAATGCGCATGGCTCCCATTGTCTCCAATTCAAATGCGGGGGATTCCGCGCAAGTTCTTTCGCGCGCGGGGAGCGCGGCGCTGCGAAAGGCATTTGACCCCTGTGGGCGAAGCCTGACAATCTTGTGAGATCATGCTCGGCCCGCGCGGCGGGCGCAAGGGAGAGAAACATGCGGCTTTTGGTTTTAATTGCACTGTGCGCGTTCATGACGTTCGCGGAGTTTCGCGTGGGTTTCGCGCAGGTGGATATCACGCC
>JADLCF010000269.1 GCA_020847315.1 Bryobacterales bacterium | reverse complement strand
TTCGCGGTTTGAACGATGGGCGCTTCAAGGTGGAGCAGTTCATCTTTTCGAGCACCATGCTCGTTCACAAGCCCGCGGAGCCCGGCGAGTTTATCGATGAAGACTGGCCGCTCGAACCCACGTGGCCATACCCGGAATCGAAGGTGAAAACCGAGCAGGTCATTCGCGAAGAACGTGGCTCTATCCCCGCGGTTTTCCTGCGCATTGCCGGGGTCTATAACGACGATTGCAACTCCATTCCCATCGCGCATCAGATGCAACGAATCTATGAGCGGCAGTTGAACAGCCACTTCTACTCCGGCGAGACGGCGCATGGGCAGGCATTCGTCCATCGTGACGATCTGATCGACGCGATCGAACGCACCGTGGACCGGAGAGCCACATTGCCGCCGGTTGTGCCCATCCTCATCGGCGAACCGGAGGTGCTGAGCTACGACGAGATCCAGCACACGCTCGGACGCCTGATTCATGGCGAGCGCTGGGAAACCTATTCGGTTCCCACGCCCATCGCCAAGGCCGGTGCGTGGATTGAGAACCAGATTCCGGGCGAAGACCCGTTCATCAAGCCCTGGATGATCGATCGCGCCAGCGATCACTACGCTCTCAACATCAGCCGGGCGCGCCAGATGCTTGGCTGGGAGCCGAAGCATACCCTTCGCGCCACGCTGCCGAAGATGGTGGAAGCGCTTCTCGCGGATCCGGAAGCCTGGTACAAACGCAACGGCCTTTCGCCGCGCGAGAAGCAACTCGCGTAACCACGCTCCGCTGGAGCACGGCCCGCCGCTTGCTCGTCAGCGCCACTTGCAAAGGGATTCCACAAATGCGGCGGAGCCGTCGCGGAGCCATCCGTCGAGTTGGCTCACTTGCTTGAGTTGGCGGCCCCGCTTTCTCGGTACAACCACGAACTGTGTTTTCAAGTCCGGCAGCGCGGTCATATCGCCCCAGATCTTTTCGTACTGCGACACGGGGAAGACATCCTCCTGCCCGTGGCCCCAGCGCTTCTTCACATCCTTGATCGTGATGTAGGTGGGCACCCTGGCCGAGGTCTCCCTCACAGCGCGGCTCACTCGTTCGGAATCCGACAACGCCTCCCGCGAAAGACCGAATGCGGCCAGCACCTGGTCCACATCCATCCACATCGTGCCGGAGTTGTAAAAGGAAAACCGGTATTCGAGGCTCTCGTCCGGAAGCGCGAGGCCCTCCACCAGGCGGATGCGCCCGTTCACTTTCGCCAGCCCGCCGCCGCGGTCGTCAATCGCGCGAGGGATCACCTCGACGGTAAGAGCGGCGCCGGAGCGCAGGTGCGCGCCGAACACGCCCGCATCAAGGCTTGCGCCGAGGGTATCCACGTTCAACAACTGAATGTGCCGCACGGCTGGGTTCTCCGCGAGCAGCTTGCGAAGAACGCCGTTCAGGAGCATGTTGGGGAATTCGTACCAGTGGCCCACCGGGTGCAGGCATTGGCCCGGCAGATTCTCCCGGTAATCGGAGCCCTCGCCCGTATCCGCCGCCCACTGCGCCAGAGCCGCGCGGACGCTCTCTCGCATTTTCTGCTTTTGCTCATCGAGAACCTGCTGCGAAGTCTGCTCCCAGAAGAAGCGCAGGTCGCGCGCCATGGGGACCATGCGCAAGCCCACGCTCCGGCCTTCAGATACGTAGAGCGGGCCCTGGTATCCGTAGTTGCCGGTTGCTTTGAGCGCGTGGCAAATCGGCTCATGCGTGAGATAGCTGGTGCTGACCGCATGCGGCGCCGCGCTCCCCCACTGTTCCATGCCGCGAGCGCCGCGGGCGAGTTGGATTTCAAGAAACGTGCGCCAGGCGCCCGCCATCCGGATGAAGGGGTTGATCGCCTTCACGACGCCCGCGCCACCCGTCCAGCGCGTGCCCGCGCCCCCGGCCAGCGTCAACACCGCCACCGCGCCGGAACGAAGCGCATCTTCCCCCAGCGCGCGCGCCTCCGCCGGCAGCGCGCGCCGGGCGTCCACGATCTCATCCGCGCTCACATCCTCGAAGCGCCATGTCGAGGGCAAACTGTTCCGCGCGAGACCCAGGCGTCCCTGCCGCAAGGCCGCCCGCACAATCTCATGCTGCTCCTTGTCGAACGAGAGCGACGCCAGAAGCTCAGGTAGCCCTCCCTCGATCTCATTCCCTCCGGAGCCCTCCCGCGGCAGAAGGTGTTCGAGCAGCGTAGCGGCCAGCGGTGCCATCGTGGGTTTGTCGCGGGTCGCCTTCCCAAACACTTCAAGGCCATGGCGCTCGCCGCCCGTGAGATCGCTCAGTGATTGTTTCAAGAGCGGCGGCACGCGAAGCAGGTAATAGCCATCCGGCAGAAGCGCTTCGTTCCCGGTCAGCATGTCCGCATGCGTGCCGCGCTCGTTGATGGAGAAATCGTACACCACCGGATCCATGGCGAAGGGCAGCGCCGTCTCCATCTCCCGCTTCGTGACGGTCATCAACTCGCCCAGCGCCGCGCTCGCCTCCTCTCTGGCCTTGGGGTCGAAGACGAAACCCATCCCTCCCCCCGCCATTCCCCCGAGCATCCAGAATCCCCAGAATCGATCGCCGAAGCGCCGCTGCACCCGTTCGATCAGCAGATCGGTATAGGCATTGCCGGCCCAGGGGATGATCGTCCGAATCGGTCCGGAAAAATTCGCGTGGGTGAGGCTGCCCAACCGCGCGATATCCCCCGCGCGGAATGCCTCCAGAATGGAATCGAGTATGCCCTGGGCTTCCAGCCGTGCCTGCCATTCCCGCTCGCTGCGAAGCAGATAGCGCTCGGTCACCATCTCGAGAATCGGGCCGACATCCTGCGCCATTCCGCCGTGAACCAGAACGAGGCTATCCCGCAGCCGCTGCCTTGCGCTCGCCGGAATTTCATTCAGGCCAAGCAGACGATGGCGCGGCAGCAGCGTGCCCCGGCTGATTCCGAACTCCGGATCGCCTTCGCGAGCCAGGCAGCCTTCAATCCACTTGATTCCGGGCCACACGCCTCCCGAATCCTGCCATCCCCCTCCGGAGCCTCCCAGCCATTCCCCCAGGATGGCGCGCGCCGCCACCAATCGCCTCTCGTTCTCCGCGAGTCCGCCCGTGAGAGACGCCACCTGCCTGGTGGCTCGCATGCAAAGGGTAATCAGGCTGGCCAGAAGGTTGGTGGAAACCGCGAGCCGGGAGCCGCGTGGAATGTGGTTGACGCTTGAAACCAATTCGAGGCCGTGGCCCTGCCTGCCCGTCACGCGTGCAAGCAAGGGCGCGAGCGGCAGGCCGCAACCTTCGAGCCCCGCCGGAATCAGCCCGGAGGCGATCACGGCCGCTTTTAACAACCCAAGGTGATCGCGTCCGAAGTCGAATACATCGTCCACCTGGGTCAGGCTGGCCTGTGCCTTCAGGTCTACGCTCACCAGACGCAGCACCGGTTCGTCAATCACGCGCAGAAAAGTCTGAATGGGCGGGCGTGGAGCGGCGGCATTTGCATCCCGCGCGAAGCCCCGGCTCCGTACCGCCAGATCGATGGAAACGTTCAGCACCCGCGCGCCTTCCGGATAGTCCATCCCCAGGAAAAAGATATCGCTCCAGCCGCTATGGCTTAGATCCATCCGCACGGGGGTGGATTCCGTCAACAACGGGAAGCCGCCGGAGGCCGATCCGAGCAACTCCGGATGGAGCGCCAAGGGATGGTCGAGAGGATGCCCCATGCGAAACATCCAGCGGTTCCCCCTCACCTGCCGCACGCTCCGCCGCACCTGGCTGGCCAGCGTCTGGAATCCCAGGCCATGGTACGCGGCAGCCAGCGCACTGGCGATCGATTCCGAGGGGCCGTCCGCCCGCTCCGCTCGCTCAAAGCAGCGAATCGCTTCCTCGAAGCGCCGGTCGAGCAGAAAGCGAACCCCGTCGTAAGGAATCGGCGCGCCTCGGGCCGTCTCGAAAAAAGGGGGGATGTAATAGCCGTAAATCGCCGAGAGAAACAATTGCGCGCGCACGCGCTGATAAAGATTCTCGCTTGTAGCGCGAAATGCGTCCAGGGCTTGGCGCTCGGCCATCAATTCGTCAATGCCGGCCCCGTTGCAAACCAGGGATAGCGGCTCATCGCGCAACGCCGCGCCCTCGGCCGTGATCCGCTCAACCAGCTTACTCACCGCGGGATCTCCCGCCGGCATCCGGGTGGGCCGAGAGCAGTTCCACCAGGCCCGCCAGCAGTTCCTCGCGATCCCGGCCGTTCAGCGTCAAGGCAAGCTGGGAGCGCAGCAATCCATACTTCGGTCCCAGATCGTAGCGCCGTCCATCCGATTGCACGGCAAGGTAGCGGGATTGCCGCGCCAGTTCGTCGAGGGCTCCGGAGACGCTGGCCGCTGCTTCCGTCTCGTCGGTGGCATGCCGTTCGAGCGTCTCCAGGAACTCCGGAGTGAACACGTGAATTCCAAAGAACGCCAGATAGTAACCGGCCCGCAATCCAGAGACGGCCAGCCGCTCCTCCGCCACGGTCGGGGTGGGTTTCTCGACGACCGAATCCACCTCGTACACGGAATGCCGGTCGGGGCGCCTGCGCCCGCCGATCACCCCGAAGCGCCCGATGCCGCTTTCGTGCGTTGGCTGCACGGCCGAAACGCAGCAGCCTTCCTCTGCGGCAAGGTTCACGACGCGCTGCGCCAGGTTGCCCTCCGCTCCGCGAACATACACATGATCTCCGACGAGATGGACGAAGGGTTCCCTGCCGAGAAAATCCTTTCCGCGCAGAATGGCTTGCGCATAGCCGGGCGGCCCCGTCTGCGGCAGGAAGCGGAGGGAATCGCCGAACCCTTGCGCCGCTCCGGCGTAGACCGCCTCCTCGCCAGGGGGCACAATCACGCACACCTGCTCCACGCCGCTTCCGAAAACTTCATTCAGGAGCATGGAGAGCACGGTGCGCGTGGCCCCGTCGGAATCCACCAGCGTCTGCAGAGGAATCCGCCGGTGCGGCTCTCCCGCCGCTGTAATCAAACCCTTGGAAATCTTCATGTGCTTTCGACAATACCCGCCCCGGGCAGGGTTGCGAATCGCTGCCGCCAAGGCGTCGCGGTTCAAGTCTATTTTGTACGAATCCGATGCCGAAAGGAAATTGGGCGGCGGCGAGCGAATCGGCGCTCAAATTCCCGGATGAATCGTCCGCGTCTTTCCTTCGCCGCGGCAAGGCTTCCATGCCGCGCGCGCTCACTCAAGTGCTACGTTGATACGGTGAGCGCAATCGGAAAATCGCGGCCGGCATCGTCGAGGGAAGCCTCTGCGCGATCGTCCAATTCCGCCCGCACCGCGGATACGCAGCAGCCCCTCGCTCACCTCGCGGCGTTCCTCATTTGCTCCATCTCCATTGCCGTCCTCTATGCGCCGGCCATGCGCTTCGATTTCATCGGCTTCGACGATACCGCGTACGTGCTGCGCCACGATTGGGTGCGCGCGGGGCTCACCTGGCACGGCGTCGTCAATGCATTCACCACCGATGGCGGCATCTATTGGCAACCCCTCACGTGGATTTCTCACATGCTGGATGTCTCGCTCTTTGGGCTCGATGCCGGCGCGCAGCATCTGCAGAATATCTCCTGGCACGTGGCTTCCGCCTTGGTGCTCTTCAGCCTCGCCCGCCGTTTTCAAGCGCCTGTCTGGTGGGCTCTTGCCGGCACGCTGTTCTGGGCGCTGCACCCGTTGCGCGTCGAAAGCGTGGCCTGGATCGCGGGGCGCAAGGACGTGCTGAGCGGGTTCTTCTTTCTGATGTGCCTTTGGCTCTACACGAACTATGCCTCGGCGCCCAGCGCTTCACGCTACATCGCCATGTTGGGCGCGGCCGCTCTCGGCTATCTTTCGAAACCCACCATGGTCACTCTGCCGTTCGTGCTGCTGCTTTTCGATTGGTGGCCGCTCCAGCGATCCTGGCGATGGAAGTTGCTCGTCGAGAAGCTCCCCCTTTTTGCATTCTCGGCGGCGCTCTCCTGGGTGACTTACATCTCGCAGCGGCAGGCGGGCGCGCTTGCGATGGTGCGCGATGCCGGCCTCGTGGAACGCATCGAGAACGCGCTCACGGCCTATGGCTGGTACCTGGAGAAGACGCTCTGGCCCACGAATCTGGCGCTGATCTACCCTTATCCATCCCAGGTCCCCGTCGCTGCTTGGGCAGGCTGTGCGCTGCTGCTCCTGGTAATTAGCGCGGCGGTGCTCTGGCGGCGCCACGACCACCCGGCGCTCCTCGCCGGATGGTTCGGCTTCCTCGGGGTTCTCGTGCCGATGATCGGCCTTGTCCAGGCCGGTCCCCAGCCGTACGCGGATCGCTTCACCTATATCGCGTCTCTGCCCCTCGCCGTCGCTCTGCTGGCCGCCGTCGTGGCCCTCGCGAATTGCATCCCTGCCGCCTGGCAATCCACCGCGATGCGCCTCCTGGCGAGCCTCGCGATCGGCGTCGTTCTCATGCTCTCCGTCCGCGCGCGCGAGCAGTTGCTCACATGGCGTAATGGGGAAACGGCCTTCGCCCATGCCTTCACGGCAGTGCCCGGCAATACGGTCGCGGCCATGAATCTTGGCGCATTGCGAATCGAACGCGGAGCCTATGCCGCCGCCCTCGCGCCCCTGGAGGTTGCCGTCCGCGCCGAGCCGGATTCCGCCGTTCACCGGTACAATCTCGGCGCCGCCCTCGCCGGCTTGAAGCGCTGGGAGGAGAGTGAACGCGCGCTACTGCTCTCCACGAAGATCGACCCCTCCCGCGCCGAAGCCTGGAGCCTTCTCGGCAGAGTTCAGAAAGAATTGGGCAAGCGCGATGATGCCATCCGCAGCCTCGGCGAGGCCGTCCGCGGCGAGCTCGGTTCCAAGGAGGAGTCTCGCGTGCGCAATCAACTGGGGTTGCTCCTGCTCGAAGCCGGCCGGGGCGGCGAGAGCGAAGCGCAGTTTCGCGAGGCTGTGGAGAAAGACGCGGGCAACGAATCCGCTCTCCTCAATTTGGTGGTATATCTCAGTGGTGGAAACCGCCTGCAGGAAGCCTTGCCCCTGGCCCGGCTTGCGCGGGGGCGCTTCCCTGAAAACCGGCAGGCGCGCGGGCTGGCCGCCACGCTCGAAGCGAAGGCCGCCTCGCGCAACGGATCCAAGGCACAATAGCATGCCGCCTTGCATCCCGATCGGAGTTCGCGCAAACTGGCAGTCTCGGGCGGAGCTTCCTGGATCTGTGAGGAACGGATGAATCGGCGTTTGCAGCACGTGGCGCTCTTCCTTCTCCTGGCCGCCTGCGCCTCCGTGCGTCTAGCCGCCAAGGAACCGGATTGGATCCAGGTCCGCAGCGAGCACTTTGAGATTTACAGCGCCGGGAACGAATCGAAAGCGCGTCAGGTGCTGGAGCATTTGGAACGCGTTCACCGTGCCTACGAACAGCTTACGGGTGCGAAGCTCCCGATCGAGAAACGGGTGCGTGTGCTGCTTTTCCGCGGCGACGCGGAGTATCGCGAGTATGCGCCGGACCGCTTTTCTCTCGCCTACTACAGAGGCGCCCGGAATCGGGATTACATCGTCCTCGCGGATTTCGATTCCCGCACGGAGTCCGTGCTCAATCACGAGTACTTCCACCTCTTTTCGCGTCACGCGCGCTTCCGGTTTCCTGTTTGGCTTGAAGAGGGTCTTGCCGATGTGTATTCCACGCTGAAGATAACCGGCCGGGAGTTGAGCTACGGATATCCCATTGCCGCGCACCTGCGGTATCTGAATGAATCCGGGGGCCGCCGCGCGCCGCTATCGCAGATCTTCGCGGTCGACCGGGAGAACCGGAATACCGCGGATCGCGACGCCACCACGCGCCTCTACGCGCAAGGATGGGCGCTGGCGCACATGACCTTTCTCGGCGCGGAGATGAGAGAGCGCTCGGATCGGTTTCTCTCCATGGTGCGCGATGGCTCCACGGATGTCCTCGCGTCCTATCGCGCCGTCTACGGACTTGACGCGCAGAGCCTTGATGAGCGCCTCAACGACTATATCCGCCGGCGTTCGTTTTCGTTCGGCCGGGTTCCCGCCCAGGGCATGGATACCCGCGCGCCAACGGAGCTTCTGTCCCTGGAGCCGTGGGAGGCCCCTCTCCTGCTGGCGGATCTCCTTGCCGTCACCGGGAATCGGGAAGGGGCCAGGGCGCGGTATGACGGCATCGCCGCCAGGTTCCCCTTGATCCCGGAGGTGGAGGAATCTCGCGCCGATCTTGCTCTCGAAGCGGGAGATCGCAAGGCGGCGCTCCCCTACTTGCGGGAAGCCGCGCGAAAGAAGAGCCGGAACTCCATGGTCTATCTTCATCTCGCCGAACTCGCCTGCGACTACTCATCGGCGAATCCGGATTGCAAGGCGTGGGTTGACGAAGCGCTCCGGCTGAATCCGTCGAACCGGCAGGCGCGCGATTGGGCCGTAGGTTACCTGCTCAACACCCACGACTATCAGGGCGCCATTGCATATCTCCGCGCGGCGGGCCCCGTATCCGCGGCCGAAGCTCCCGAGTTCTTTCACAAGTTGAGTTACGCGCACTATCAATTGCGCCAGTTCGAGGAAGCCCGCACCGCGGTGAGACGCGGCCTCTCCCATGCTAATAAGCCGGAGGAGATCGCGAGGTTGAGCGAATTGGAGAGGCACATCGCGGAAGCGGAGCACGGCGAAGCGGGGGCCGGCCCACCTTCGAGCGGACGCGTCCGGCAGGGCGTTCCGGAGGATATCGTGGAATCGGATGCCGATCGCGCGATCGAGGCTTTCCTGGAACTGGATGGGGCCGAGATCTCCTCCGCCGTCCTCGATTTCATGGATTGCAGCGGCGCCCGCCCCATCGCGCTGATGAAGGCGAAGGGCGCGCCGCTCCGTTTGGTGATTGACCGGCCCAACGAGCTTGTAGTGATCCGCGGCGGCGCCGTCATCCAGGATCACGAATTCGCCTGTGGCAAGCAGGCGCCGGCTACCGTGTTCGCCGGCTTCCTCCGCGAGGGAGCGCCGGAAGGGAGCGATGGGCTCCTGCGCATTCTTAGCTTCCAGCAGTAAAAATCGGGTTGCTCAGGAATTGCATTTGGAGCCATCCCATACCAGACTCGCGGTGCGCTGGTCATACCGGATGGTCGGCGCTTGGGAGAGGATCAGGCAGATACCGGAGGAGGCTCGCTCCGGATACTCCTGATTGATGCAATCTCTTCGAATGTGCCCCTGCATCAATAGCCGGTTTACCGCGTAGCGAAAGATCTCGATGGATATCTTCTGCCGCCGTCCATTCGACGTCAGGCGTTTCACCCCGCTCCAATCGACTTCTAGAATCGTGTTGGCTTTCCCGTTCGGCCGCGTCAATGTCTTCCCCGCGAGCGGGAGAATGTGCTTCGCCCAGATCGCCTCGAACGTGGCGTCGTCCGCGGGGGCTTCGTTCACGGGATGTGCCGGAGCCTCCATGCAGATCACTTCCACGCCCAGTTTGGCCGCCACTTGCCAGGCGTCGCGGAGGAGTTCGCCGTCCGTCACGAGGATGGCTTTATTGCAATCGAAATAGTGCATCGCGCCGCGCAGTTCCATGATCGTCTTGCGGTTCACGGCGCGCAGACCCCGGCCATACATCTTGGCCTGAATGGCGATGCGCTCTCCAGGCCGCTCCGCGATGCAATCCACCCCGTAATCGTTCGATTGCGGAGTCAGTTGCGCTGCGTATCCCTTCCGGCGGAAATGTGCCGCGATCATTTCCTCGTATTGGCGCGGGTTCATATGCGGTTTCATTCTACCCCTGTTGGCATTCGGCCGGATCGCCGGGTAAGGAGGCCGCCAAATTGTGGAGCGCCCCTCCATCCGGCGTGCGCGAAACGCAAAAGGCCGCACTCTTCCCGAGTGCGGCCTTCTTCCCGATCCATGGGAATGGTCCGGTCTAGTAGCGGTATTCTTCCGGCTTGTACGGGCCGTCCTTGGCGACGCCCAGGTAGTCCGCCTGCTTGTCGGTCAGCGTGGTGAGCGTCACGCCGATCTTTTCGAGGTGCAGCCGTGCGACTTCCTCGTCCAGATGCTTGGGTAGCTTGTAGACGCCCACGGCGTACTCATCCTTCTTCTTCCAGAGATCGATCTGCGCCAGGGTCTGGTTCGAAAAGGAGTTCGACATCACAAAGCTGGGGTGCCCCGTGGCGCAGCCCAGATTCACGAGGCGCCCTTCGGCCAGCAGGTAAATCGAGTGCCCGTCCGCGAACGTGTACATGTCGTATTGCGGCTTGATCGTGGTGCGCTTCACGCCCTTCTCTGCATTCAGGCGATCCACCTGGATCTCATTGTCGAAGTGCCCGATGTTGCAGACGATCGCCTGGTCTTTCATGCGCTTCATGTGCTCGAGCGTGATCACTTCGCAGTTGCCCGTGCAGGTGACGTAGATATCGCCCCGGCCCAGCGTGTCCTCCACCGTGGTCACCTCGTAGCCCGCCATCGCCGCCTGCAGCGCGTTGATTGGGTCGATCTCGGTGACGATCACGCGGCATCCGAAGCCCGCGAGGCTCTGGGCCGAGCCCTTGCCCACGTCGCCGTATCCGCAGACAACCGCCACCTTGCCCGCCATCATCACATCCGTGGCGCGCTTGATGCCGTCGGCCAGGCTCTCCCGGCAGCCATAAAGATTGTCGAACTTGCTCTTCGTGACCGAATCGTTCACGTTGATCGCCGGAACCAGCAGCTTGCCTTCCTTCTGCATCTTGTAGAGCCGGTGAACGCCGGTGGTCGTCTCCTCGGAGACGCCGCGCCATTCCTTCACCAGGTCGTGCCAGCGCGTGGGGTTCTCCGCATGCACCTTCTTGAGCAGGTCTTTGATCACATCCTCTTCGTGGCTTTCCGACGGCGTGTTCACCCAGCCGGAACCCTCTTCGAGTTCATAGCCTTTGTGGATCAGCAGCGTCACGTCCCCGCCGTCGTCGACGACCATCTGTGGACCCTTCCCGCCGGGGTGAGACACCGCCTGATAGGTGCACCACCAGTATTCTTCGAGCGTCTCGCCCTTCCACGCGAAGACGGGCACGCCCGCTGCGGCGATGGCGGCCGCGGCGTGATCCTGCGTCGAAAAGATATTGCAGCTTGCCCAGCGCACATCCGCGCCCAGGTCCACCAGCGTTTCGATCAGCACCGCCGTCTGGATGGTCATGTGCAGGGAACCGGTGATGCGGACTCCGGCGAGCGGTTTTTCCACCGCATACTTGCGGCGAATGGACATCAGTCCGGGCATTTCATGTTCGGCAATGCCGATCTCTTTCCGGCCCCACTCGGCCAGATTCAGATCCGCTACCTTATACTCCGTCGCAACCGGGTTCGCTACCGTGCTCATGCGTTGAAGTTCTCCTTGAAAGAGTTCTACCCGCTCTTGATCAAATCAAGGAATCGGGATACGTTGATATCTTAGCGTCAACTTACCCATGCCGTCAATCCTCAAGTCGATTCGCGTTCTGGCCGATCCGCTCCGCCTCCGGATCCTGTTTCTGCTCGAAAAGGAAGAGCTTTCCGTTGCCGAGATCCAGGAGATTCTGGCCATGGGGCAAAGCCGCATCTCGACGCATCTTTCGCAACTGAAGCAAGCGGAATTGGTGGAAGACCGCCGTTCCGGGAAGAATGTCCTCTACCGGATGGTGCGCGTTCTGCCACCGGAGATCCGCGCCCTCCTGGAGGCAAGCCGCGCGGAGATCCCCGGCGCGGAAGACGACGCGCGCGCCCTCGCCCTGGCCCTGCGTAAGCGGGCGGACCGCATGCGCAGTTACTTCGACGAATTGGCCGGGCGCTTCGGCAAGCAGTACGTCCCTGGGCGATCCTGGCGAGGGTTGGCCGAAGCGCTGCTGCTCTTGATGCCTCCCCTCGACATCGCCGATCTCGGCGCGGGAGAAGGCGCATTCAGCCAGTTGCTGGCCCGGCGCGCCCGTCGCGTGATCGCCGTCGACAATTCTCCCCGAATGGTGGAGGTGGCCCAGGAACTCGCCATCCGCAACGGCCTCGCGAATATTGAGTTCCGCGTGGGAGACCTGGAGGCGCCGCCGATTGCGGCCGGTTCGATCGACCTCGCTTTCTTCAGCCAGTCCCTGCATCATGCGCTCCACCCGCAACGCGCCCTGGATGCGGCATGGCATCTGCTCCGCCCCGGTGGCCGCATCGCCATTCTCGACCTCAAACGCCACAACTTCGAGGAAGCGCGGGAACTCTACGCGGACCACTGGCTCGGTTTCGGCGAAGCCGAACTCGAGGCAGCTCTCCTCAAAGCCGGCTTCACCAATGTCCAGGTCGCCACCGTGCACCGCGAGGAAGAAGCTCCCCATTTTGAGACCGTGCTGGCCCTGGGCGTGAAGGGATGCACCGCTTCCGCGGCAGAGGAATCGGCGGACCTTCATCGGGCAGACTAGGAACGCAAGTTATCGTATTGTATAAAACAGGGTCACCCGCAACGGGGTGGTACTCCTTGCGGCGCATCCTCCACCGATACTCACCTCACACCGAATACACCCGCTCTGCTTGGAATTGGCTCCGCGTAGGAGTCCCGGCAGTTCTATCCAACAGTTCTATAACTAACAAAATCAACTAGTACATTGTATCTCTTGTTTCGAAAGTACTACTCTAGAGTCACCCTATTTAGGAACGGAGATATTGATGAAACGACTCTTCACGGCGTTCGTTGCGGGAGCGGCCCTTTGCTTGGGTCTGGCGACGGACGCGAACGCAAGCAACATTCAAGTGGACTATACCGGCCAGATTGGCGCCGGAAACGTACGGTTCAACCTCAATGGCGATGGCACGGGAACGCGCACGACTAGCGCCGGCCTCTTCACCTTCCATGAGGACAGCAACACCTCTGGCATCGACATCCTGGGCGCGAATTCGATCTACGCCTTCTGCATCCAATTGGAGCAGACGGTCGGCGGCAATAACGTCGGTTACACGATCGGCGATCTGGCCGATGGGCGCACGCCCAACCTCGATAGCCGCGGTACCCTGGGCGCGGATCGCGCCAAGCGGATCGACATGCTATTCAACCTGGCCTTTGCCGGTACGAGCGGCATCATCAATCCCGCGGCAGGCAACACGGTCCTTCAGGCAGTGCAGATTGCCATTTGGGAAATTGCCTATGAAGCGGGGAATGCCACCCTCAATCTGAGCAATGGAACGATCGATTTCGTGAGTTCCGCGAACAGCAACGCCGCCCTGAATTACATCAACAACCAGAACTGGCTGGGCACGATCAACAGCACCAACCTGTCCACGTACCAGCCGTCGCTGTTCCTTTGGTCCATGAACAACAGATCGAAGCAGGACTTCGTCGTGCAGTCAGATGCCGGGGGAGCGACGGAAGAAGTTCCCGAGCCGGGCACGATGGCCCTCTCCGGCTTCGCGCTGGTCGGTCTGGCCCTGCTTGGCCGCCGCAAGTCCCGCGCCTAGAAATTTAGAAGCGAACATTCCTTCATGCTCCACCGGGGATCGGCTGACCGCCATCCCCGGTTTTTTTATCCGCGCAAGAGCCCTGCTCCACTCGCGAGTTCGCCCGATCTAAGGCTTGCTGAGCCACCCGTGGAAGCGCAGCCAGTCTTCGAGGCGCAATGGCCAGCTCGAAAGAATCGGATCGAACGGGGCCAATCCCACGCCATGCCGGCCATGTTCATACACATGCAGTTCCGCGGGCACCCTGTGTTTGCGCAGCGCGAGATAGTAGCGGACGCTGTTCTCGACCGGCACTCCTGGGTCGTCTCCCGTATGGAACAGGAACGTGGGAGGCGTTTGCGCGGTCACCTGCTTTTCGTTGCTCAGGTTCTCAACCAGCGAGGGGTCCGGGTTCGGCCCCAGCAGGTTGCGCTTCGAGCCGGCGTGGGCGATGGCGTCGTCGAAGCTCACCACGGGATAGCAGAGCACGGCAAAATCCGGCCGGGAGCTTTCCCGCTCAACCACGTCGGACGCATTCGCATGGCCCGCATCGAAATGCGTGGATGCGGTCGAAGCAAGGTGCCCTCCCGCCGAAAAGCCCCAGATGCCCACGCGATTCTTGTCGAACCCCAATTCCGCCGCCATGGAGCGCGCGCGGCGAACGGCGCGCTGCGCGTCTTGCAGCATGGCCGGATGGTGGTAGCGCGGCGCGAGGCGGTATTTCAGCACGAAAGCCGTCACGCCGCGCGCGTTCAGCCACTCCGCGATGTCTTTGCCCTCATGGCCCATCGCCAAGCCCACATAGCCGCCGCCCGGGAAGACCACCACCGCGGTCCGGGTGCTGGAGCCGTCCGGCGCGGGATAGACCGTGATCTCGGGAATATCCTTCTCCTCCGTGCCCACGGCGCCCGGAGCGGCGCCCGCATAGAGCGGTCGCGGAACCGGCTCTTTCGATGAACGGTTCTGGGCGGAGGAGGCTGCGGCAATCGTGAGCGCCGGAATCGCGGCGAACATAGACCTGCGGCGTAGGGTCATGGGTCGATCTCCAGTAATCGGTGAGCGGCTATCGGCTGCGGGAACGATGCGGATCTCAGGCAAGCTGCGCGGCGTCGATCGCCTGATCCTTGAGCATGATCGGGATGCTCTCTTTCACCTTGTAGATGCGCGCGCCATCTTCGGTGATGAGCGCTTCTTCCATCGTCTCCGCGACCTTGGCCCCATCCGCCTGGACGAGGTTTCCGGAGCCGATTGCCGCGTTGAGTTTCTGCAACTCTGGCTCCGTCATCAGGCGCACGGGTACTTTCGTCAACGGGCAGCAGAGAATATCCACCAGATCTTTACTCACAGCCATGAATATGAAGGTATCAGGTTCCAAGGATGCCGGCGAAAGCGATCCGCGTTCTCCAAGGCGGAAGAGGTTCTCCGGTCCCTCGGGTGAAGCCCTTTTATGCGGATTTCAGCCGATTGGAGTTGAGATTGCGCCGGCGTTGTGTCGAATTCGGAGCCGCTCCATCGTCCATGGAATGTGCGTGGCGGTGAATCCAATGGGAGACGCTACCGGGAAAGGAAATCGTAGCAATGAAAGTAATTGTGATGGTGAAAGCGACAGCAAGCTCGGAAGCGGGGGAAATGCCGAGCCAGCAGCTACTGACCGAGATGGGGAAATATAATGAAGCGCTGGTAGACGCTGGGATCATGAAGGCCGGGGAAGGCCTCAAGCCCAGTTCCGCTGGAGCGCGCGTGCAGTTCCGCGGAAAGGATCGCGCGGTTGTAAACGGCCCGTTCGCGGAAACGAACGAGTTGGTGGCCGGGTTCTGGCTCTGGAACGTCCGGTCTCTCGAAGAGGCGGTGGATTGGGTCAAGCGCTGCCCGAATCCCATGCTCGAAGATTCCGAAATTGAGATCCGGCCGATCTATGAGCTGGAAGATTTCGCCGAGTTAGACCCCGATGGCGCAGTGCGGGCGCAGGAGGAGAACCTCATGCATCGGATCGCGCTCAGCGGAAGCCACGTACAGCCGTACCTGTTTTTTGGCGGCCGCTGTGAGGAAGCCATCGGCTTCTACAAGCGGACGCTTGGCGCCGTTGTCGGTGTGCTGTTCCGCTTCAATGAGAGCCCGGAACCGGCCCCGGAAGGCCTGCTGCCGCCCGGCTTTGAGAACAAAATCATGCACGCGGAGATCCAGGTGGGTGACGTGAAGATTCTGGTCTCGGATGGCTGCCACGAGGCGGCAACGTTTGTTGGCTTTCGCCTCGCACTGACGGTTCCCACCGTCGAAGATGCAGATCGGACGTTCGATGCGCTCGCCGAAGGCGGCACAATCGACATGCCGATCTGCCAAACCTTCTGGTCTCCCCGCTATGGGCAGGTCACGGACAAATTCGGCGTGGGATGGATGGTGACGGTCCCGCCGCCGAACCCCATGAAATAGCCGGCGCGAAGGACGATAGACAGCATGAAGTACATCATTCTCATCCATGGCGAAGACGGCGCGTGGAAGCCGGATGAACACCAGCGGGCGATTGCGGAATCGATTCAGGTTTGCCATGACCTCGCCGCGAAAGGCCGGTACCTTCACGCATCCCCGCTGCAACCGTCGTCGACGGCCGTGTGCGTGCAGGTGCGTGATGGCAAGTCCACGGTAACCAGCGGCCCTTACGCCGAAACGTCCGAAATCGTGGCGGGCTATTTCCTGGTGGAGGCAGACAGCGTCGAGGAGGTTGTCGAGGTGGCAAAGCGCATTCCCGGCGCCACGCGAGGGACGGCGGAGATCCGCCCTCTCGTGGAACTCACGGCGCTGCCCAAACCGGGTTTTTGACCGCGGGGTGTTCGGGGCCTTGCCCGGCGGCGGCGCCAAAAGCACCCCGGTAACCGCGGATTCGCGAATCGCGGCCTCAGCCATGTTAAGCTTGCCGATGGATTCCCATTCAGCGCAAATCTCCGGCAAGGCGGCTCCGCGATGACTCTACCCGATAGCTATACGCAAGCTCTCCTCCTGGCAATCCTCTCGATGATCTGTTGGGGATCCTGGGCAAATACCAAGAAGCTCACCGGGGATTGGCGGTTCGAGCTCTTCTGCTTCGATTACGCCATCGGCGTCGCCATTGCCATGTTGGTGGCGGCGCTCACCTTCGGTTCGGTGGGCTTTGACGGCCTCACGTTTTCCGATGAACTGCTCATTGGCTCGAAACGCAAGATGATTTACGCCTTAGGTAGCGGCGTGATCTTCAACCTGGCCAATATGTTGCTCGTGGCGGCAATCAGCATTGCCGGTATGGCGGTGGCCTTTCCGGTGGGAATCGGGCTCGCCTTCGTGATCGGCGTGGTGTTGAATTATGTAATCAACCCGCAGGGAAACGCGGGGCTCCTGTTTAGCGGCGCGCTGCTCGTCACCGCCGCGA
>JADLCF010000268.1 GCA_020847315.1 Bryobacterales bacterium | reverse complement strand
CTTGGGTAATAGATAAGATCGATACCCTCGTAGAGGGCGCGGTAACGGATGCGGCCGGATTTCGCTACTTCGCGGAGGGCATAGCCGCCGTTCTGTCCGGTGGAGGCGTCAAGGTAACGAAGCCGGGTAGGCCGGGGGGCTTCCGCCTCGGGGGCGGCCGCGCGGTTTGCGTCTATCCAGCGAAAATAGAGGACGCGCTCATCCAGCGGGCGCGCGGCATCGCCACCCGCCGCGGCGACGCTTGAAGGGTCTGACAGCGCAAGCACAAGGCCGTCGCTTGTGAAGCCGGCCGTAACACCGAAGCTGTGCAGAAGATATCTGTAGGCGGATGGAGCTTGGCCGCTATTGTGCTCAAAGGCAATCGGCTCCGCAGGCATTTGGGCGAAATGGGAAGGTTCAGGCGAGGGCTCCGGGGTTTGGGCAAATCCAGCGGCGGGATGGCCGGCCAGCAACGCGGCGAAACAAAGCGATGCCGAAATAAGGTTAAAAAGAGCAGTTGATCGGAAATTGGGCACTCGGGCAACCTTGCGATGAGTATAGCAGGCCGCGGCCTGGCTTCTCTGGCTTGGGCGCGCGACCTGGGAACCCGTCGCCTAGCGCCCGCCATCGGAAAGCAACCCCGGCGGAGGCAAAGGAATATCGGCGCGAATCTCGCGAAGACGCCGTGTGCGCATGTCGCCCAGCCATTCGTCCCGGTAGCTCCGGTTAAGGTCGATGGTCGCGTAAGCCACGGTTCCATCATCGGGGGCCGTCGCGATAACGTTGCCATTCGGATTCAGAATGCAGGTGGGATGTCCGTAGCTCGAAACCGCCATGAATACGTTATTCTCAAGCGCCCGCGCCACGGATAATTGTTCCGGGCCATCCCATATCGGCAGCAAAATCAGGTCCGCTCCCTGCGCGGCAAGCGCCCGGGCGGGGTCCGGGAAGAATACGTCATAACAGATCATCATGCCGACACGGCCGAAATCGGTATCGAATACCGGGAAGCCATCCCCCGGCGTGATGCCACCCTCAAGTTCTTCGCGCGGCAGGTACACCTTGCGATACTTGCCCACCAGCGCTCCCTTGCGATCAATCAGAACGGACGTGTTGTAGACGGCGTCTCCCACGCGCTCATAAATGCCCGCCGCGATGTACGCATTCTTCTCGCGCGCCAGTTTGCCGAGAAACTCCGTATCCGGCCCCGGCACGGCGGAGGCCACTTCGAGATAGCTGCGCCCGGTACCCGCGACCGTGATGCCCTCCGGTAACAGAATCAGATCCGCCCCGCTGGGAACCTTCTCCCGCACGATCCGGGCGAATGCATCGAGGCTCGCCTGCTTCGATCCGGTCTTGCGGGGATATAGATTCACGCTGGCGACGTTCACCTTGCGCGGTTGAGGCGTGGCAATCTCCCGGAAGGAGACGGCATCCCACCAGACCGTGCCTTCCGGCGCGTGCAAAAGGAAGAGTTGCAGCCGGGCCGCGGTCGCCCCTTCCGGAGCCTGCACGGTGCTCTTGAGGTGAGTCCACTTGCCTTCCCGCGTGGACCAGGAAGCGTACTCCGGCTGGCCCTTGCGCCGGTCTTCCGCGCCTCGCCAGTCAATGCGGGCCACCACCTGCCAGTTCTCCGCCTTCACGCCCTGGGCGCGGTAGTTCGTTTCGAACTGATACCACTTGCCGGCTGTGATGCCGTGCAATTCCTTCTCCCACCCGCCGTAAGCAGCCGTGTTTCCGCCGCCTGTGACCATGAGCGAGCCGGGCTCCCCGAGGCCCTCTCCGGCCGCCACCGAGACACGTGGCATCGTTTCCGGCCGCTGGCTCCAGGTGCGCCATCCCGCAGGCACGGCTTCCCCAGGAGCAAAGGCGGATTGCGCGAACGGGAGATCCTGGGCGGCGGATGCAGCCACAAGACTGAACAGACACAACGCAACCACGGCCAACGTCTTCATCCAACACCCCCCTCGTGAAGCTTCACCGTCGCGATGCAGCTTCACCGTCGCGATGCAGCTTCATCGTCGCGATGCAGCTTCATCGTCGCGACGCAGCTTCCCCGCTGCTATTGTCTCGCCATTCGCGCAAAAAGAAAATCGGCGGCGCACGCAAACATATCCTATACAATCAGGACGTTGCCGCGATGCCATCGGATACCGGAGACTGCCCGGCGCCGCGGCGCCCAGCGCGGCCACATTGCACCTGCAATCCCATGCCAGACGCACCCGGCGCTCGCGATATGCCCACGAGATCACGCACGCTCGATACCACGACGCCCGCTCTCACGCTGGTTTGTGTGATCTGGGCGATCTTCGCGTTGGAACTGCTCTTCCCGTTCCTTGGATTGCGCCGGCTCGGGATTCACCCGCGAAGTATTTTCGGTCTGGTGGGCATTCTCTTCGCACCGCTGCTGCATGCCGGTCTGTTTCACATTGCGGCGAATACCGTGCCGCTGTTCGTGATGCTCGTGCTGCTTCAGATCCAGAACTCCAGGCGCTCGATGCAAACGCTGGCGCAGATCTGGCTCCTCTCCGGCTTGGGCACATGGCTGATCGGACGGAGCGGCAGCGTTCACATTGGGGCGAGCGGCCTCATTTATGGGCTGCTCAGCTATCTGATCGCCGCCGGATTCTATGAGCGGAATTGGCGCTCGATCGCGATCGGCGCAGTGGTGCTGTTCTCGTATGGCGGGCTGCTCTGGCGCATCGTGCCGTCGTACTGGTTCGTCTCCTGGGAAGCCCACCTATGCGGAGCGGTCTCCGGAGTACTCGTCGCATCCTGGCTGCGGCGCAAGTGAAGTCACCGGCGCGGCGGCAATTCCCATTCACCGCCTTATGCCCTGGGCCGCGCCGCCGTTCCATCCACTCGATAGAGATGCCGGAAGCGCTGGGGCGACAAGGTATAGCCGGGGAAGAGCCCCGTCCGGTCCTGATTTTGCAGGTGTTGCGAAACCAGTTCCCCCAGCACATCGCGGAAATCCGTCGTGACGGCAAGGTCTCGCCGTTCGTAGAGCTGGCCGTCGCTCAGGCCGGGCCACTCCCCGTAAACCTTCCCTCCGGCGATTGCGCCGCCCATCACGAACATCAGGTTGGCGTGGCCATGGTCGGTCCCGCGCGTGCCGTTCTCGCGAGCCGTGCGGCCAAACTCCGACATCGTCACGAGCACGACTTCCTCGAATCGGTCGCCGAGGTCCTTCCGGAACGCCGAGAGCGAATCGCCAACCTGCCGCAGCAGGTTGGCGAGTTGCCCGGTGGCGGGCCTAGGGCCTACTTCATTCACGTGATGGTCCCAGCCTCCCACGTCCGCGAACGCGACCTCCAGCCCGACATCCGCCTTGATGAGCGCTGCGATTTGCCGCAGATTGCGGGCGAACGGCCCATTGGGGTAGTCCGCTCCAGGATGCGACGTTTGCGCGCTCACTTGTCTCACAATCCGTATGGCGTCGAATGCTTCCTTGCCGGTGTGCCGCAGCAGCGTGTCCGCGGAATCGCCGTAGATGCTCGAAAAAGCGCCTTCCGCTTGCCTGCCGCGCACCTGAAAATCCTCGAGCCGATCGATAGCCACCGCAGGCTCCGCCCCGCGCAGAATGCGCGGCAGCGCCGGCCCCATCGCCACGGCGCGCACGGGGGAAACCGGATGCCCGTCCGCATCCACCATCGCGCGGTTCAGCCAGCCGTCTCGCGTCGATTTCACGCCCGGCGTGCCCGCTTCCATGTAGTCTTGTGCGTCAAAGTGGGAGCGCGTCGGGTCCGGGCTGCCCACCGCGTTCACGATGGCAAGCTCCTTCGCATCCCACATCGGCTTCAGGTTGGCCAAGCCGGGATGCAGCCCAAAGAATCCGTCGAGGTCGATCGCGGCATCCCCGGAAGCGGCGCCGCGCGACGGCGCGGGAATCGCCAGATTGGGCCGGAGCTTGTAGTAATCCTTCTCGCCAAAGGGAACCACCGTATTCAGCCCGTCGGCGGCGCCGCGCTGGAAAAGGGCGACCAGCACCTTTCCGCGACTCGCCGAACCGCCCGTTCCTTGCGCCGCCCGCCCGAGCCAGAGCGGAGCGCTCCCCACGCCAAACATCGACAGCGCCGTTCCCTTTAGAAAAGCTCTTCGGGATTGCATCGTTCCTCCCTTTGTCCGAATCGTTTCGTCATGGTCAGCGCCGCTGGAATTCCGGAGAACCCAACAGGAGCCCGGCCCAGAGCTGCGGTTCCGCCGTACCCCGGAATTGCCGGAGTTGCTCCTGCGCGGGGTCGTCGATAGCCTTGCGAATCGAGGCCACCGTGGATTCGCTCACCGGCAGCATCCATTCCGAGCGCGCCAACTCGACCGTCGCCGGGCCCGTGGCCGGGATTCCCCGCCAGCTCACTCCCCGCACCTGGTTGGCCGCCAGACCAAGGGCCAGGTTCATCCGTTCGACGAGCGCCGCGGAGTTCACCCACTCCGCATTCATGGCGGAGTAACCGGTGGGCTCCTGCTTGCGGTAGAGCGGCTGCCCCAGCCGGTCGAGCGCCCTCACCAACGCCACCGGTTGCGTGAGGTCCGCGTTGAGCGCCCGCAGCGCGCTCACCACCATCTCGAATGGCTGCTTCACCTTCGCGCGATAGGCGCCCTCGCTGAGGAATTCCTTCGAGAAGAACATCGTTCGCAACACTTCGCGGATGTCCCCATGGGTACGTAGGAAGGTGGTGCTCATCGCATCCACCAGGCCGGCGGGCGGCTGGTCCGCCACGAAGCGCTCGGCCAGTTTGGTGGAAATGAACCGCGCGGTGGACGGGTGATTCGCCAGCAGCGAGAGGACGCGCAAACCATCCTCCATCCCGCCCGCATCGATCTTGTGCCCAAGCACGATCTTCGATTTTGAGTCATGCAGTTGAGGCGCGAAGCGGAACCCGCCGCCGGGCGTGCGCACGTCAATCGTCCACCCGGTGAAGCAGCGCGCCACTTCCGTTACATCCTTCTGGGTATAGCCGCCTTCCACGCCCAGGGTGTGCAATTCCATTAGTTCGCGCGCGTAGTTTTCGTTCAACCCGCGCGGCGCCCGGTTCGCGCGCTGCATTCTCCGCCGCAGCCGCGCATCGGGCGAGACGCTCTGGTAATTGTCGAGATAGTAGAGCATCGCCGGGCTCTGCGCCGTGGCCACCAGCAGGTCTTCAAACTTGCCGAACGCATGCTTGCGGATCACATCCCGCTCATAGGGAATCGAGTAGTAGCGGTCCGCTTCCTTCTTGACGCTCACGTTGAAGTGGTCAAACCAGAAGGAAGTCATCAGTTCCTCCAACTGGCGATCGCTGTACACAGCCCGCAACAGCTTTCCCGCCACCAGAGACGCCTGTACGGTCAATGCTGGGCGCACGCTTTCCACCAGCGCGCGTCTCTCAGCGGCGGGCAGCGAACGAATGGCGGCCTGCCGCTGTTCCGCCGTCATGCCGGCAAGCGCAATCAGCCGCTCGGCTTCGCTCATGCCCGCCAAGTTCTGGCTGTCGCTGGGGGCTGCCACGCTGCCGCGGTCCGGTTCGGAAGCCTGTCCTTTCGATCTTGCCTGCCTGAGGAATCCCCGTTCCCGCTCCGCCTGGACCTTCGAGAGCGCCTCCACCGTCTCTCTCTCCTTCGGGTCCGTGGGGAGTTCCGCCCTGCCACGCGCCACCGCTCGCAGATACTGCCGGTTCGGATACTCCTTCGCCAGTTCCTCGGTCGTCATGCGCAGCGCGGGGTAGGCGGCCAGTTTCTCCTCAAGAATCTTCGATTCCGGCACCCGTTCCGGGTGCATCTGCAACTCGATCCACTTGTGGATCCCAATCGCCCGCAGGCTCGCCACCACATCCGGCGTGGGCCCAAACGTCAGCCGGTTCGCCACATGTTCCACCTGCCGGGCTTCATCGAGCGGCTGGGAGAATCCCGCGGCAGAACGGGTTGCCACTTCCTCCCCGGTAAGAATGGCAACAGCCAGCGGAACAGCCAGGATGGCGCACATTGCTCTCGCGAAGTTTTGATATCGTATTCCAGCGTTGACGGGCGTTTTCCATCGCATGACTGGTTCCCCCCATGGGGAGTGAAACACGCCGCCTGTCTTGAAGTTGCGGTGGCCGATGGAGAATTCTGTAAACATTGGCCGCGGCCCACCCGGTTCCGTTTGATCGCTTCGATTCCGGAGCGCGCGATGGCGCGAAATCGCATCCCGTTCGGTGCTATCCTCAGGCTTGTGAAGAAAGCGATTCTGGCGGTTCTCGTCCTCCTGGTTGGCGCGGTTGTGGTGGGTCGGCTGGCGGCGCCGGCCAAGTCGGAGATCATCCTGCTGGCACTCCAGGGAAAGAGCCCCTACTGCCCACTCTCTCTTGCCCTGAAGACCCCCGCCGCGCATCTCGAGCAGGAAGCGGTGAAGGATGAGTTCATTGAGCGCTTGAAGCTGGGCGCCACGGACCCCGGCTATGAGCGCTGGGACTTGCCCGCCTCCCCTGGCGAAGCGGGCGGCAGCTTCTGGATTCCCGCCGGGAATCGTTGGGTTCTGCCCTTCAACCTCGCCGAGCAGGCTCGTGACATCTACAGGATTTCCCAGCCCGACGGCATTCACCAGGGCGATGTTGTGCTCGATTGTGGCGCGCATGTGGGCACGTTTACGCATTTCGCGCTCGCCCGCGGAGCCGGCAAGGTGATCTCAATCGAACCTTCCCCGCGCAACGTCGAATGCCTGCGCCGCAATTTCGCCAGGGAGATCGCCGAAGGCCGCGTCGTTGTTTACCCCAAGGGGGTCTGGAACAAGGACGACGTGCTGGTGCTTGAGCAAGTGGGAGAGAACTCGGCGGCGGACACGGTGGTGATGCACCAGCCCGGCGCGCACAAAGGCAACGAAGTGCCACTCACGACGATCGACAAACTGGTAGCCGAACTGGGCCTGGAACGCGTGGATTTCATCAAGATGGATATTGAAGGCGCGGAAGCGCCCGCCCTCGAGGGGGCCGCCGCGACCTTGAAGCGATGGAAGCCGAGAATGGCCTTGGCGTCGTACCACAAGCCGGACGACGGCGTGGTGCTGCCCGCCACGGTATCCAGGCTGGCGGATGGCTACCAGCACATCTGCTCGTCCTGTATTTCGGATGAGAACGGCGCGCGCCCGGAAGTGATCCTCTTCAAGGCTCAACGCTAGACCGCATTGCACGGCGCAGTCATGAGAAGCGCGGCGTCTTGACGAGCCGGGTGGCTATCGCGGTTAATACCAGCGTGGCCGCGAGATAAAGTGCCCACAGCGCGAGTAATGTCCCGCCCGGCAGCCACGCCGGGTGATTCGAAGCAAGCCTGCCCGCCACTTCCCCCCATCCTCCCGCAGGCCATTGGCTGGCTATTAAAATAGGCATCTCGCCCGGCGTGACCGACGTGAGGCCGGCGTAATAGGGGAGGCTCAGCAGGTTCACGGTGAACAGATCGAGCGCCGCGAGCAGCAGCGCAAGAGCGGCGGCGCACCGCACCGCATGCCGCGCGCCGAAGGCGTAGCCGAGGCCCGCCACCAGCACCACTGCCTCCGCGTTGGCGACGCTCGATAGATACCAGCCCACCGCCGTGGAGGCGCCCTGCGTGTTGAAGATCTGCCAGCCCTGATACGCGATCGCCATCACAAAGAGCGCGAACAGTGGCAGGGGCACGGTCCAGAACGCCGGCAGGGTGAGGGAAGGCCGCTCCGAGCCATGACGCCACCAGCGGTAGCCCGCCCGTAATAGGCCCGCCGCCGCGGCGATCCCCACTCCGCGAAAGATCCAATAGATCCACTCCTCGAGCAGGAGAAAACTCCATCCGCCGATCCAGATATGGGAACTGCTGCCATACATCCAGGCCTCCCACCAATCGACGCGAAACAGGTTCGGGAGCCGGTCCGCCAACGGGATGGCCGCGGCATCCACGTCTAAACGTTCTCCGGAGAGCGTCCCGGTGGAGAGGAAGGTGGGGACGAACCACCAACCCGCCAACAACAGGAAGACGGCGAGAAAGAGGGCGAACCGCCTCAAGGGGTTGAGCCAACCTGACGGCTTCGGAACTAGCGAAACCAGCGCGTAGACCGGAATCAGGAGGATTCCGTAGGCCTTGCTGAGCGCGGCGGCGGCAGCCACACCCGCAGCCATAGCGGAAGTGAGAGCCCAATGGCGAAGCGGCGTCTGGCTTGCAAACACTACCATCGCAAGCGCCATCAGTGTTACCGCTAGTCCATCGTTCGAAACCCGCGCGACATAAACGGCAAAGTTCGGCATCAGCGCCAGCACCAGGCACGCCGGCGCGGTGAGTTCCTGGCTCGCGAACACCCGCCGGCACAGCATCCAGAGCAGTGGTAAACAGAGCGAGGCGATGGCCACCAACGCCATCCGCAGCGCATAGACGCGAGACGGAAGGTCTTCAAAACCCAAGGCCCAATCCAGCGCCGTGAGCAGCCAGTATGCCAGTGGAGGGTGCTGTGCCTGATAGTTCTCCGCGCGTACCTGCGGCAGCGGGGGGAGATCGAGGTGTAGGCCATGAAGGGCTTGCTCCCGCCGCTGGCGTTCCTCCGGAGGAAGCTTCCAATACTCGCCATGAGAGACCCCCGCGCCAACGTACGAAGGCAGGTGCGGCGCGAGCGGCAGCAGGAAGAAGGAGGCTGCGATCTCGCCGGAAACGGGGGCTTGCGACGTGGGGGACCTGGCGGTCTGGCGCAGATGGTCAATATAGGCCATGTGCCCCCACTCATCCAACCCTTCCCACATCGGATAGACGGCAGCGTAGAAGACGAGCCGAATCACGAAGCAAAGCCAAATGAGGAACAGCAATCGATGAGACCGGCGCGCCATCCTGCCAGTGTAACCGCGACGCGGCAAAGCGGCGCGGAACCCAGCCGCCCTCGATCACATCTACCGCTGCAACCGCAAAATACGGCAGAATCATTCAAGAGGAGAATCGCGCATGCGCTGGACACCTGGGGGACGTAGCCGGAATCTGGAAGACCTACGCGGCGGAGGCGGCGGCGGGGGTGGATTCCGCCGGCCCATGCTGGGTGGCGGTGGTCTTGGCATCGGGGGCATCCTGATCCTCCTCGTGTTGAGTTTCGTCTTCAAACAGGACCTGCTCTCGCCCTTCCTGGGTGGGGGCGGCGTGAGCATGGATACGTCCCCAGGCGCGAACACCGCCGCCCCGGTCAACGACCCCGCCGAAGAGAAGCAGGTGCAGTTCGTTTCGTTTGTCCTCGACGATACGGAGCGCGTGTGGACGAAGATTCTTGCCGGAGAGGGCAGCCCTTACCAGCCGCCGAAACTGGTGCTCTTCCGGGATGCCGTGCAATCCGCCTGCGGTTTCGCCGAAGCCGCGACCGGCCCGTTCTACTGCCCCGGAGACCAGAAGGCCTATGTGGACCTGAGCTTCTTCGACGAACTCCGCCGCCGCTTCGGAGCGCCGGGCGATTTTGCGCAAGCTTACGTGCTGGCCCACGAGATCGGCCACCACGTGCAGAACCTTCTGGGCGTGGAACGGCAGTTGCGGCAAGCCCAACGCCAAAACCCTTCGCGGCAGAACGAACTCTCCGTGAAGATGG
>JADLCF010000267.1 GCA_020847315.1 Bryobacterales bacterium | reverse complement strand
GATACGGGCCGGTCGCGCCCATCTTCTTGATGGCCTTCACATGGGTGCTTCCCATGAAGCCGAGTCCAACAATCCCTATTTTCATGGCTCCCTAGATCCTATCATCGAGCGCGGCAAAAATTCGCCGTCCCCGCGGCCCAAGACATCGGGAGCCGGATGCGCGTATCGCGGAACGGAAATTGACGAGCGAAAAACGCTTAAGGCGCCGGGGCTGCGTCCACAAGATCCAACAGCAACTCGCGTTCGGAGTCGCTGAATTTCTGCCGGAATGCGTTCGATGCCGTGTAGTCGAGACGCTCCTCGTCCGGCATTCGCTGAATCCGGGCAAACTCACTCCGGATCTCCTGCCGCCGCTCCGCCGGCAATTGTTCGAGAGAGCGCAGCAGTTCGCGCAGGTGTGCCTGCCGCTCCGGCGTCATGGCATCGAATTGCCTCAGGCGCTCCACAAGGGCCGCGCGCCGTTCGGGAGGCATTGCTTGGTAACGCTCCAGCGTCCGGTTCACGATTCGCCGCCGCGCGGGTGGCAGATTCTCGAGTAGCCGTTCCCGCTTCTCCGGGCTCATCCGTGAAAGCCGGTCGAGAATCCGCAGTTGCCGCATTTGCTCCCGTTGCGCCCGGCGGCGGGCTATCGGGCCTCCCCCTCGGCCATCCGGGCCTTGGCGGCGCATGCCGCGCCCCTGTCCCTGCGGGTTGTCTGGCCGTCCCGCTCCGGGAGTTGCTTCCTGCCCGCTGTCCCCCGGCTGCGTTTGCGCCCGGAGTGCGCGCCAATCCCCCGCAACCGCCAGGGCGATCGCCAGCAGACACAACATCGGGATCGATCGAATGCGTTTCATGGCGTCAGATCTTCTTGTTCTGGTTCTCCTCGGGCGAGGGAGGACTATAGAGTTCGTCAAGCATCCGAAGATCCTCGAGCGCCAGTTCCACCTGTTGCGCGGAGAGTTCCTGGCTCGCCGTCTGGTTGGCCGGGATCTCCGGCGCCACCGCCGGCTGGCGCAACATCATCGCCGCGAAAACCACGGTCGCCAGTGCGCCCGCCAGTCCGAATCCGCGCACCGCGTCCATCCCTCGAAACCACGCCGCCAGTCCTTCCACCCAACTGTTCCGGGCCGCGGGGCGTTTCTCAGCGCGGATCCGCGCAAGCACCGCAGCGTCGAAATCCGGCGCCGGTTCGCCCGCGTTCCACTCATCGAGCAACGCCCAGACGCCATCCCGCGTCTCGGGCGCAACGTCTTCCGTACGCTCGGTTCCCGCGAACCCGGAAGCCTCTCGCGCATCGAAATTCTTCATCGCCCCCTCCTTCCTCATCATCGGGCCTTCCCTCTCATCATCCCGCCCCGCCCATCATCCGGTCCTGCCCGTCATCCCGCCACCTTCGTTGCATGCCCCGTCGCCAGATCCGCCAGCTTCACGCGAAGGCTCTCATACGCCCGGAAGAGCAGGGATTTCACCGCGGATTCCGAGGTGTCCAGCAGTTCCGCGATCTGCCGGTAGTCCATCTCCTGATACTTGTGCAGCAGCACCGCCACGCGCTGCTTCTCCGGCAGTTCCCCCACCGCCCTCCGAATTCGCGCCACCCGGTCGTTCGCCACCAGCCTCTCCTCGATCGTAATGCCGGCAGAGGCAACCTGCACCGGCCTCCCGTCCTCCGGCGTCTCATCGAGCCGGAGATGTTCCCGCTCCTTGCGCGAATCCCGCAGGTAGTTGAGCGCCAGGTGCGTTGAGATCCGGTAAAGCCAGGTCGTGAACTTCGCGCTCGGCTCGTACGTGGCCCGCGCCCGGTAAACCCGCAGGAAAACCTCCTGCGCCAACTCCTCCGCCACCGCCGGGCTCTCCACCATCCGGTTCAGGAACTGAAAGACGGGCACGCGGAAGCGGTGCAGCAGCAGGGCGAAGCTTGGCTCGTCCCCCTCCTTCACGCGGAGCATCAATTGGCTGTCCGCCTCCACCGCCATTGAGACCGTCACACTCCGTTAAACCCGATATCCTACCGGAAGTTGCGGTCCCGCAAGAAGTTCAGGTCTGCCGGGGGCGAAACCAGGAGCCGCCATTGCCGCAAGTCCTTCGCATTCCTGTTGCGGAGCGGTGAAGGGGTGTGATCGAGTAAAACGATGCGACTCACCTTTCGCGGCGCCGCCCAGACCGTCACCGGTTCCTTGCACGAGTTAAAGGTGGAGGGCCGACGCATTCTGCTAGATTGCGGCCTCTACCAGGGCCGGCGCTCCGAAGCGAACGAAATTAACCGGAATTTCGCGTTCCCGCCCGCCGAAGTGGACGCCGTCGTGCTCTCCCACGCGCACATGGATCACTCCGGTAACTTGCCCTCTCTCGTGAAGAACGGCTTCACCGGGCCGATTTTCGCCTCTTCCGCCACCGCCGATTTGTGCGATTCCATGCTCCGGGATTCCGCCTTCATCCAGGAAAAAGACGCCGAGTTCATCAACAAACGCAAGCACCGGCGGAATGTGCTGGAGCAAACTGACGAGAATCACGACATCGAACCCCTCTACAGCATCGTCGATGCGGAGGCCACGCTCCCCCTCTTCCGGCCCGTCGAAAGGCACACGCCCGTCGAGATCGCCCCCAACCTCCGGCTCGATACCTACGAGGCGGGGCACATCCTCGGCTCAAATTCCGTGTATCTCGTCCACAAGAACGGCACTGCTCGCACCAGCCTCATTTTCTCCGGCGATGTTGGCCGGCCCAACCTGCCCATCATCCGGGATCCGGAGGCGCTCCCGCCCGCCGATTACCTCATCATGGAAAGTACCTATGGCGCGCGTCTGCACAAGCCCATCGGGCTCGTGAAAGGCCGCCTCGCCGAGATCGTGAACAAGACCGTCCAGCGTGGCGGCAAGCTGATCGTGCCCGCCTTCGCCGTCGGGCGTACCCAGCAACTGGTTCTGCTGCTGCACCAGTTAATGAACGAAAAACTGATCCCGGATATCCAGGTCTTCGTCGATAGTCCGCTAGCCGTGAACGTCACCGCGACCTTCCGCAAACACGAGGATCTCTATGACCACGAAGCGCGCGCCTTCCTCATGGACGGCCTCGAGCCCTTCGGTTTCCATCGATTACGCTACGTCCGGGAGGTCTCCGAATCGAAGGCGCTGAATGACATCCATTACCCGCACGTCGTCATCTCCGCATCCGGCATGTGCGAAGCGGGGCGTATTCTCCATCACCTGCGCAACAACGTGGGAGATCCCCGCAATACGGTGCTCATCGTGGGCTATATGGCCGAACACACACTGGGCCGCAAGCTGCTCGACGGCGAGAAGGAAGTCAACATCTTTGGAGACCCCGTCTACGTCCGCGCCAGTGTCGAGAAGCTCAATGAGATGTCGGGCCACGCCGATCAGCAGGAATTGATCAACTGGATGAAGAGTATCGTGCCCGGCCTCAAGAAGGTCTTCCTGGTGCACGGCGAAGCCATCCAGATGGAGGCGCTGAAGGAACGAATTGGGCAGGAGTACGGCCTGCCGGTGGAGATCCCTCGAAAGGGTGACAGTTTCCTGCTCTAGCTGCCTTGCAGCCGGGTAATCAGCAGCGCCACCGCTGGAACGGCGAAGCCGATCGCAAGCAGGATGTTGCCGATGAGCCGTTCTTTCGGATGCTTGTACCACAGATAGATCCCGCTCGCCCCGAGCAGCAGGAGTCCGATTGAGACTCCGAGCGAAAGCAGCGCCCACGCATTCGAGGTGGCGGTGTCGTGCCAGAATCCATGGTTGGTGTGCAGTTGCACCAGCATCTCGTAGAAGTTGTACCGGCGCGTCTCCAGCTTTGCCTCCCCCGTGGCGGGGCTGTAAGCAACGGCCGCTTCCGTGCCCGGTCGCGCGATCCGGAATCGGAGATCGCTTCCTTCTGCCCGGATATCGTAGAGATCGCCCGTAATGCCGTGCATGCGCATCAGCGCGAGCGCCGCCGCCCGTCCATCGAGCCCGGGCTCTAACCGCACGCTCGCGTTCGTCCGGTCGACGCTCTTCGGGAACCAGGACCGGTACATGAGAACCGTGGAACTCAAGGCGAAAAGCAGCGCCACCAGGAAAAAACTCACACCAAGCGCCAGGTGGATATTGCGCATCCATCGAAACATTGCTTACCTCGCCCCCCACCACAACACCGCGACAATGAGCGCCGCCACCACCAGGGTGCTCCACGCCCAGACCATCCGGGGCCGTGTCGCCAGCCACAGGTAGATCCCGCTGAAGATCATGAACGCGAATGCCCAGTTAGAGAATTCGTTGTAGACTCCCCAGACCCGCGCGCCCCACTCGGGCGGGCCACGCCGCGTGCTTCCCGCATGCGATTCACTCAAAAACGCCACCAGTGAGTTCTGCCGGATCTCCATGCGGAGCTTGCCCTCGCTTTCGAGGTAAGTCAGGTCCCGCCGCCCGTTCGGCCCGAAGACGGCGAACGTCAGGTTCTGCTGTTCGTCGCGCCGCTGCAACACCGGTTGGCCCACCGTGCGAAGCCCGCTCGCTGCAATCGCCGCCCGTGAAAGCGCTTTATCGTCCAGGTTGCCTGGAGCTTTCCAAGCGATCTCGCGCACTTCCGCCGGCAGGCTTTCCTGCGAGCCGGGCGCCGGGAGAAAGACCGCGTGAATTCCGGTAATCCCCCAGACCACCAGCGCGGTGAACGTCAGCAGCCCCGCATACATGTGCAGCTTCTTGATCCAGGCGAACATATGCTGCAAAGTATAGCGAGACCGCTTCATCTCTGGAAAGCAAGGCCTCGATCCCGAGGCTGCAAGAAGAAGGGGTGGCTGCGGAAGATCCGCCGCCACCCCTCTTTCAGAACGAATCCCGGCTTTCTACCAGAACACCTTGAAGCCAAACTGAATCTGGCGCGGAAAACTATTCTGATTCGAAACCGTCGCCGGGAACACGGTCCCGAAGTTCGGGTTGGTCGGATCGGTGTTGAAGCTATCCCGCCCGAAGTAGTTGTGGTTGAAGAGGTTGAACGCTTCGGCCCGGAACTGCACGCGCAGCCGCTCGGTGATTTGCGTCATCTTGTTCAAGGAGGCGTCCATCGTGAACGCCTGGTGCTTGCGAATCTGCCCGCTCCGCGTCGGCGTTGCCCGCGGTGCGTAGCTGGGCAGCATCAGCCAGTAGGGGTCCTCGCCCGCCGCGCAGTTGATGCGCGACGTCGTGCCGTTGTTGAAGAGCCGCTCCGTGCAGGCATTGAAGCCGCGCACCTGGTGCGCCTTCCAATCCACATCGGAGATCGAGGGATCGCGAAGCTGAAACACGTTGCCCGGCAAATCGGTCGGTTCGCCGCTCGCATTGGTGTAAAACGTGGTCACCTGCCACCCCGAAAGCAGCTTATCGGTCACCCCGCTTGCGCCCCCTGCGAACTTCTTGCCTTTGCCGAAAGGCAATTCATACACGGTGGTGAACTTGAAGTAGTGCGGACGGTCCAGAAAATACAGGCCCCGTTGCGCCACTCCCGCGTAGGGATCGTTAAAACCCCACTGCTCCACCATCTTGCTGAAGGTATAGTTACTGACGATCGTCAGATCATTGCCAAGCCGCTGGTTATAGTTCACCTGGATCGAGTTGTACCAGATGTCCGACGTGTCCAGCCCCTTTTGCTGCATGTTGCCGTTGAATTGGGGGAATGGACGGGCCAGGCTGAACCGGCTGATATTGCTCGCCGTGAAGTACGTCGTTCCACGGAACGCTTCAATGCCCTTGAAGGGGTTCGGAACCTGCGCGTCGCAGTAAGATGCGCTTCCACCCTCGAGCAGATTGCACTGCTTCCGAAAATCAAGCGTGGGGATGTTGTAATCCCGTTCATCGTTCAGGCCCCGCGAGCGGCTGCCCACATAGGAGAGTTCAATCGTGCTCGATTGGCTAGTCTGGTATTGGAAGCCCAGTGAGAACTGGTGTACCAGCGGTGTATCGAAGTTCGGATTGAACCAGTTGCTGTTCTGCCCGGCGAAAGTCAGCGCGCCCAGCGCGGATCCGGCGGGCTGGTTGATGCCGGTGGGGAAGGGGTTCGAATACACATTCGGAATGGGCGTCCGATTGCCGTCAAGCGAGTTCACGAGCGGAGTATTCGTCTGGAAACCCGAGTTGATCTGCGCATCGTTGGTTGGATTCATATAGTAGAGTCCGTAACCGCCGCGGAGAACCAGCTTGTCGTTCCAGGCGTAGGCGAAACCGGCGCGGGGTTGCCAGTTGTTGAGGTCCCGCTTGTAGGCGATCGTCGGCTGGCCCCCGACTCCCGCGAACAGCAGTCCGCCGCTCAGGTTCTTGAGTTGCGGATAGAGCGCCAGATTCGCCGCCGAAATCTGCCCTGCGATTGGGTTGGCCAGAGACGCGTCGAACCCGCGGTTGATGCGGTTGTACTTCTCATCGGTGGGCCCGTTGTAATCCCAACGCAGCCCCAAGTTCAGTGTCAACTTGCGGTTGACCTTCCAATCATCCTGGAAGTAAGGCGCGAAGTACCATTGCCGGTAAAACGGAAATACCGGGTAATTCGAGCTTCCGCCCGTGGGTGTGCCCAGCAGGAACGTGGCATAGCCGTCGCCTGAGGTTGCCTCGCCCTGGTTATACAGCCTCTGCGTCCAGGCGGCGCTGTTCTGGAATTGTAGGATGTTCCCCGTATCCTGCCGGATGAAGTGCCCGCGTCGAAGGTCGATGCCGGTCTTCATCGTGTGCGCGCCCTTGATCAGGGTCAGGTTCGCCGCCAGATTGTAATTGTTCGTGATGTTCACGCTCTGGTAGCGCCCGATTGAGGAGTAACCCGTCATCTCCCAGCGTCCGAAGAAGGCCGGCCCGGGGAGTTGGCTCACCATGCTGGCGGGCAGCCCGAGCGACGTCAGATCGAAGTTCTCGTTCGCGCGGCCCAGCCCTTTTTCAATAAAGCGGTTATAGGATCCGCGTACGTTCAGCACCAGCGTCGGCGTCAAGGTCGCCACCCAGTCCGCCACGTAGGCGTCATTGATGCGCTGGAAGGGCTGCTGGCCGTCCGTGCCCACCTTGTTGTCGATCCCGTTTACCGCGCGATCTTCCGTGCGGTCATTCGACGCGTGGCGGAAAAACGCCCGGTGATTGTCGCCGAAGTTCCAGTCGAACTTCAGGATCAGGTTGTAAAACTTGTCGTTGTTGACATATTCCGGAGTCAGGAAGTTGTTCGTCGAATACCGTGACCCCGCCCGTGCCGGCGAATTCGGCAGGGGCATGAACGCGCTCACCGCGGCCGCTACCGGACTGATCCGCGCCTGGGGAATCCGGTTATTCGGGAACGGGGAGCGGATCGGGTTGCCGCCGGGATCGGTCGCATTCAATGGATCGTAGATCGTGATGGCCTTGCCGTCCGATGTCGTCAGCTTTGAGAAATCTCCCGTGCGCATCTCCGCTTCCGGATACGAATTCGTCAGCGGGTTCGGCGTCTTCTCCCGGTAGTTTTCGAAGCTCCCGAGATAATAGAGCTTCACCGGCGAATCCTTCTTGAGCCACTTCGGTAAATACACCGGGCCTTCCAACTGGAACCCGTATTGATCGAGCGTATGATTTGCCCGTTCATTCTCCACTCCCGCCGCGCGTGGCACCGCATTTCCCTGGAAAGTATTGGCGTCCAGCCACTTGCGTCGCAAAAATTCCCAGCCTGTAGCGTGGAAGTCGTTTGTGCCGCTCTTTAGAACGACGTTGAATACGCCGCCGCCCGTCTTGCCGTATTGCGCATCGTAGGAATTCATCTGCACGTTGAATTCCTGCACCGCATCGACAATCGGTACATAGGCGATGTTATTGAGGCCGGCTTGCGCGTTGTTCGGCGCGCCATCCATCATGAACTCGTTATTGGATTGCCGCCCGCCGTTCACGGACCACTGCGCGATCGCCCCATTGTCAAACGGCCGCTGCCAAATCGCCGCGCCCCGGAACGTAACGCCGGACATCATCGTGCCCAACATGAAGGGATTGCGCGCATTCAGCGGCAGTTCGGCCACCTGCTGATTGTTCACCACCCCGGAGCGGGAGGCGGTTTGCGTCTCGAGTAGCGCCGCTTGGGAAGTGACTTCCACTGTCTCCGTGATGGCCCCTACTTCGAGGTTGATATCGATACCGGCGATCTGGCCGACCTGTAGGACGACATTCTCCCGCGCGTAGGTCTTGAAGCCGTCCGCCGTCGCGGTAATCTTGTATGCGCCCGGACGAAGAAACGGGATCGAATAGACGCCCGAGCTATTCGTTGTCGCCTGCGAACTTTCATTGTTTGCGATGTTGACGGCCTGAATTTTCGCGCCGGGGATCGCCGCCCCGGAGGAATCGAAAACGTGGCCGGAAATCGTTGCCCGGAATTCCTGGGCGGCGGTCGTCGCAGCCGGGACGAGCGCCATCAGAATGATAAGAACTCTCACTGCAAAGACACGTGGTCTCGACATTCGGAGTGACCCCTTTCGTTATTCTGCGGGTGTTGGCCAAGGTTCGCGGGAAACTGGAGACACAAACGTCGCGAGTTGCGTCGGGCACGGCATCGTCCGGGCGAAATGCGCCCTGCGGACATGTTTAGCCGATTGACAATTCCTGGCTACCTCTCCTGAACCAACCGCACAATTAGGGTATTTGTATCCCAGCACTGCTTTGTAGTCAAGGAATATCTTCCTTTATGTTTATTAATGGAAAGAGAGTTTACAAACCGACCGCGCAGCCCGCCATACGCCTGCCGTCCGGCCCTCATCCGCTCAGGCCCTCCCTCTCCGCGTTTGCTTATAGTGGAAGAAACCCTTTCTTGGAGGCTGGTTGTTCGCGATGCGCTGGAATCCTCAAACATGGGCGCTCTTGATTGGCGCAAGTCTGGTCTGTCTGGCATGTGTGCCGTCACTCCCTGCGCAGACGGCTGCCCCGGCTCCCACGCCGGAGGTGGCGGTCGCGCGCTGGAACGGCAATGAGATGCTGGCCGCCTATGATCGAAGCGCGCAACTTGTCGAAAGCACGGCCATTCTGATCCCCAACTTGTCCCGTGCCGGAGAGCCGCTGCTCGCGCAAGCGAAACAGGCTGTCCTCAATCTCAACGCCAACGGCGGGAGTCAGAACGCCATGGAAGTCCATCGCCTGAATGCGGCCCTGCGCGGCTACCTGCAACTCTTGGACGCCATGGAGAAGCCCTACCCGCTCCCGGAGACCACCGATAAGCAGGTCTCCGAATTGCGCGGCCTCTTCCTCCGGCTCGACGCCTGGGAAATGGAGCTCTTGCGGCGCAATCAGACGTCCTTGCGAGGCTCTGACCGCGACAATTTCGCCCGCTATCGCGAAGCCAACACCCGTCTCCCCGCCCCCAACCAGAAATCGCCTCGCGTCGTCTTTATGGGCGACTCCATCACGGATTCCTGGCGCCTCGAAGAGTATTTTCCCGGTTACGATTTCGTCAACCGCGGTATTAGCGGGCAGATGACCGGCCACATGCTCGGCCGCTTCCAGCGCGATGTGATCGATCTCCACCCCGCTGCGATGCTCATCCTCGCGGGCACGAACGATATCGCCAACGGCGTGCCGTCCGAGGTGATCGAGAGCAACTTTGAGAGCATGTTCGATCTCGCCGATAAGCACCGCATCAAGGTCATCGTCGCCACCGTCATGCCCGTGAGCGACTATGCGAAGGATCGCGGCATGCGCTTCATCCACACGCAGCGGCGCTCCCCCAGCCGGATTGCCGCGCTCAATATATGGCTGAAGCAGGAGGCGGCGCGGCGCCACTACAAGATCGTCGATTACTACACGGCGATGGCCGATAACACCGGCGCGCTCCGCAAGGAGTTTTCCGACGATGGCCTTCATCCCAACGCGGCCGGGTACCGGGCCATCGCCCCGCTTGCCATGGCGGCCATCCGGGATGTTGTAAAGCTCCCGGCTCGCTAACCCGGTCCCAAAGGATGACGAGTTTGCGCAACGGGAGCCGCCCCCGCTAACGTCAAGAGAGGGTATGGGTCGATTTCTCCAAGTGGCGCTGTTTCTGATTGTGACCGCGGCGGCGCCGGCCCAGACGCTCACCGTCGAGAAACTCGAATCTTTCCTCACCTCGTCTGTGAAGCTCAACTGGAAAGACAAGGATGTCGCCAGTTACCTCGCCAAGGTCAAGCTTACGACTCAGTTGCCGGATCGCTTCCTCGTCGAAATGAAGGCGGCTGGCGTGGGTCCTAGAACCGAGGAGGCCCTGCAAGCCTTGGCCGCGCGCAGCAAGAGCCTCCCTCCGGCCGCCCCCGCGAACGCGAAGGAAGTCGCCGCCCCTCCATCCCGCCCCGCCCCCTCCGCGGAAGATCAAAAACGCATCCTCGATTGGATGCGCGAATACGCCGCCAACTATTCGAAGAACCTCCCGGATTTCATCTGCGTGCAGGTCACTCGCCGCTACGTCGATCCCTCCGGTCTCGAACTCTGGCAGAAACAGGATACGATCACCGCCAAGCTCAGCTACTTCGAAGACAAGGAAAACTATGATGTCATCCTCGTCAACAATCATCCGGTCCAGAACATGGCGATCCAGCAGCTAGGCGGCGCATCGAGCACCGGTGAGTTCGGCACCATGCTCAAGGAAATCTTCGAGAAGGAATCCCACACGGAATTTCATTGGCTCCGCTACGGCACCTTGCGCGGCCGCCTCATGCACGTCTTCTCCTACAAGCTCCCCCGCCGCTATTCCAAATGGACCGTCAAGTACGATGACCTTGACCCCGTGATCGCCGGTCAGGAAGGCTTGGTTTACGTCGATCACGATACGGAACTGATCATGCGGATCGCCCAGAATACCGTGGATATCCCCGCCGGCTACCCGCTCTTCAAGGCTTGGACAACGCTTGATTACGATTTCACGAAAATTGGGGAATCCGAGTTCGTCCTGCCCCTCCGCGCTGAAATCCGCATGCGCGCCGCGAAGCTTCTCACGAAGAACGAAGTCGAATTCCGCCTCTATCGCAAATACAGCGCGGAGGCCACCATCACCTTCGACGCAGAGCCGGACGCTCTCGACAAGTCGCAAACCGAAGAACAGCCTGTCCCGCCTCCCGCTCCGCCTCCACAATGAGGCATCCTGGGGGAACGGCTCGATCCCTGTGCCGGCCAGGAGTCCCGCGCCATGCGCATATTTCTGTTTTCAGACATTCACAATGACCACAAAGCCCTCGAAGCTGTCCTCGCGCAAGACGCGGACGTATACATCTGCGCGGGCGATCTCGTGAGTTGGGCGCGCGGCCTCGATGCGTGCGGCGAAATCCTTCGCCCCCTCGGAGAGCGTCTCCTCGTCATTCCCGGTAATCATGAAAGCGAAGGCGATATCGCTGCCTTCTGCGCCCGCTTCGGCTTCCAGGCAGTCCACGGCAAGCGCATGGAATTGGGCGGGCGCGCGTTCGCCTTTCTTGGCTATTCGAACCCCACGCCGTTCGACACCCCCGGTGAATATACAGAGGCGGAAATCGCGCGTCGCCTCGAACCCTTCCGGCAGCCTCCGCCCGACGTGCTCGTCTGCCATTGCCCGCCCTATGGCACGCCGCTCGACCTCATGCGCAACGGCGGGCATGCCGGCAGCACCGCCATCCGCGAGTTCATCGACGCCGTGCAGCCTGCCCGCTTCTTCAGCGGCCATATCCATGAGACGGCGGGCGTCACTGCGCAAATCGGCCATGCTACCGGCACGAATCCCGGCAAGCGAGGTTTTCTCCTCGAGTTCTAGCGGCGAGTTGAGTTCTAGCGCCTAGTCTTCCCGGCCAAGCCAGGCGTAGACCAGTCCCCCTAAGGCTCCGCCAATTAAGGGTGCAATCCAGAATAGCCAGAGCTGCGCGAGCGCCCAGCCCCCCACATACAGCGCCGGTCCGGTGCTCCGCGCCGGATTCACCGAAAGATTAGTCACCGGAATGCCAATCAGATGGATCAGCGTCAGGCAGAGCCCGATGGCCACCGGGGCCAGCGCCGAGGGTGCCCGCTTATCCGTGGCGCCCATGATCACGAACAGGAAGAAGAACGTCAGCACCACTTCCGCCACCAGCGCCGCCAGCATCGTGTACCCGCCTGGGGAGTGTTCGGCGAAGCCGTTCGACGCGAGGCCGTTCGCGAGGCTGAAATCCGCATTCCCCGAAGCGATTACCACCAGCACCCCCGCGCCGGCGATCGCGCCAACCACCTGCGATACCCAGTAGGGAAGCAGTTCCCCCGCTGGAAAGCGTCCCCCGGCTACCAGGCCGATGGTGACGGCGGGGTTGATATGGCATCCGGAAATATGGCCGATCGCATACGCCATCGTGAGCAGCGTCAGGCCGAAAGCCAGCGCCACCCCCAGAAATCCGATTCCCAGGTTTGGAAATGCGGCTGCCAGAACGGCGCTTCCGCAACCTCCAAACACGAGCCAGAACGTACCGAAAAATTCGGCGGCGCAACGCTTTTTCAAAGGCATGGGCAAATTCCTCCGTAATGTCTCTAAGGTGATTTCTAAATCCAGCCTAACGGAGTCTATCAAACCGTCGCCGAAAGGAAAGCGGCGAAATCCCCGGATTCTTCCCCGCCGATCCCCGCCCAGATCGGGAGAAGAACCCCATCCCATGCGCCGCCGCGCCGCAATTCCCCTTGCGATTCCCGCCGGAATCGGCTGAACTGGATGCGATGCCCGCTTCCCGCAGAGACTTCGTCCGCTTCGGCGCGGCCCTCCCCGCTCTCGCCACCGCGTTCCCTGCGCGGCACGAAGCCGCGCCTCCCGCGCAGCATCCTGCTTCCTCTGTGGATTCCATTGACCGGCGCGCCGTGGTCGCCCGCCATTCCCCCGTGCTCACGGAGTTCTCCCCACGCTCCCCCCTCTCGGTCGGCAACGGCGAGTTCGCCTTTACCGCCGATGTCACGGGCCTCCAAACCTTCCCCTCGCTCTACGCGAAGGCGATGCCCCTCTGCACGCAATCCCAGTGGGGCTGGCATCGATTTCCCATGCCTGCCAACCTGCGCGGCCGGGAGTTCCTTTACGAGCCCTTCGATACCTACGGCCGCGCGGTCGGCTACGCCACGAAAGCCGATGGCCAGCGGGAGCTTTTCCAGTTCCTGCGCGAAAACCCGCACCGCCTGCATCTGGGCCAAATCGGCTTCCTCCTGCTCCGCGCGGATGGCAGGGAAGCCGAGCCCGGCGATCTTCACGGCATCCGTCAGGAGCTTGATCTTTGGCGGGGCATCCTGCGCAGTCATTTCATTTTCGATGGTGAGCCCGTCGAGGTCGAAACGGCCTGTCACCCAACGCTCGATTGCCTCGCCGTGCGCATCCGCTCCGCCCTACTCCCCAGTAGGCGCGTCGCCGTTCGCTTGCGCTTTCCCTATGCCTCACCCTCCATAACCGCGGCGGATTGGGACGCGCCTGGCCGTCACCAAACCACCCTCCACCCCGTCTCGGAGCGCACCGTCCACATCGCGCGCCGCCTCGACGACGATCGTTACGAGGTCGCCATCCAATGGAAGGGGGAGGCCTCCATGGAGCAAACGGCCCCCCACGCCTTGGTCCTGCGCGCAGCCACCTCCGAACTCAACTTTCTCGCAAGCTTCGCGCCAAACCGCCCGGAACTCCCGCCGGATGATCCCTTCCCTGTCATCGAATCCCACTGGCGGAGCTTCTGGCAGGGCGGCGGAGACGTGGATTTCAGCACCGCTTCAGACTCCCGCGCCAAGGAGATCGAGCGCCGCGCGGTCCTCTCCCAATACCTCACCGCTATCCAATGCGCCGGCTCCATGCCCCCGCAGGAAACCGGCCTCACCTGCAACAGTTGGTACGGAAAATTCCACCTCGAAATGCATTGGTGGCATGCCGCGCATTTCCCCTTGTGGAGCCGCCCGGAATTGCTTGCCCGCGGCATGGGATGGTACCGGCGAATTCTCCCATCGGCGATCGCCACCGCCAAGCGGCAGGGTTACGCGGGCGCGCGCTGGCCCAAGATGGCGGGTCCCGATGGCGCGGATAGTCCCTCGGCCATCGGGCCACTCCTCATCTGGCAGCAGCCTCACCCCATCGCCTTCGCGGAACTTCTTTGGCGCGCGCGTCCCATCAGGGAGACCCTCGAACGCTACGCCGAAGTCGTCTTTGCCACCGCGGAATTCATGGCGTCCTTCGCCGTCGAGCGCAATGGCCGCTTCATCCTCGGCCCCCCTGTCATTCCTGCGCAGGAGAACCACCCCCCGCGTGAAACCTGGAACCCCACGTTCGAACTCGAATACTGGCGGCATGGCCTCGGCATCGCTCTCGAGTGGCGGCGCCGCCTCGGCCTCCCGGAAGAGCCACAATGGCAGCGCGTCCGCCGCAACCTGTCGAAGCTCCCCGTCCGGGAGGGCGTCTATCTGGCCCACGAGAACTGCCCGGAGACATTCACGAAACGCAATTACGATCACCCCTCGATGCTCGCCGCGCTGGGTGTCCTGCCCGGCGGGATGGCGGATCCGGAAACCATGCGCCGCACGCTCCACCGCGCGCTCAAGAGCTGGCGATGGGCCGATACCTGGGGCTGGGATTACCCCATGACGGCCATGACCGCCGCGCGCCTGCTCGAACCGGAAGCCGCCGTGGATGCCTTGCTGCTCCCCTCGCCCAAGAACGAATGGCTCCCGAACGGCCACAACTATCAGCGCCCGAGTCTCCCCCTCTACCTCCCCGGCAACGGAGGCCTCCTGGCCGCCGTTGCGCTCATGGCCGCCGGCTGGCAGGGAAAGGAGAAGGCATCCAACACCCCCGGCTTCCCCCAAGCCTGGCAAGTCCGCCACGAATCCGTCCATCCGTGGCTCTAGCACGGCGCCCAACCGCAAATACTCCGAAGCCCGCGTCTCCAAGCGGTCTTGTCTTGACGGCGGCTCAACGGCGCAATAACGGAGCCGCCCGCTCCATGCAAACCACCGGAGCATCGATTTCGAAACCACCTCTTCCGGCATGTTAGTGGCTCCAACCTCATGGGCTTCCATGGCGGCGCGGAGCCTGTCAAGGCAGCGCAACGCGCTCCCGAAGGGCTTGGCCTTTACAGGCGAGCACCGCCCCCACGCTGGAAGTGTTGGGGGAGCCGGGCTTAAAGAGCCTGCTCCCCTTGCCACGCGGCGAGCGGGAGGAGGGTTTGGGAGGGGGAACTCCCTCCCATCGCTTCTTCCAGCCAGAGATGAGGGCCCGGTTTCACGGTGACCCGGCCACTAAAATGCCAGAAGAGCCACGAAACCAAGCTTTCAATCACCCCGAATCTCGCCACAAACCCGATGCGTATCGAAGCGCCGCGCCAGCCGGTGCAAGGCCTGCCCATCACGCCGGCAGTTCTCGCGGCACGCCTCACCCGGCGTAAGGCGCGAAGGCAACCCCCATCTCGCGCCGGCCATGACAATGGAAAACGGCCATCGCCGCATGCCGTTCATGCGTTCCCCGCCTCCCGTGCAGCAGCCTTGCGGCATACTGTAGGAACAGTGAGCTCAATGGATACTTCGCCGAGAGCACATGAGGCATACTTCCGTCGCCTGGCGGAAATGTCCCCTGCCGAGCGGCTGGCCATTGGCGTCGCGCTCTGGCGCGCCGGCGATTCCGTCCAGCGTTCCTCAATCCGCCGGATGTACCCGGAGGCCGACGACGCGGAGATCACCTTCCGGATTGCATGTGCTCGCTTTGGGCACGAACTCGCTCGAAAGGCCTATGGCAGGCAGTGATTCCTCTTGGAAATGCATTCGCGGCGATGCGTGCCGCGCTGGAATCGGCTGAGGTCCGCTTTGCCATCGGCGGTTCCTGGGCTAGCACTGCGTATGGCGAGCCACGCTTCACGAGTGATGTCGACATCCTCGCGGAATTCACGATGGAGCGTTTGAAAGCGTTCTTGCGAAGTCTGCCACAGGATTTCTATGTGGACCCGGACGAAGCTGCGAATGCCATCCGAACCGGCAGGCCGTTCAATGTGATCTATATGCCGCTGGCCTTCAAGTTCGATTTCTTCACGGCAAGCGCGTTTCCCCTTGGCGCACAGGAACTGGATAGGGCTATCTTCTTGGCGGAGACGGAACTGTCGGAACGTCCAACCCCGTTCGTCACGCCGGAGGACATCCTTCTCGCGAAGTTACACTGGTATCGGAAGGGCGGGGGCGTCTCTGAAGTGCAGTGGAGAGACATCCAGGGCCTTGTCCGCGCATGCGGCGCGCGGCTGGATCGTGAGTACCTGCAACGGAATGCCGATGTGCTGGGTATCCGTGCGCCGTTGGCGAAGGCTCTGAACGAAACGTAAGGCCCATGGCCTGCAATCCGGATATTTTCTGTCCGAGCCTGACAGACGCGTGGAGCCTTCAATCAACCATCGAAGCAAACAGCGCCGCCTGTTTCGCCGTCCGCAATCACAATCACGTCCCGGTAGACTCCTAGCCCAAACTCCGGGAATGACCCCTACTCGATTCCCCATTCGCGGCGAAACGGTGGGATCGCCAACGGCGTCCGTGGGGAATGCGCTGCAAATTCAGACTTCATCCACCGTTTTCCCTTGCCGCGGCTCTCTTGCTCCTTGCACTTCCCATCTTTGCCCAGAGAGCTTC
>JADLCF010000266.1 GCA_020847315.1 Bryobacterales bacterium | reverse complement strand
GGGTTTGGGGCCTTCCGTCGCATTTGCTGCGGCTTCGCAGCGGCCGACTGCTGATGTCCTATGGATACAGGCGGGAGCCGTTCGGCAACCAGGCGCGCTGGAGCGACGATGAGGGCGCGACGTGGTCCGCGCCGATCACGATCAGCGGGGACGGGATGGGCGGGGATCTCGGCTATCCTTCCACTGTGGAACTAGCCGATGGGGCGCTCTACACCGTCTGGTATGAGAAAATGCGCCCTTCGCCGAAGGCCGTCATGCGGGCGGCGCTGTGGACGCTGCCGGCGTAGCGGCTTCGTGCTCCGGAATCGCTCGTGGAATGCCGCCTCAAGGGAGCGGGACCGTTTCGTCCGAGACTTGCCATTCGAGGGCGTCGATCGTGGCATAGCCCTGCTTCACGAGCGGATGGTGTTTCGCGATGCCGATCGCGTCTTTCAACGGCATGGCGGCAAACACGAGGAGCGCCCCCGGCTCGGCGCCCTGGTAGGGGTGATCCGGTTGGCCGAGGAAGGCCCCATCCATGCGGAGTTGGTTGCGGCGGCGAAGCTTGCCGAGGAACTCCTGCTCCTTGCGCATGGTCTTGAGCGAGGGGTCCCGCTGCCCCTTCCCGGTGCGGCGCAGGAGAATGAAGGGTAGCGTCACCAGGGTAGACTTGGCTGCGGGGCTGCTCTTGAGGCTGCCCCCGGTAGGGTCCCCGAGGCCATTCGGGCCGCGCCAGGTTTGAAAAACCGCCCGCAGGTGGAGACTCTTTACCACGGGGTCCGCTTCCAGTAGCGCCGATGCCTCGTCCAGCTTGCCGCAACGGCCGATAACCACGCCCTGCACGGTGGCCGAATGGGAGAGCGGCCCAGCCAGCACCAGTTTTCCCGCCTGAACCAGTTGTTGCAAAGAACGGAGGAGCGCCTGCTCGACCCCTGGGGCTTGCGGTTCGGACGATCCCGTTTGCCGGGGGTTCGCCAGCAGGAACCCGAAGCAGTAATCCTCCGCGAGCGCTGGCATCGCGAACGCGGTCAGCAGAACGAGCGCAAGAAGAAACGAGCCAATTCGCCCCATGGAATTAGGATAGCTTCAAGGAGGATTCGGGTTTCCTCCATCCGCATGCATGGAGGATCGACGGTCGCCGCGTTTCAAACAACAGCCCTCTCGCGCGAAGCGAAACCGAAGGTCCGGCCTGCGCAGCCGGCGCCTTGGAATCGACGGTGATTTCGCTCGCGCCCGCGCCCGCATCCCGTGCCTTTCCTGTGGCGTACCTTCCCCGGCCCTCCCACCCAGGGCTCCAGGTTCCTACACCCTCAAAATTTCGTCGAAAGTGTACGATCTGTAAGATTCAGCCAATCCGGTCATTCGCAAGAAACGGAGTGTTTGCGGATGAGATCCGCCCTATTCTGGCCCTATGATGAACACATTGAAGGTTTCTCCCTTGGATTCGGCGCCTGCTTACGAAACCGACGATGCGCGGTGGAAAGCCGTGCGGGCTCGGGACGCCGCGGCCGACGGGCATTTCGTCTATGCCGTGCGCACGACGGGCGCGTACAGCCACCCCAGTTCCGGCACGCGGCTGCCGAAACGCGAGAACGTCGAGTTCTTCCCCTCCGCCGTGGCCGCGGAGTCGGCCGGATATCAGCCCAGCCGCCGCGGGCGGAGGGGCCGGAGTAGCACGGCGGCCGAGCGAACGGCGATCGTGAGACGCGCCTGTCAATGGATCGAGTCCTCGGAGACGCCGCCCCGGCTCGAGGATCTCGCGGAGAAGGTGGGCATGAGCCCTTTCCACTTCCATCGCCTGTTCAAGGCCGAGATGGGTTTGACGCCGAAGGCATACAGTTCCGCCTGCCGTGCACGCAAGCTGCGCGAGGAGTTGAGCGCTCCGCAATCCTCCATCACCGATGCGATTTACAGCGCCGGTTTCAACTCCAACAGCCGATACTATGAAGGCTCCAGCGAGCGGCTAGGCATGTGCGCGCGAGACTACCGGGCGGGCGGCGCCGGAGTGGTGATTCGTTTCGCGGTGGGGCAGTGTTCGCTGGGAGCCATACTGGTTGCGCAGAGCCGGCGTGGCGTTTGCGCCATCTTGTTGGGGGATGACCCGGAGATGTTGCTGCGCGATCTGCAGGATCAGTTTCCCAAGTCTCATCTTGTTGGTGGCGACGCTGAATTCGAACGCCTTGTAGCGCAGGTGGTTGGATTCATCGAGGAGCCGTCGATCGGTCTGAACCTGCCTCTCGATGTTCGGGGCACGGCTTTTCAGGAGCGCGTTTGGCGGGCATTGCGCGAAGTTCCGCCAGGTGAGACGGTGAGCTATTCGGAAATCGCGGGTCGCATCGGATCGCCGAATGCGGTGCGCGCCGTCGCGCAAGCTTGTGGCGCAAACCGTCTGGCCGTGGCCATTCCATGCCACCGCGTCGTGCGCCGCGACGGCGATATTTCCGGCTACCGCTGGGGAGTGGATCGCAAGCGCGAACTGCTGCGGCGGGAAACCCGAGGCTGAAAGGAGTGCGCCTCGGGCGGTCTGGCGCTCCGGTCCGCTCCGCGCGTCCATTGCCATGCTAAAGCCGCGGGACAAGTTCACCCTGATGGGGCCGGATGGCAAGCCTTACAGCAGCGCTTCGCCAGGAACGCTTGGCGGCCATCGGGGTAGCAAACTCTATGGCCGCCTCGATTGCCCCACCGCGCTGTCCGCCATTGCACGGGGCGGCTATGTAGCGCATCGGGTATTTTTCCCCGATGAAGCCACCGCCCTCGCGGCGGGCTATCGGCCCTGCTCCGTTTGCATGCGCCGGGAGTATGAGGCGTGGAAGCGGCAGCAGAGTGCCCGCGCGGGGATCGGCGAGAGGGAATGGTGAAGGGGGATGCCGCTCCCGGTTGGGGGAAGGGCGCCCGGAGAGGCGCCGCCGCCGGGACCAGCCATCGGGCGAGGTTACCCGATATCCCGGTCCCGGCGCGCGATCCATCGCCGGGCAGGTGTTTACTTGCGGAAAACGACGATGTCGTTCAGATAGACTTCAGACCCTTTTGAGTCGCCGTAGGGCTTCCCAAGAACCACCAGCTTAAGCGTGTGCTTCCCAGGGGCGAGGTTGAAGTCATGATAGATGGATTCGTGTCCCTTGGCGTCTTTCTCTTCGTCGGAGCTGACGTCCACGGTTGCCGCGAGCTTGCCGTCCACGTAAACTTCCGCGGTGCCCGCCCTGACGGATTGAAGGTAGGTGCCCACCAGAATCACGCCCGTGCCTTCGAACTCAATCGAAGCTTCCGCTCCGGCTTTATCGGCGCTCTTGCGCTTATCCTCGCTGGCAACAACGTCGCTCCACGGGCCCTTGAAGCTCCAGCGCTTGTCGAAGACGGAGACCCGTTCCACCGGCTTTCCGTAATCGTTCCAAAGCGGAATATCCATCGCTTTTGGCTGCTCGGTTTTCACGACCAGCGTGCTCCCATCCACTCGGCCTCCGGTGCGCTGCACCAGAGCCACGGCCCGTTTCTCCGTGCTCTCGACGATCGAGTTGAGCGAATAGTTCGTGTAGGCGAACTTCTCGTTGGCGATTTCATCAATGCCGTTCTTCCATTCGTTCGGGATGGCGTCATAGCCCAGCATGACGCCGAGTACGCCCGCGGCGCTGGCGGGGTTGCAATCGGAATCCTGCCCGGCGCGCGTGCTGATGTCGAGGGTCTTGCCCATGTCCCCCTCGCCGTAGAGCATGCCGAGGACGATGTATGCGCCATTGAGTTTCGCGTCGATGTTGAAGGGGAGCAGCGCGCCGGCGGGGCAGGGTTCGTCCCGATCCCACTTATCCTCGATCTGCTGCCAGTTCCACTTCCAGTCCGTGGGCTTCTCCTTGTGCCAGCGGATGACGTCGGCAATCACCTTGGCATATTCGCTATTCGCGGGAATCGCCGCCAGACCGGCCTCGACCACTTTCACCGGGTCGTTTTCAAAGAAGGCCGCCGAGTACATCGCGGAAACGAACATCCCGCCCAGGATTCCGTCGCCTTCATTCACGACGCGGCCGGCGCGGTAGCAAATGGTGTTTGACGATTGTGGCAGGCCGGGAGCCATGAGCCCGGCGAAGTCGGCTTCAATCTGGAAATCGATATCGTTGGCGTGGGAATTGTATTTCGGCGTGCCGGATTCCATTGGCGATACCCCGCGGCGCAGGGCGCGGCGGGCCGCCAGGTTGGCATGCCACAGGCGATACTTCGCATCGCGAAGCATGTTGCCGAAATCCATCGTGGATGCGTCGAGGCCCTTGTCGTCCAGCACCTGGGCGAAGGTCATATCCACGTAAAGATCGTCCTGGTTGAGCGAGTTGCGCAAGCGCTCCGGGCTCCATTCCGGCAGCGGCCCCTCGATGATCTTTTGGAGATGCCGGAACTCCGTGGGAGCGCCGAAGCTCACTCCGATCATTTGGCCGGCCCAGCCTCCGCGAATCTTGTCGCGAAGCTTCGCCATCTCAATGCGCTTCTCGCTGGTATCCACTTTGTTCGAGGCACAGCCTGTGAAGAGCAATATGCCCAGGGTGAGGGCACAGGAAAAAAGATGTTTAGGGGTCATAATATGACCCCAATCCTACCGCAGGCGCGGAACTTTCCAAAGTGTGCGATTCCCGCCGGGATTCAGCGGAGCGAAGCTGCCGAAGCGAAGGTGTTGCATGCCTCAGGATTGCCGGATTGCATCCCGCGCTGAAACCATTCCATCCGCTGCTCGGAACTGCCGTGCGTGAACGATTCCGGGCTCACGCGGCCGCGTGTCATTTGCTGAATGTGGTCGTCGCCCACGGCGGATGCCGCTTGCAGCGCTTCCTCCACATCGCCCGCATCGAGAAGGCCGCGCTGCGCCGTGGAGTGGGCCCAGACGCCCGCGAAGCAATCCGCCTGGAGTTCCATCTTCACGGAGAGTTCGTTCTGCCGCGAAGGGTTTTGGCGTTGGGCTTGCCGCAACTGCCGTTCCACGCCCAGAAGGTTCTGCACGTGGTGGCCGATCTCGTGGGCCAGCACGTAAGCTT
>JADLCF010000265.1 GCA_020847315.1 Bryobacterales bacterium | reverse complement strand
ACCAATGGGGCTCGTGCTCGATGCCGTGACGGTGTTCTTGAGCGCCGTCCTGCTTTTTCAGATTCAGCCCGTCTATTCGAAGTACATCCTGCCTTGGTTTGGCGGCGCGCCCCAGGTCTGGACCACCGCTCTCGTCTTCTTCCAGACCATGCTTCTGGGCGGCTACACATACGCCCACGTGCTTTCCGCGCGTCTGCGCCCTCGCAACCAGTTTCTGCTGCATGGCGCATTACTCACTCTCTCTTTGCTATTTATCCCCGTGATTCCCGCCGATTCCTGGAAGCCCCTTGCGGGCGAGGCCCCCACCTGGCGCATCCTCGCCATGCTGGCCGCCACACTGGGCCTGCCCTACTTCCTGCTATCGAGCACCTCCCCGCTCGTGCAAGCCTGGCTGGCCCGCTTCCGTCACGGAGCAGTGCCATACCGGCTGTTCAGCCTCTCGAACCTGGCCTCCATCCTCGGCTTGCTCAGCTACCCCTTCCTGATCGAACCCATGATCGGCCTTCGCCATCAGTTTGATTATTGGGCCGTCGGCTATGCCGCGTTCGTCCTCTCGATCGGATTGCTGATGGCCTCCCGCTGGTGGGCATCCCGCAATGAGCCGGAACCCGCCTTGCCGGCCGCCGTCTCCGAATCCACCGGAAGCGATGTTACCGCGCCGCCCAATTGGGCCGACCGCCTCACCTGGATGGCCTTCGCCGCCTGCCCCAGCATCCTTTTCCTGGCCATCACAAACCAGCTAACGCAAGATGTCGCCCCTGTGCCATTCCTATGGGTGCTGCCGCTGTCGCTCTACCTGCTGACCTTTGCGATCTGCTTTGAATACTTCGATTTCCTTCCACGAATTGTGATCCGGTGGCTAACGCTGGTCTTCGTTGTCCTGCTGGGTGTCTCGGCCTCGTACGTGATCTTTGGAGGAAATTACGTCACGGTGATCGCCGTGTATTGCACCGGACTGTTCGTTTCCGCGCTCTTCTGCCACGGGGAACTCTACGCTCGGCGGCCCGCGCCCCGGCATCTCACACAGTTCTATCTCATGGTTTCCGTCGGCGGCGCCGTGGGCGGCATCTTTGTGGGAATCGTCGCTCCGTATGTCTTCAGCAGCTATTGGGAGCTAAACATCGGGCTGGGTCTCTGCGGCTTGCTGGTCTTCTGGGTGGCTTTTCAGGGAACGAAATTGCAAGCGTTCTCTCGCATGCCGGCCGAATTACAGACCCTCCCCGCGCTCTGCGCAGTCGTCCTGGTTCTTGCGATGCCGCTCGTGGCCATGCGCTCCGGCCAGATCGAAACCGCCCGTAATTTCTTCGGAGCTCTGCGTGTGCTCGTAAAGGGGGAATCCCAGGATACTTTCCGACAGCTCGCCCACGGCAGCACCAGCCACGGCCTGCAATTCCTGGCGACAGACCGGAATTGCGAATCTGCGTCGTACTTCGGTCCGGATTCCGGCGTGCGCCGCCTGCTGCGCGCCGTCCGCGACATCAACCCCAAGGACGGCATGCGGATCGGCATCGTGGGCCTCGGCGTAGGCAGTCTCGCCGCAAACAACCCGCCGAAAGACCGCGTGGTTTTCTATGAGATTGACCCCCTCGTGGAGCACTTCGCCCGAACCCGGTTCACCTTCCTCGGCGCTTGTTCCGAAGGAACTCAGGTCCGTATGGGCGACGCGCGCGTCGTTCTCGAATCGGAGCCGCCCAACCGTTACGATATCTTCGTCCTCGACGCCTTCTCCGGCGATTCCATCCCCATGCACCTGCTCACCGCGGAAGCATTCACGCTCTACAACAAGCACCTCGCACAGGATGGCGCAATGGCCGTGCACATCAGCAACCGGTACTTAGACCTGATGCCCGTTGTGAAGAGCGCGGGGGAAAAGCAAGGTTTCACCGTCCGATTCATCCGCTCCGGCGGAGATGCCTCGAAGGGCTACTTCCCCGCTCTCTGGGCAGTCCTCGTCCGGGATCAGCGCATCCTGGCCCACGAAAGCCTCAAGGGCCCTATCGCCGCCACTACCCAGCCGGATACAACGCTGCTCTGGACCGACGATTTCAGCAATCTCCTGTCCGCTCTTCGCAAGTAGCCCGGCATCGCCGCCGCGCCTCACGGCATTCCGCCGGAATGGCATCCACAGCCAAGCCGAGCTCGCTCATCGCGCGGCGGATGGAACTCCCTTCGCCGCATCCGGCGCTTGGCGTTCTTCCAGAAGATGGTGCGTCAGATAGGTGCTGCGGATCGGCACCTGATTCTTGAACTGGCAGCGGATCAGTACTTGGAAGCGTTCCGGAAGTTCCGCCCGGCCCTCGCCCACGTGCCGGACCAGTTCCGCCATATCGTTCGGGTTCGATACGTATTCCGCCGCCGCCCACGTGCCCTCTGTAGTGGTGGACGCCAGCACCAGGATTTCTCCAAACCCGCGCGACGCCCGTAACCGCGTGATCACCGCGAAGTCATCCGGAATGTCGTCCACTTCCGGTGAAGCGGTCCGGCGGTACACCGGCAGTTCCCCCGCCAGTGGCCGCAGATTCCGCACCTCGCCTTCCTCAATCACGAAGTCCTGCTCCACCGGCAGATCCCGCAACTGCGGATTGAACTTCCGCGGGCCGAGAATGATCAGGTCCGAAGCCCGCATATCTTCCCAGGAGAGCACGCTGCTCCGACGAATCTGGAAACTGGCAATGGCGGGGCTCAGGAGCTGTGCGATCCGGAAGGAGGCGACAGCCTCGCCGAACGGCGCCCAGCGCCTCGTCTCAGTCGCGGGAGTGGGGGATTTGAGAGCCTTCGCTATCTCATCCAGCGGCACGGTGGCTTGCACTTCATCCCAGGTGTTGGCCCACGCATCCCGGTAGTAACCGCTGTGAAAGCGGATGAAGAGCGGGCTTCCCAACACGACGGTCAAGGGACGATCTTCCTGCGCGAACGGAAACCAGAACTGCCTCATCTCCGGCGTCGATTCGACGGCAGCGACGGGGGTTACAGGCGATCGCAGCAAAAGCGCAAGGCAAACCGCGGAAAGAAGCACCGTGCTTGCTCCCAGCAATATCGCCGCGAGACGCCACCGCCCGGAACGCGCCTTCCCCTCCTCCCCGGCCGCCGGCAGAGCCGGTATCTCCGTTCTCTCCTCTAACGCAATCTCGTAGTTCCCTTTCGGCAGCCGGATCTGGTGGGTCGCGTGCCGCCCTTCGGTTGCGTAATACTGTTCCAGCCGCTGGCGCAGCTTGGAGACTTGCACACGGACAGAGGAGTCAATCCGAGGGTCGTAATCCTCGGGCTTGCCCATCACATCACGCCCAATGGAGTATTCTTTGAGGTCTCTCCCCCGTCCGTCGAGATGCGCCTTCGTGAGATACGCGAGCAGCCGGCGCAAAGATTCTGTATTCCGAAAGCTCTCGCTGTGTAGCAAGCGCGTCAATTCTTCTTCAAGAAGAATACGGCTTGTCTCCACGGCTTCCATGGCCATAGTGTATGTCATTCAAACGGCTCCGGTAACCGGTTTCTAACCGGTTACCAGCCGTTGCATACTTCCTTTTGCCCGCACGAGAGGCGACGATGCCGTAACGGAATCATTGCCCTCGTGGCCAGATTCCATCGCTTTGGTTGAGATCGAATCCAAGGAGCTTCCCGCCATGTTGCAAAGAACGATCCCCGGCGCGAGCCGCATTCTTCCCATCCTTTTCCTGTTCGCCATCTCCGGATTGACGGCGCTCTTCTCCCAGGAATCCAGAGGAACGATTGTCGGCACGGTTACTGACCAATCCGGCGCGGCCATTCCAGGCGCCACGGTAGAGGTCACGAACAAGGCGCAAGGCGCCAAACAAGTCTTTCGTTCGAATGAATCGGGGTTGTATCAGGCGCCCTATCTCATTCCCGGCGATTACGAAGTCGCGGCTACCTTCACCGGGTTCAAGAGAGCCGTCCGTCCCAATGTGACCGTGAGCGTCGGGGATCGCGTGAGTATCGACATCGTCCTGGAGCTTGGCGCCACGGATCAGAGCATCACCGTGACAGCGGAGACGCCGTTGCTCGAATCCGCCACAGGCTCCGTCGGTCAGGTAGTCGATTCCAAACGGATCACGGAGTTGCCCATCGCGCATGGCCAGCCTTTCGCCTTGATCGGCCTCTCCGCGGGCGTCAGCCAGAACATCGCCTCCGCCACGCTGGATCGCCCATTCGAACCGACGCACATCATCGGCTATGCCATCAACGGCACCCGCCAAAACCGGAGCGACATCACGATCGACGGCATCCCGGCCACCGCCACCGCAAACGCGAATGAGGTGACCGCCTCCTACGTTCCCCCAGCCGATATCGTCCAGGAATTCAAAGTGCAGAGCGCCACCTTCGACGCCCAGTTCGGCAACACGGAAGGCGGCGTGACAAACATAAGCATCAAATCCGGCACCAACGATTTTCATGGCTCGGCTTACTACTACAAGATGTCGCCGAGCCTGTTCGCCAACCAGTGGTTCGCCAACGCCCAATCTCAGCCGCGCACGGATTTCGACTATGACCGTTGGGGAGGTTCCGCCGGTGGCCCTATCTTCATCCCGAAGTTCTACGACGGTCGCAACCGCACCTTCTTCATGTGGGGCTACGAGCAGTTCTCCGAAAGCCGCCCCCGCAACAACGGGGTGAAAACCACCCTCACCGAAGCCAACATGCAGGGAGATTTCTCCGCCCTGCTCGGGTTAAGCAACTCATACCAGATCTACAATCCGTTCACGCGCCGCCAGACCACACCGGGCGTTTACCAGGCGGATCCGTTCACCGGCAACCGGATTCCCAACGCTCTAATCAGCCCCGTCGCCAAGGGCCTGCTGCAATACTGGCCGAAGCCGCTCGGTCCCGGCCTTTCGGATGGCCGCCAAAACCTCGATGAACCCAATCTGCTCGAAGTCATTGACTACGCCAACCACACCGTCCGCCTTGATCACAATGTCTCCGACAGCGATCGCCTGGCGGCCCGCCTGAGCGGGTATGACCGCGATAGCAACTACAACGACTACTTCCACACCATCGCCACCGGCCAATGGTTCCAGTTCATCTCCCGGTCTGCCAGCGTGGATTACGTCAAGATTCTCAGTCCCACCCTGGTCTGGAACGTCCGCTACGGCTACAACCGCTTCGTGCGCGTGACAGCAATGAACCCCGCCGCCGGTGGTTTCGATCTGACCTCGGTTGGGTTCTCCTCCGCCTATTCCAACCAGATCCCGGGTGATCTCCGCACGTTTCCAGGCATCGATATCTCCGGCTACCAGGGCACCAATGCCGGCGCGGAATACCGCCCCAACGACACACACGCTTTCGTCGGAACCCTGAACCAGACCATCGGATCCCATGCGATCAAGTATGGATTTGAGTTCCGGGCATATCGGGAAACCGCCAACTTCAGCGGTAATGACGGCGTCGGCCGCTTTGCCTTCGACACCGCCTATACCCGTGGGCCGTTGAGCACATCCGCCTCCGCTCCCAATAACCTGGGCCAATCCGCCGCCGCCTTTCTGCTCGGCCTTCCAAGCACCTCGAGCGTCACCAGGCTGGCCAGTTACGCCGAGCAATCCACGCCCTACAGCGGCTTCGTGCATGACGATTGGCGCGTGAATGACCGGCTCACCTTGAACATCGGCATCCGCTATGAAGTGGAGGGCGCTCTGCGCGAACGCTGGAACCGCAGCCTTCGCGGCTTTGATCCCACAGCCACAACAACGCTCGGCGGAAAGACCTATAGCGGGTGGGTTACCGTCCCGGGAGTCGGCGGCGAACCGTCCGGCCTCTACAACACCCCGAAGGCGAACCTGCTCCCCCGCTTCGGTTTCGCATACAAACTGAACAACAAGACGGTGCTCCGCGGCGGCTACGGAATCTATTACGGGTTCCTCGGCCAGCGCCGCGGAGACGTGGTGCTCACCGGCTTCTCCCGCACCACCACCTTGAACGCCACATCGAATAACATCGATTTCGTGAACACGCTTTCGAGCGTCTTCGCGGCGCCGATCCTTGAACCGCGCCCGGCCGCGGAGATCCCCGCCAGCCTGATGGGAACCGGATTCACCTTCTTCAACGAAAACCCGAAGACCTCGCAGCAGCAGCGCTGGCAGATGAATCTGCAACGGGAAATTGGCGGCGGCTGGGTGGCGGAAGCCGGCTATGTCGGCAATCGCGGCTCCCGCATCGAAATCACCCGCAACATCAATACGCTCCCGCTTCAATACCTGAGCACCAGCCCCGTGCGCGACAACGCCAACAACACGTTCCTCGGAGCCCAGGTGGATAACCCGCTTGCCGGCCTCCTCCCCGGCACTTCGCTCAACAATGCCAAGACGCCGCGGAGCAACACCCTCCGGCCGTTTCCGCTTTATGGCGATCTGAACACGACAACCAACCAGGGCTACACCTGGTATCACTCCTTGCAGGCTAGCGCGCAGAAGCGCTTCAGCCACGGCTACACCTTGATGCTGAGCTACACTTGGTCCAAGTTCATGCAGGCCACGGAGTATCTGAATGCCGCAGATCCGATGCCGACCGAAGTCATCTCCGACGCGGACACCCCGCACCGGCTGTCGATCAGTGGGATTTACGAGTTGCCCTTCGGCAAAGGACAGCGCTTCCTCACCAGTGGCAACCCCGTTCTTTCCCGCTTGGCCGGAGGCTGGCAGTTGCAGGGCATTTATACTTACCAGAGTGGGCGCCCCATCAGCATCACCAGCGGAGGAACCATCTTCACCGGGAACTTCGCGGACTTCGATCTGGAGAAGCCCACGGTGGAAAAATGGTTCAACACTTCCGGCTTCAACACCGTATCGAATCAGCAGTTGGTGAGCAATGTGCGCACCTTTCCGCTTCGCTTTTCGAATCTGCGTTTTGACCCGCTGAGCGCGGTTGATTTTTCGGTAATCAAAGGCACGGCCATCACGGAACGGGTCAATCTCCAGTTCCGCGCTGAGGCCTTGAACGCCTTCAACAGCCCCAATTTCGGCGCTGTCGATGTGAACCCCACAAGCGCCAACTTCGGCCGTGTAACTGCCGTAAACAACTACGCGCGGAGGATCCAACTCGGGCTGAGGATCGTCTTCTAGCCCCCTTCCCGCCATTCCCGCAAAATGAGCGCCTCCCTCTCCAGGGCAGGCGCTCTTTTGTTTCCACGAGACCCGGCAGCCAGGCAAAGGCGGCTGGTGTTACCGTCAAAGTAGCCTCGGTCCGGTGCGGCGATGCGTCAAGGATGTGGCGGCAAGCCCGCTGCCCTGTCGGCGGGGTCGCGCTCGCATCGGCGCGGAAAGGGAGAGGGAATGCCGGAAGACTTCAAAGGACGCACGGTGCTCATCGCGGGAGGAACCGGAGGATTAGGCCGCGCGGTGAGCCTCGCCTTCCTCGGCCAACGCGCCCAGGTGATCGTGCCCTACCGCAAGGAAAGCGGTTTCGCGGAGTTGAAGGCCTCGGCGGGGGCCGCCGCTTCCTTCCTCAGCGGCTATCCCGTCGATGTAACGAACGAAGCGGCGGTGGCAGATTTCGTCGCGCAAGCCGTGGCGAGCCACGGGCGCATCGATGCCTTCATCAATACGGTGGGTGGATACGCCGGCGGAGCCCCCCTTTGGGAATCCGAACCGCGGTCGCTCGAAACCATGCTGAATCTCAACCTCCGCGCGGGCTACGTCCTGGCGCGCGCCGTCGTTCCGATCATGCTCAGGCAGGGCGGCGGAGCCATCGTGAACACCGCCGGGAGCGCTGCAATCGATCATCCCGCCGGCGCCGCTGCATACGCCTCTTCGAAAGCGGCCGCGGTTGCCATGATGGCTTCGCTCGCGGCGGATCTCAAGGGAACGGGCGTGCGCGTGAACTCGATTCTGCCCAGCATGATCGATACTGCGGAGAACCGGAGAGCGATGCCCAATGCCGATTTCTCAAAATGGCCCAAACCGGAGGCAATCGCCCGCGTCATTCTCTTCCTGTGCAGTGAGGAAGCCCGCGTCATTCACGGCGCCTCCATCCCGGTCTACGGCAACGGATAGCCAGGCCGCTGAAGCCCGTCGTACCTCCGTCCATCGAGAGCAAGGCAACTCTGCTCTCCTTCCCCAGCGCCGTATGCGCATGTCACCCCTCGGTGAACTCGAACTTCGCTCCCTGCCCCCCGAAGTCACAAGACTCTCTGCCACGTGGCGAGCGGAAGGAGTGTTATGGGATAGGTATCGCTCCCTGATCCTCAAAACATCTCGTAGATGTTCGTATCGCCGGCTTCAACCAGAATTCGATCGCCGGCGGACGAAGCGCCCTTGCGGAGTTCATTCAATCGGTTCGTGTACCCCGCGGGCGCGATGATGCGTAAATGCGCCGGGTTTGAACCGAAGTTCACGACGTAAAGTAACCTGCGTCCGGCTGTTTCGACGAAGCGAGCCTCGATGTCAACCGCGGCCGTCCCGTCTTCCGGAACGATTCGTACCGGCCTGTGTACCTCCGCTTGATCGAAGATCGAGTCAAGCAGCCGGGAGTATGCTGCTCTCTCGAGGGAAGCCGCGCTATAGTACACGACTCCTTTCCCAAGCGGCGCCCTCACCACAGCGGCGCCACCATCCGGGTAGTCGTACAGACGCTCCGCATTGGGGGCGGCCGCGAGAGTCTGGCGGATCCCGATCGCCGTCAATTCCCCTCCCCCGGCTACAGGCCGAAGCGCTATCGCGGCGTTTTTCGCGAAGGATACCTCGCGGGAGAAGCTTTGGTCATAACCTCGCACGAATCCTCTGCCGGCCGTCGCCTCCGGCTGCAGGGTACGGACGATCTCGATTCCCAGCCGGCTCAGATATCGCTGCGGGCGGTTGTACTCGTCTCCCACCAGCGATTCCGGTGTAATCAGAACATGCCCGCCACCAGAGGCGTATTCCCAGATTTTCGCAACGACATCCTCCGGCACGTTCCTTGCGGCGGGAACGATCAAGAGCTTGTAGCGCTCCAGGCGGCCCGCGCGGATCTGGCGCTCGGTGATGAACGTGATTTTGGAATCGAGGCGAAGGGCCGCGTCGTATGTCTTGCGCAGCTCCGCCAGATACGGCGTTACGCCCCAGGTGAGCATCTCGGGCGGCAGTTGGAGAGTGGATGTCTGTGAATAGAGAATCGCCACCTCTGGCTGCGTGGCGACGAATGCTGCAATCTCCTTGTTCAGCCGCCGCATGTCGAGCCCGGCCCGCAACACTTCACCGATGTCGCGTACCGTATACTGCCAGCCGTGCGCGAGGGAAGTCCGGTTGTTGCTGTGGAATTCCTGGCCGGGTTGTGCCGGCCAGTGCCACAATTGCGCCACGGACTTTCCGTGCAATACATGCGGCATGAGATATTTCACGGAGCCGAGATTCATCTCCGGGTCGGCCAGCGGCTTGGGTTTGTTGGAGAACGCGAGTTGCAGATCCAGACCCATCGTGGATCCGCCGCCCTCGTGGATGATCAGGTCGTCCACTTCGTTGACGATGCGTTCTTCGTCGATTCCTGAAGTGCCCGCGCTGCCGGAGAGCATATAGGAGCTGCCGCCCGCGGCCAGCGGAATCGATGGATCGATCTTCCTCACCAGGTCTCGTACCCAGATGAGATGATCCGTGAAACGGTCCTGGTTAAACCGGGTCCAGTCGTACCAGAGTCCACGATTTACGCCGGGCAGCGGCCGCTGGTCCTTCACCGGCGGTGCAACCACTTCGTCGAAGCTCTTGTAGGAGGCGCGCCATTTCTCATTTGCGGCCTCGATGGTCCCATGCTTCTTCTTGAGCCATTCACGGAACATGTGCTGGCTGCGATCGCAATAGCAGATGTAGCTTAGCTCGTAGGCAAGAATGTTGTAGAGCAGATCCGGGTTGTTGTTGAATTTTGGGATGTTGATGCGGATGTATTCTTCGATCGCCGCGCGAATTGCAGGGCTCTCAAGGCAAATCACTGTGTTTTCAAGCTTCGACCCACCCATGGAGTCAAGGTCCCGAATCAGATGGCCGCACCATCCGTCCCAGCCGACGCGATGCGTATCCGAACCGCTGAGGAAGGCTTGGTAGACCGGGGACTCGTCGATGGTCCACCGCGAGCCGCCGCCGACCGAGTAGCTTTCAATATGCTGGAGCGGAGAGGCAAAGAAGCGCTGCAGAAAGCGGCTCGGCGAATGCAGGGAAAGAATCATCATGGGGTCCCCGTGTTCGTCCGCGAAAAACCAATCGTGGATCGGGCTGCCCTTCAATGGAGGAAGCGGTGGAACCAGCGGCCGGGCGGTCTGCGTATCATCCACATCCGGAAGGCGTCTCGTGCCCGCGATCAGGTCCTCCAGTTCGAGACGCGCCTCGCGGCAGCTCCGGGCGACGTACCCGTACATCTCCCTTTTCGACTCATCGTTGTTAAACCAAGCCAGGCGCGGGCGCACGCGTAAGCCGAGTTCGGCGGTCACGAGATGGCGCTCCTGATAAATGGTCTCGATTCCCTGCATGCGAGCCGCCTCGATCGTTTTTCGCAGTAGTTCCTCTTCCTTTTCCGCCTCCCTCTCAAGCGCGGTTACATCCGCTGCCTCAGGCACGTCCTCAGGGCGCGCCACTTGGCGCACGGAGAAGAAACGCCCGTTGATGGATGTGACCGTATCTTCCGGTCTTGTGCGTGAAGCGGTTGTAGAGGGCTCTTCGCCGGAAGCAAGACGCAGGTTATCGAGGTACATCGTACCGGTGCCGCCATCGGTGAGTACGAGCCGCCGGATCCGTGAGAGATCGAGATTGCGTTCAAGCGATTGCGTGTTTAGGGGAAGCCGGATTTCTATGTGGTTCCAGCCCTTTTGGACAAACAGTTTCTCATCGGCTGCATAGTAATCTCGCTTCTTGCCCCCGAGCGAGACTTCATCATAGATTCGCAGCGTCGGCGTGAATATGGAGGCTTGGTTCGAGTAGAGATCAAACAGTAGCCGCTGGTAGCCCCTCCAGTCGCCTGGAAAACGGGTAGCCGCGATTTCGCCCGTGCCGAAGCGGACTTCAGCGGAACCCGTGCCGTGCGATGCGTGCTTCTGGACAACGGTCAGCGCACCCTCCCACCGGCTGGCGGGCCGGGGCCCTTCGAAATCGTCAAGAACGAGAACACCTGCCGGCGCAGCCAACACCATGATCAGCAAAAGCCACAGAGGTTTCATCGAAGTGCCTCCCCAAGGAGATCCGTGATCCGCGGTACGTTCAGCAGCGCGGGCGCCTGACGCTGCCGGTGTGAAGCCGGAAGATCAACGAGCACGGCGCGGGTGATCCGGTTAGTGTGAAGAACTCCCGCGAACCATGCTCCGGCAATCGGGAATCCGAAAAGGAACCCCGGGATTTTCATGCGTGATTCTCCATCAAAACGGAACTCGCGGGCCCGGCCTCGCCGCCTTGCTCGAAACTACTGAAAAACCGGCTCAGCACGAGAGCCATCGCTCCCATTAACGCCGCCTCGCCCTTATGCCGGGAAGGATAAATGCGCAGTGCGCTCAAGGCATAGCCGGGGTCGCATGTCGACCTTCTCTTCGGAAATCAGCTTCACTTTTCTCAACCGCCTGACCATGAAGGGGATGGAACTCGGCGCCAGACCGGTAAGCCACACGACATGGGCGCGCGAAACACCGGAATTCTGGCGGATGAGATTCAGAACCAGCCGGTCATTCGCCTGCCGAGGCGCGGACCTATGCAGAGCGTGATCGGTGGTGAAGGTGACAAGAGGTATCGGATCCACTTTGCGACATTATTTCAGTCACAAGAGAAACTCGTCAACCACCGGACCCGGTCCGGTGGTTGTGGCGTCGGAAGCCCCGCGTCAGAGCCCCAATATCCGGTACGCAGGCCGTGCGCCGGAGCGCACGAATAGGCCGAGTCTGCGGAACCACGGATAGTGCATCCGCAGCGCGTCGCGGTGGAAGTAGCCGGTCTCGGTCCGGAGCTTTTCGGCCAGTTCCGGATTGCCGATCTCGATCGAGCGCGGCGAGACGGTCAGTTCCTTCAGCTTGCCGTTGTCGAGCAGTTGCTGATGCGCCGTCGCCCAGCACCACCTTGCGTTCGGCGCCCTCTCGACCAAGCCGCGGTTCCCCTTTCCGTTCACACCTTATCCCGATCACCGCGAACACCACGCCAAGCATCGCTATAGCCGTCCTCCAAGCCTGCGGGACGCTACACTTACGTAGGCAAACAGACCAGCGGGGACAGGTTAACAGCGGGGACAGGTTGGTCTGGAGCCCATGCCTGAGGCACGCAAAATCGCGACAAGTTCAGGATCAACCGGAGCTTCACCGGCCAAGCTGCAAGAAAGACCTTCGCTTACAAATGCAGAACCTCCAGACGGTCAGTCACGGGACTGGAGTCGACGCCGAAGTCAGTGAATCCGAAACCAACGTGGCAGCCGTGGTCCATGCCCTGCTGCGCCTTCAATTCCTCTCGCACTTCGCCATCTTCGCCTGAACATCCGAGAGCTTCTTCGCGTACTACTCCTTCCGGTAGTTGAGTAGCTGCCGGTAAGCATCCGCAGCGCGCCGGTATTCGGCGCAGACGTTCCCTGAGCCAATCCTCCGGTAGACTTCGGCTCGCTCCGCGCTGGCCCAAGCCAGGTTGT
>JADLCF010000264.1 GCA_020847315.1 Bryobacterales bacterium | reverse complement strand
CAGAGCCGGTCTCCCTCCGGCGGGCACGCTCCCGAACGCCCGCCATGCTACCCTTTGAGTTCAGATATGGCGCGAAATGTTCCCGACGTCTTGCAGGAGATCGTCGCCCGCAAGCGGAGCGATTTGGTGGAGTTGCTGCCGCGGATGGATGCCCTGGCCCGCCAAGGCGAGGCGCGGGTGGCGCAGCGGCGCTCCTTTCGCGCCGCGCTCGAAGCAAACCCGCCCGGCGTGATCGCCGAAATCAAGAAGGCTTCGCCGAGCAAGGGTGTTTTCGTCGAAGATTTTCGCCCGGTTGAGATCGCCCGGCGTTACGCCGAAGGCGGCGCCGCGTGCCTCTCCGTGCTGACCGATGGACCCTTCTTCCAGGGCCATCTGGACGATCTCATCTCCGCGCGAAACGCCGTGCGCCTCCCCGCGCTGCGCAAGGATTTCACCATCCACGAAGCACATGTCCATGAGGCCGCCGCCCACGGGGCCGATGCCATCTTGCTGATCGCCGCCATCCTCACGGTAGAGGAGATGCGCCGTTTCCGCGAGCTGGCGGCTGCCTATCGAATGGACGCCCTCGTCGAAGTACACGATGCCGAAGAGCTCGAAGCGGCGCTCGATTCCGGCCCGGCCATTCTCGGCGTGAACAACCGGGATCTCCGCACCTTTGAGGTCTCACTCGACACCAGTCTTCATCTCGCCGAACGTATCCCCGGCGGAATCGTGAAGGTAAGCGAGAGCGGCATCCACAACCATTCTCATGTCGCGCGCTTGCAAAGCGCGGGCTTCTCCGCGTTTCTCGTGGGAGAGCATCTGATGCTCTCGGAAGATCCCGCCGCGGCCTTGCGGGCATTGCGAGGGAGCCCAGCCCTTGCCGGGTGAAGGGTTGTGAGAAATATGCCGGTACTGGTAAAAATCTGCGGCATCACCCGGCTGGAGGACGCCCTTGCGAGCGTGGAAGCCGGCGCGGACGCACTCGGATTCAACTTCTTCCCGGCAAGCCCGCGCTACGTGTCTCCCGAAGCGGCCGAGCGGATCGTCTCCGCCCTTCCTCCCGGTATCCGCAAAGTGGGCGTGTTTGTGAACGCAGAGCCCGAAACGGTCACGAGCATCCGGGAGGCCGTTGGCCTCGATACGGTGCAGCTTCATGGAGACGAGGACCCCACGCTGTTCACCGGCGTGAATCCCCTGTGGCGGGCGCTGCGCGTGGATGCCGCCTTTCGCGCGGATGCGATTCCATCCTGGCCGATTGAGGCGATCCTGCTGGATGGCCCTGCGGGGGTGCTCTATGGCGGAGCGGGTCTTCCTTTTAACTGGGAGGCCGCGCGGGGCATCGGCCATCGCATTGTGATCGCGGGCGGTCTCGATGCGCAAAATGTGGCCGAAGCCATCCGGCTGGCCCAGCCCTGGGGTGTCGATTCCTGCTCCCGTTTGGAGTCTGCCCCCGGAATCAAGGATCATGGAAGAATACGCGCTTTCGTGAAAGCGGTTCGGGATGCTGTCCACCACGCGTGACGCCGCCCCCTGCCGCGCCGGAATCCTCCGGCCCGAAGCCTTCTGGAACCACTATGAGCACAGCCGCAGCCGCTTCCAAAGTCTCTGAGCCCGACGCAACCGGGCATTTCGGACCCTACGGCGGACGTTTCGTCCCCGAAGTGTTGATGGCGCCTCTCGAAGAACTGGAGATTGCCTACCGCGAGGCTTCGGCGGACCCCGCGTTTCATGCCGAACTCGACGGGCTGCTCCGCAATTTCGCCGGACGCGAGACACCGCTTTATTACGCACGCCGGCTGAGCGAGACGCTGGGCGGCGCGAAAATTTACTTGAAGCGCGAGGACCTGCTGCACACCGGCGCGCACAAGATCAATAACGCGCTCGGCCAGGCGCTGTTGGCCCGCCGTATGGGCAAGCACCGGATCATTGCCGAAACGGGGGCCGGGCAGCACGGCGTCGCCACCGCCACGGTCTGCGCGCTGTTTGGCTTCGATTGCACCATTTACATGGGCGCGGAAGATATGCGCCGCCAGCAGTTGAATGTCTTCCGGATGCGCATGCTCGGGGCGAAAGTGGTGGGCGTCTCAAGCGGCAGCGCCACCCTCAAGGACGCCATCACCGAGGCGATGCGGGATTGGGTTACCAACGTCGAAACTACGCACTATCTCCTTGGGAGCGCGTTGGGCGCGCACCCCTATCCGCTGATGGTCCGGGACTTTCATAGCTGCATGGGCAAGGAAGCCCGAGAGCAGATTCTGCGCGCGGAGGGCCGCCTGCCCGATGCCGTTTACGCCTGCGTGGGCGGTGGCAGCAATGCAATCGGCATCTTTCACGCCTTCGTCGGCGACTCCGGCGTGCGGCTCATCGGCGTGGAGGCCGGTGGCCGCGGCAAGGAACTCGGCGAGCATGCGGCGCGCTTTGCGGGCGGAGCCCCCGGCGTCCTGCACGGAGCTTACAGCTACCTGCTCCAGAACGAGGACGGCCAGGTAAGCCTCACCCACTCGATTTCCGCCGGGCTCGATTATGCGCTCATCGGTCCGGAGCATGCGTGGCTGCACGACCAGGGCCGCGCCTCCTACCTGAATTGCACCGACGAGGATGCATTGGCCGCCGCCGTGAAGCTTTCCCGCACGGAGGGCATCATCCCGGCCCTCGAATCCGCGCACGGCATCGCCGAGGCCTTCCGGCAGGCGCCCTCGCATCCCGGTGAGATCTTTCTGGTGAACCTCTCCGGACGCGGCGACAAAGACATCGGCATTTATCGAGAGAATCTCCCTGAACTGGACGAAAGCGCATGAGTACCCGGATTGCCCGGAAATTCGCAGAACTGAAGGACCGCGACGAACGCGCCCTGGTAACCTACATCACGGCCGGAGACCCCACGCCCGCGCGCACGCCGGGCCTGGTGCTCGCCTTGGAACGCGCGGGCGCGGACATCATCGAACTGGGGGTTCCCTTCTCCGACCCCACAGCGGACGGGCCTGTCATCCAACGGGCCGCGGAACGCGCGCTGAAGGCCGGCACTACCGTGGCGGGTGTTCTCGAAATGGCCCGCCGGATCCGCCAGAAATCCCAGATTCCCCTGATGCTGTTCACTTACCTGAATCCCGTCTTGCGATATGGATTCGAACGCCTCTCGATCGAGGCAAAGGAAGCCGGGATCGACGGCTGCCTGCTCACCGATTTGAGCGTCGAAGAGGCGGGCGCCTACGTAAGGCAGATGCGGGAAGTGGGCCTGGACACCGTGTTCCTCGCGGCGCCCACCAGCACGCCGGCCCGCCTGGATCTGGTGGCGAAATACTCCACGGGCTTCGTCTACCTGGTCTCCCGCACCGGTGTCACCGGCGTGCAGGAGCGGGTCTCCACATCCGTCGCGCCAATGGTGGAAGGCCTGCGGGCGCGGACGAGTTCCCCGCTGGCGGTGGGTTTCGGCATCTCCCGCCGGGAGCATGTGGAAGCCTTGCGCCCTTCGGTGGATGGCGTCGTGGTGGGGAGCGCGATCGTGAAGGTGATCGAAGCATACGGACAAAGCCCGGAGTTGGAAGAACGCGTCGAGGAACTCGTGCGGGACCTCAAGCAAGGCACGCGCGCCCCGGAGGCTGTGAATCGATGAACGGGAACCCTTCGAACGGTGAGAGCGCGCTTGCCCGGCAGCGTGAGGAAATCGACGCCAT
>JADLCF010000263.1 GCA_020847315.1 Bryobacterales bacterium | reverse complement strand
CGTTCACCAGCAAGGAAAGCGCGCAGGCCGTATGCGGGATGAACGCGACATCCGCCGCCTTCGCACCAAGCAGCATCGCGACATCCTCGCGAATCCCGTCGACGTCGTCGAACCATTCGAGAAAATCCCGCGCGCCCAGTAGATTGCGGTTGGTGAAATGCCTTGCTACCGCCCATTGCGCCCGCACGGGCACCTGCCCAAAGGTAGCCGTGTTCAGCCACGTGCAACGGGCCAATGCGGGAAACTCAGCCCGAATCTCTGTCCAGTCTGTCGGCATTGCATCCGCGGAGCGGAAAACGCCCCGCCTCCTTCGTCTGCTGCGTTGTCGCGAATTCGCGTCAGCTCTGGGTTCCGGCAGGCGCCGCAACCGCCGTCTTCACCCGGCGCAACACCTCTTCCATCGCGGCATGCACGGAAATATCCTCCGTCCCGCCGCTTCGCCGGTCAAAAACTTCAACGACGCCCTCTGCTATCTTCTTGCCCACGGTGACGCGGAGGGGCACGCCGATCAGATCGGCATCCTTGAACTTCACCCCGGCCCGCTCCTTGCGGTCGTCGAAAAGCACGTCCAGGCCCCATTCCCGGCATTCCCGATAGATCCGTTCGGCGGCTTCAAACTGCTCCGGCACGTCCGGGTTCACGGGCGTCACCACCACGTCGAACGGCGCAATCGCGGCGGGAAGCACAATTCCATTCTTGTCGTGGAAGAGTTCGATCGCGGCGGCCAGGATGCGCTCCACGCCGATGCCGTAGCTGCCCATGATGGGCGTCACTTCCTTGCCCTCGTCGTTCAAGACGCGCAACCCCATGACATCCGAATACTTGTAGCCCAGTTTGAAGATGTGGCCAATCTCCATCGCCTTGCGAACCTCGAGCACTCCCTTGCCGTCAGCCGTGCGGTCTCCGGCCGCGGCCTGCCGAAGGTCGGCGAACTCCGCCTGGAAATCTTTGCCGATGGTCGCGTTTCTCAAATGGTAGTCGTCTTTATTGGCGCCACAAATCATGTTGCGGCGGCCCCGCAGCGCCTCGTCCGCCACAATTCGCATATTCGTCACGCCGATCGGGCCCAGGCTCCCGGCATCCGCCCCGAACCAATCCCGGATCTCGTGCGGATGGGCGGGGCGAATCTCACGCGCTCCGGTGAACCCTTCGAGCTTCGTCTCGCTCAGCGAATGATCTCCGCGCAGCAGCACCAGTATAGGCTTCTCATCGGATACCATCACCAGGCTCTTCATCTGCGAGGTTTCCGGAAGGTTCGTGAACGCGGCCACCTCGGCGATCGTTTTCCTCTGGGGTGTGTGAAACTCCTCCGGAACGAAATCGCCCTCCGGGTCGGGCTGGTCGGGAGGTTGCGCGAGTGACACCGCTTTTTCCAGGTTCGCCGCGTAGCCCGTCTCCTTGGAGACCGCCACGAAGTCTTCCCCGGCATCGCTCAGCACCATGAACTCGTGGCTCTGGCTTCCCCCCATCGCCCCGGAGTGCGCTTCCACGGCGGTAAATTCGAGGCCGCAGCGGCTGAAGATGCGGTTGTACGCCCGGAAGTGCTTCTCGTAAGTAGCATCGAGACCGGCTGCGTCCAGGTCGAACGAGTACGAATCCTTCATCGTGAACTGCCGGGTACGCAGGAGGCCGGAGCGCGGACGCGGTTCATCCCGGAATTTCGTCTGGATCTGGTACCAGATCTGAGGCAATTGCCGGTATGTATTCAGCTCGCCCCGGGCGATGGTGGTCATCACCTCTTCATGCGTCATGCCGAGACACAACTCGCGGCCGAAGCGATCCTTCAACCGGAACATGTTGTCGCCCATCACCTCCCAGCGGCCGGATTCCTGCCAAACATCGGCCGGGTTCAGCGCGGGCAGGTGCATTTCCTGCGCGCCAATAGCGTCCATTTCCTCCCGGATGATCTTCTGGATCTTCAGCAGAGAACGCTGCGCGAGCAGCAGGTAGCTATAGACGCCGGCGGCCAGTTGGCGCACGTAGCCGGCACGCAGCATCAAGCGGTGGCTGGCCACCTCGGCTTCCGCGGGGTCTTCCCGCAGGGTGGGGATAAAAAGCTTACTCCAGTACATGGGTGGTGCGGATCGGACGGTCTGAATGCAACAACTTTTCAATGTACCATGCGGCCATCCACGCACCCGGAGTTTGCGCCTCCGCTTTCCCGCCGGGGATTCAATGGTTCTGCCATCCAAGCTGCGCAATCGCGTTTCCGGTAAACTAGGGCGCATGAGCCGGATTCTTCTAGCGCTCGTTTTTCTTGCCTCGCTCCTGCCGGCGGCCGGCAATCCAGGCCCCTTCAAGAGCACGGCCCGCTCCGCGAAAGTGACCATTGACGCAGAACTCTATCTGGACCGCGGTCAGGTGGAAAAACTCATCGGCAACAGCTTGGATGGCTACCTCGTGGTGGTAAAGGTGAAAATCGCTTCCAACCGGCCAAACGAGGAGATTCGGCTCTTCCGCGACGATTTCGTTCTGGTGAGCAGCAAGGATGGCGAGCGTTCCGAACCCTTCGCCCCGGAAATGCTTGCCGGATCCTCCACCATGGTCGTAAACGAGGTGGTGCTCTCTACCGGGCCCATCATGGGGCAAAACACCGGCCCCGTGATCGGCGGCATTCCCGGCGGCGGCCCGGTTCCCACGGGCCCCCCGCGGCGCATCGATACGCCGGGAAGCCAAGGCGGCACCGCAGGCTCGCCCACAGCTAGCGCCACCACTGTCGAACAGAAGATCTACGACGGCAAGCCTGGAAACCAGCAGACGGCCTGGCTCGAAACTCTAAAAGCGAAGGTGCTGAAGGAGGGCGAGTTGACCCAAGCCCACGAAGGGCTCCTCTATTTCCCGCTCAACGGGAAGCACAAGCCGAAGCAGATCACGCTTCTATACAACGGCGTGAATCCCCGCATGGAATTGACCTTCAGCGACAAATAACGCGCCCACCGGGGAGTGGCGCTACTCGAACTCCAACCGCATGCGGATGGCGCATTCCCCATCCCCGTAGTATTCCGGAACGCGGCGCACCCGGCGAAACCCCAGGCTGCGATATAGCGCGATGGCAGCCGTATTGCCCTCCCGCACCATCAGAAACACGCGGACGATTCCGCTCCGTTCCAGCCGACTCAGCAATCGCCGCATCAGTCTCCGCCCAACCCCGCGTTTGCGGTACCCCGTCGCCACCGCCAGAGACACCACCTCCGCCCCTCGCGGATGCAGTTCCCCCATTACGTATCCAATCGTCCTGTTGCCCAGCCGCGCCACCAGCAGCAGGTCCCGGTTGTCCTCGCAAAGGTGGCGGAACAACTCGAGGTTGTAGCGGTCTTCCGTAAAAACGCTGGATTCGATCGCAAACAATCGGCGGAAAAAACGCGGCTTGTAGAGTTCCAGCCGCAGCTCGCGCGTTTGCGGCATGCCGGCGGCGGGACGGACGGGGCGGGAGTGCGAAGGGGCGGCGGCGGCACGCATAACGATCGCCGAAACGACGTTTCTCGAATGTACCGCACGCGGCGATTCGATTTCCACCAGCCCGTTCTGAACCAAATGCTGGCGGGATATACTTGGCTGCATGATGGCCACCTTAACCACCCTGCGAGTTCTCGCGCTCCTCACGCTGGCGTCGATCCTCCCCGCAATGCCCGCTGCCGCCCAGGCCGCCCGGAGCGGCTCCACCCAGGGCGATGCAGCGAAAGAGGAGTGGATCCAACTCTTCAACGGGAAGGACCTGAAAGATTGGCTTCCCAAGATCACGGGCTACCCGCTCAATGAGAACTACGGCAATACGTTCCGGGTGGAAGATGGCCTCTTGAAGGTCTCTTATGACCAGTACACCGAGTTCGGCGAGCGCTTCGGCCACCTCTTCTATCGCGATCCGTTTTCCTATTACCGCATCCGCGTTGAATACCGTTTCACGGATCCTCAGGCCCCCAAAGGCCCCGCCTGGGCGCGCAGAAACAGCGGCATCATGGTGCATTGCCAAACGCCGCAATCGATGGGCAAGGATCAGGATTTCCCCATCTCCATCGAAGTGCAATTGCTCGGCGGCCTCGGCGAGGGTGCGCGGTCCACGCTCAACGTCTGCACGCCGGGCACGAATATCGTCATGAACGGGAAACTCGAAACACGGCACTGCATCCAATCCAGTTCGAAAACCTATGATGGCGACGGTTGGGTGACAGCAGAAGCAAGAGTGCTAGGCGACGCCGAGATCGCCCATCTCGCGGAAGGCCAGGAAGTGCTCCGCTATAATCTCCCCCAAATCGGGGGAGGAAACGTGAAGAACTACGATCCGGCCGCAAAGAAGGATGGAACGCTCCTCCATGGCGGTTACATCTCGCTCCAAAGCGAAAGCCACCCGATCGAGTTCCGCAAGGTGGAACTGCTCAATCTCGAAGGGTGCATGGACCCCGCCGCAAAGAACAGGAAGAGCTATTTCGTGAAGGCCGACAACGCGAAATGCATTTACTGAGCCTCTGGAATTCGTCACCGGCCCTGTCGCCCCCCGCGCTACCATCGTTTCATGGCGCGCGATGCCGTAAGATGCCCGTGGGCCAAGGGCGATCTCTATATCGAGTACCACGATTCCGAGTGGGGCGTTCCCTCCCATGACGACCGTCACCTCTTCGAACTGTTGATCCTCGAAGGCGCGCAAGCCGGCTTGAGTTGGCAGACCATCCTGAATAAGCGCGCGAATTACCGCAGGCTGTTCGACGACTTCGACCCCACGAATATCGCCCGTTACGATGAGCACAAGATCTCGCAATTGCTCGCGGACGAGGGTATCGTGCGCAATCGCGCGAAGATCCATGCGGCCATCGGCAACGCGCGCGCGTTTCTCGAAGTGCAATCGGCCTTCGGGACCTTCGACGCTTACCTGTGGCGCTTCGTCGATGGCGCGCCCATCCGCAACACATGGCACAATCACGCCGATGTGCCCGCCGTCACATCGCAAGCCAAGAGCCTTAGCAAAGACCTGCTTTCCCGCGGTTTCAAATTCGCCGGTCCCACCATCTGCTACGCCTACATGCAGGCCGTGGGCTTGGTGAACGACCACGTCACCACCTGCTTTCGTTGGAGGGAATTAGACCCCGCATCCCGGCCCTGACTGCCCGCTCCGGCTGAAATCCAACCCCGTCTGTGGAAAAATTGGAGCGTATGCGCATCGCCCGTCCGCTTCCCATCCTCTTCGCGGCCCTCGTCATCTCGCTGGCGGCCCTTCCCGCCCTGGCGCAGAAGACCGCCTTTCGCTACGGCGTCTTTGAAGAGAGTATGATCTCCTCGAAGCAATATGCCAACCCGATCCAGGATGTCCAGGTCACGGTCACCATCACCGATCCCCTCGGGCGGCGCAAGGAGGTGGAAGCCTTCTGGGATGGCTTCAGCGTCTGGAAGTTCCGCTACATGCCCAGAGTGCTGGGTCCGCATACGTTTACCGTGAAATGCTCTGACGCTTCGAACCCAGGCTTGAACGCGCCTGGGGACCGTTTCGTCGCGGTGGAATATCACGGCGATAACGAACTGGCCCTGCGCGGCCCCATTGTCCTATCCGAGAACCGGCGTTATTTCCAGCATGCCGATGGAACCCCGTTCTTCCTTGTCTCCGATACCGCCTGGAATGGAGCGCTGCTCTCGGATGACGAAGAATGGGTGCGCTACCTCAAGGAACGCAAGACACAGAAGTTCAATACGATACAATTCGTCACCACGCAGTGGCGCGCAGCGTACGCCGATGCCGCGGGCCAGATGGCCTTCCAGGGCATCGACGAGATCTCCATCAACCCGTCGTTCTTCCATCGGCTCGATAAGCGCGTCGCTACGTTGAACGAGCAAGGGTTCGTCGGCCTCCCCGTTCTCCTATGGGCGCTCACCAGCCCGAAGCGCGAATCGCCCGGCGAGGTTCTCCCGCGGGAACAGGCAGCGCTCCTGGCCCGCTACATCGTCGCGCGTTACGACGCTTACGACGTTCTCTGGTTATTAGGCGGCGATGGCGATTATGCCGGCGACAAGGCGGAGCGCTGGAAGTATCTCGGCCGCGAAGTCTTTCCGCCCGCCCGCAAGACCAACCTCGTCTCTCTGCATCCCCGCGGGCAACAGAATCCCTGGCCGGGCCTCGTGAACGAACCCTGGCTCGATTTCTTGAACTACCAGACCGGCCATGGCTCGAATGGCCAGAAGTGGAAATGGAACGCCACCGAAGGCACCGCCTCCGGATGGAAACTGGAGCCAACCCGCCCCGTCTTCGATTCCGAACCCAACTACGAGAACCACATCAGCTACCACGGCGGTAAGGTCATCGACGCCTACGACGTTCGCCGCGCCAGTTGGTATAGCCTGCTCATCGCCCCACCCTCCAGCATCACCTACGGCGCGCACGGGGTCTGGCCCTGGATGAAGGAAATCGGCGTTCCTCTCAATCACCCGAACTCCGGTTCCGCGATGCCATGGTTCGCCTCGCTCGACACCCCGGGCGCGGAGAGCATCAAGGCCCTCGCGGAGATTATGGACACCATGCCCTGGACGCGCTTTGAGCCGTTCCGTTCCTTGATCGCCGGTCCCGCTACCACCGAAGACTACAGCAATTTCATCCCTTGCGCCCGCACCGTCACTCGCGAAACCGCGCTCTGCTACGTTCCCGCGAAGACCACTCCGAGCCTCAATCTTTTCTCGTTTGAGAACGGCGTCCGCTCCACCTGGATTGACCCTCGAACCGGCATCCGCAAGACCCCGCTCGATCTCATGCGCATCGACCGCATCGAAGCGAAGCCCCCCAGCGACGAGGATTGGTTGCTGCTGATCGAGCGCAAGTAGACAACGACCCAACCGCCCGCCGCAGCCCCCCCGCCCCGGGCGGGCATGCCCCCGCGCGCCCCAAACCCGGAACCTTGACCTTCCCGCCTCAGATTGATATAGACTCAATCCACTACGGTACTTCCCGTACCGCCAAGCTTCGTTCGATAGGCTTTGGAGGTCTTATGTTGAGTGGCATCGTTCGGCTGCTTGCTTTTGCAGCCTTCGCACTGTTTTCTTGCGCTCCCCTGATCGCCCAGGTGGAGCAAGGGGTGATCCTAGGTACTGTATCGGACCCCTCTGGCGCGCGTATCGTCGGCGCCACCGTAACCTTCACGAATCTCGGCACGAACGTGAGCCAAACCGCCACCACGGACGAGCAGGGCGCCTTCCGCTCTATCCCCTTGCGGACCGGGACGTATAGCGTGAGCGCCGAATCGCCCGGCTTCAAGCGCTTGCTCCGCTCCGGCATCACCCTCGGCATTCAGGCGGAAGTACGGCTCGATCTCAACCTCGAATTGGGCGCGGCCACCGAGCAGGTCACCATCACCGCGGATGCCGCCTTGCTCCAATCCACAGAGTCGTCTCGTGGGCAGGTGGTGGATAACAAGAAGATCGTGGACCTGCCGCTCAATGGCCGCGATTACCTTCAATTGGCCCTACTCACCGCGGGCACGAACGTCCCTCCGCCCGGCGCGCGCTTTGCCGGCTTCAGCGCTTCCGGCTTCCGCGTGAGCCACAACAACTATTTGCTCGACGGCATGGATAACAACTCCAATCAGCACGCCGCGCAAGGCCGCACGCCGCAGGTCATTTCCCCCTCCGTCGACGCCATCCAGGAATTCAAAGTGCAAACCAGCAACTATTCCGCGGAGTTCGGGCGTAACGTCGGCGGCGTCGTGAACCTCACCATCAAGTCCGGCACGAACGATTTTCACGGCGGTGTCTTCGAGTTCCTCCGCAACGAAGCATTCAACGCCAGGAACTTCTTCCAGGAGCCCGGAACGAAGATCGCCGTCTTCCGCCGCAACCAGTTTGGGGCCTTCCTGGGCGGGCCGGTCATCCGCAACAAGACGTTCTTCTTCATCGATTACGAGGGAACTAAAGAATATACTGCCGACACCACGCAGCAAACGGTGGCGACTCCGATGGAGATTCGCGGAGACTTCTCGCAGTCCTACTTCAACAACGTGCCCAATCGCATTTTCGATCCGGCCACCTACAATCCCACCACGCGCATGCGGCAGCAATTCCCCAATAACGTTATCCCAAGTAACCGCATCGATCCCGTCGCCGCGGCGGTTGCTGCATTCACGCCTCCGCCTAACCGGAACACGATCATCAACAATTACTTCTCCAACCCCCGCACGGATAACACCGTCCATAAGGGTGACCTGCGCATTGATCACATGATCGGCTCGAACGATACCATTTACGGGCGCTACAGCAAGCAGGATAGCTTCCTCAGCCCGGAATCCGGCTTGCCTGCGCCCGCCTTCGGCAACGGCGATCCCGCCTTCCAGCACAATGCCCCGCAGTCCTTCGTCATCAGCCACGGGCATATCTTCTCCCCCACCGTCTTCAACACATTCAAGATCAGTTGGAATCGGTTGCTCACCTTCCGGAATTCTCCGCTCGACCGGAACATGAATAAGGAGATCGGGTTGCATGGAGCCAATGAGGAGCTTGCCGGATTTGCAAGATTCGGCATCACCGGTTTCGCGGGGCTCGGCGCTCCCGCCAACAACCCGCAATTCTCTGATTCCCAAACACGTCAGCTCACGAACGATCTCCTCTGGACCGTCGACCGCCACACCATCAAAACCGGCGTGAACCTGATGTTCATCCAGTCCCCCCACCAGCAGGCCTTCCAGTCGAACGGCGTGTTCACCTTCAACGGCAATTTCACCCGCCAAAGTTCGAACAACACCTTTGGCAACGCCTACGCAGACTTCCTCCTGGGCATCCCGTTCAATTCCCAGTTGTCCAATGTCGCCCAAGGAAATCAGCGGCGAAGGCTTTATGCCGGTTACGTTCAGGACGACATTCGCATGAGCAATGCGCTCACCGTGAATCTCGGCGTGCGTTACGAATATGTCGGGCCGTGGTTCGAAAAGTATAATCACTACGCCAACTTCGATATCGACGCAGACCCCGGCAATCCATCCATCCGCCTTGCCAAGCCGGGCAGTATCGCGGATCGCTCCACCCTGCGTCCCGATTACAACAACTTCGCCCCGCGTATCGGCTTCGCCTATCGCCTCGGCGAAAAGACCGTCATTCGTAGCGGATACGGCATCTACTATGGCGGCGTCGATAACACGGGAGACCGCTATCTGCACGCCGCCGCTCCGTTCTTTTTTCAATCGGGCTTCAATACCGATTCCATCCATCCCACCATCCTGCTGCGTGACGGCTTCCCTCCCGGAGCAACCAGTTCCCGCGTTACCAACCTTCAGACCATCTCGCAGGATCGCACCAACCGAACCCCTTACTCGCAGCAATGGAACTTCACCATTCAACGCGAGTTGCATCGTGACCTCTCCCTGGAGATTGGCTACGTAGGAACCAAGGGCAACCGGCTCCTGCAGCGTTTTGATTCGAATGCGCCGTTGCCCGGGCCGGGAAATATCAACGCGCGCCGGCCCATCACCCGCCTCGAAGTTCCCGGATTGGATTACATCGTTACCCCTCTCGCGGACACTTTCCGCCGGGAGTTCAGCGCCAACTCGAACTACCACGGCATGCAACTTCGGGTGGAGAAACGCATGTCCGGCGGCCTGAATCTCCTCGGTTCCTATGTGTGGTCGAAATCGATCAGCGACGCCCGCGGCGGAGCCGATGCCGGCGGAACGTCTCCCGTCGGCGTGCAGGATCGCACCAACCTCCGGGCTGAACGTTCCCTTGCCGACGAGCATTTCCCCCATCGCTTTGTGTTGAGTTCCAATTACGATGTGCCCTGGGGCCGCGGTCGGCGTTTCCTTAGCGGCATGCCTAAGTGGGCCGATTTCGTCATCGGTCAGTGGGCACTGGGTGGCATCCTCACGATGACCTCGGGCCGGCGCGTGAATGTCTCCGTCCAGGGAGATCCCCCCAATGTCGGCTCCGCCGCATTCCCGCGTCCGAACGTCGTGCCCGGCGAGAAACCCATCCTCTCCGGCAGTGAGCGCACCCTTGACCGTTGGTTCAACACAGGTGCCTTTGTCCGGCAGCCCAACTTCACCTTCGGAAATGCATCCCGGAACGCGGTGCAGGCGCCCGGCCTCAAGAACCTCGATCTAGCCATCTACAAGATGTTCCCCATCGATGAGAAGCGCGTGTTCCAATTGCGCGGCGAGCTCTTCAATGCCACCAACACGCCGTTCTTTGGTGCGCCCGGCGCCACGTTGGGTGTCGCCGGCTTCGGCCTTATTGACGGCGCATCCGATGGGCGCATCGTACAGTTCGCCTTGAAGTTCACGTTCTGATCGCGGGCTGCGTCCACCCCGACTCCGCCCGGCGCGCGAAACGGTTCGCCGCCGGGCGATTCATAATGGAGGAAAGGCGCTCCCTGGCAATCGCCATCGAGGAGTTCCCCACGCCTCCGGCGCAACCGGAGAAGTCGAATTCCCGCGCAAGGAGCGCCACCATGAGCATTGCGTCCCGTTATCGATTGGCAGTCGTTTCTTTCACCGCGCTTCTTGCGCTCAGCGCCCGCGCGCAAGTCCTGCCGTTGAATTTTGCAACCTCGGAAGATCCCACCAAACCGAAAGTGATCCATGGCTTTGACCGGAGCGCGATGGATACCGCCGTGAAGCCGTGTGACAACTTCTTTCAGTACGCCTGCGGCACGTGGCTGAAACAGAATCCCATCCCAGCCGACCAAAGCGCATGGAGCCGCTTCAACGAACTGTTCGAGAATAACCGGCTCGTGCTGCGAAACATCCTGGAGAAGGCGCGCGAAGCCCCGCCAACCGCACCCGCGGAAGTCCGTCAGGTGGGCGATTACTATGCCGCCTGCATGAATGAAGACCGGGCGAATGCGCTCGGCGCGCAACCCCTGCAGCCTCTCATGGCCGAGTTGGCGGCAGTTTCGAAGAAAAGTGAATTCGCGTCTCTCGTGGGCCGGATGCAGCGCCGCGGCTTCGGCATGCTGTTCAACTTCGGCTCCGGCCAGGATTTCCAGAACGCCTCACAGCAGATTGCCGTCCTCGATCAAGGCGGCCTGGGCTTGCCGGATCGGGATTACTACCTCAAAGACGAGGAGCGCTTCCAGAAAATCCGCGCCGCGTACCTGGAACACCTGAAGAAGATCTTCGTCCTTGATGGCGATGGCGAAGCCGCGGCCGCCCGTCATGCCGATGCCGTGATGGCGATTGAGAAATCGCTGGCCGCAGTTTCCATGGATCGCGTCGCCCGCCGGGATACCCGTAACCTTGACCATCGCATGCCCATCGCGGCAGCCGCGAAGCTGATGCCCGACTTCAACTTCACGGCGTATCTGGAGGCCACCGGCGCTCCCGCCAAAGGTGACGTCAACGTATACGTGCCCGCCTTCTTCGAAGGCCTCGATAAGCAGATCGTCGGCGTAAGCCTGGAGGACTGGAAAACCTATTTCCGCTGGCATATCCTTCACGGCGCGGCGGACATGCTCTCGGACCCCTTCGTGAATGAGAATTTTGATTTCTACGGCAAGACCCTGCAGGGCCGCAAGGAACTGCCGGAGCGCTGGAAGCGCTGCGTCGCCGCAACCGATGGCTCTCTCGGCGAAGCCCTCGGCAAAATCTATGTAGAGGAGACTTACGGAAAAGAGGGTAGCGCCCGCATGGCGGAAATGGTCAAGAACCTCGAACTCGCCCTGCGCAAGGATATCGAGAGTCTCTCCTGGATGACCCCGGCCACAAAAAAACAGGCGCTCGCCAAACTCGACACCATGGCAAACAAGATTGGCCACCCCATCAAATGGCGGGACTATAGCTCCGTCAAGATCAGCCGCCAGGATCGTCTCGGCAACCAGATGCACGCGGACCGCTTCCAATGGGATCGAGACATCGCCAAGATCGGCGCGCCCGTCGATAAGCAGGAATGGTTCATGACCCCGCCCACCGTGAACGCCTACTACGATCCGCAGAACAACAACATCAATTTCCCCGCCGGCATCCTCCAGCCGCCGTTCTTCGACAAGTCCGTGGACGATGCCGTGAACTACGGCGCCATCGGGGCCGTGATCGGCCATGAACTCACCCACGGTTTCGACGATCAGGGACGCCGCTTCGACGCCCAGGGTAACCTCAAGGACTGGTGGACCGAAGCCGACGCCAAGGCCTTCGAGGAGCGCGCGAAATGCTTCGTGGACGAGTACGCCGGCTTCCGCGCGGTGGATGACGTCCACCTCAACGGCGAGCTCACCCTCGGCGAAAACGTCGCGGATAACGGCGGCCTCCGCATCGCCTTGATGGCGCTTAAGCGCGCCATGAGCAGCGCGCAACTCGCGAAAAAAATCGACGGCTTCACCGCCCCGCAGCGCTTCTTCCTCGGCTTCGCCCAGGTCTGGTGCGGCGAATACACGCCGGAGACCGCGCGCCTCCGCGCGCAGACCGATCCCCATTCCCCCGGCCTCTACCGCGCCAACGGCACCGTATCGAACATGCCGGAATTCGCGGAAGCGTTCGGATGCAAGTCGGGCGATGCGATGGTGCGCGAAAACGCCTGCCGCGTCTGGTAAACAGCCCTCCGGGGCGCTTCAGCGTGGATCTCGGCCGGACGGCGGCACTGCGCCCCCGCGTCTATCCGCGAAAACGCCGCGCGTAATCCATCGCGAAATACGTGAGAATCATGTCCGCGCCCGCCCGGCGAATCGAGGTCAAGGATTCCGCCACCGCGGCCTCTTCGTTCAACCAGCCGTTCCCCGCCGCCGCCTTGATCATCGCGAACTCCCCGCTCACCTGATAGGCCGCCACCGGCACGTCCACGTGCGCGCTCACCTCGGCAATCACATCCAGATAGGGCAGCGCCGGCTTCACCATCACGATGTCCGCGCCCTCGGCAACATCGAGCAGCACTTCGCGAAGCGCTTCCTTCCGGTTGGCCGGGTCCATTTGGTACGTCTTCTTATCGCCGGAGCGCGGCGCGGAATCGAGCGCTTCGCGGAACGGCCCATAGAAGCTCGACGCATACTTGGCCGAATACGCCAAAATGCCCGTGTTCGTGAAGCCCGCCTCGTCGAGCGCTTCGCGGATCACGCCTACGCGTCCGTCCATCATGTCGGAGGGGGCCACATAGTCCGCGCCGGCCTGAGCCTGCGCCACCGCCATCGAGGCCAGAATCTCAAGCGTCACGTCGTTGAGAATCTCCCCGCCTTCCACATAACCGTCGTGGCCATCGCTCGAATAGGGGTCCATCGCCACGTCCGTGATCACCACCATGCCTGGCAGCGCATCCTTGAGCGCGCGCACCGTGTGTTGAAGCAACCCCTCCGGATTCAGGGATTCGGTCGCTCGCGGGTTCTTCACGGAATCGGGCAAGGCGGGAAACAGCGCCACCGCGCGTACCCCCAGATCCCACGCCTCCCGCGCCAGCGCCACCGTGAGATCCACGCTCAAGCGGAAGCATCCCGGCATCGCGCCAATCGGGATGCGCGCATCGTCCCCGCCCGTCACGAAGAGCGGCAAGATCAGATGAGAGGGTAAGAGTTCCGTCTCCCGCATCAAGCCGCGCATCGCCGCGTTCCGGCGATTCCGCCGTGGGCGAATCGGGAGGTCATATCGAAGGTCGGGCATACTCCCATTCTCGCAGGAACCAGCCGAGGGGTACGGCGCGCGCAAATGGGAAAAGGGCGGGCGACAGGCGCCGCCCGCTTAGGCTACAACAGTCTCCTCAGGCGGTCGTCTGAGCGGCCCCCTTCGGCTTTTTCGCTTCCGCAACACGGGTAATCTTGACCCGGAATACTTCGGGCCCCTGCTCGACGTATTCCCACCCCATCTCGCCGTGACGCATGAAATCCATCTGATTTCGCAGCGGGAACGGGTCGTGATCGTTGATCAACTCGAACGATTCGTTCAGCGCAAGCGCGTCAAAATTGGCAAATACAAGGCCGTGTCGCTGTGGAGGCGGAAGCGGCCGCAGATCAAGTACTTCATTAGGCATGCTCGTAGTATATCACTCGGACCATTTCAGTCCGTGATCTAAGTCACAATGTGGAAAGAAATCTCTATACGATCCTCAATGATCCGCGCGCCCTTGAAATCCATCCACGCACGCACGTCAACTCAGGCCCAGCCGAAACACTCCTAACCCACTCCTTTTCCAATAGATGAGGGAATCCATCATGAACAGCGGCGTCGCAGCAGCTTTCGATTACGCCGTGGAGTATCCTTCCGGAAAGCGGGAACTCCACGGGAACGGCTCACCGGCATTCACCATCTCCGTCGAAAACCCGGCGCAGCTCGATCGCGTCTTGACGGGCGAGGGCTACGCAGCGGCCTTGGGGTTTATCCACCACGATTTCGACGTCTCGGGCGACCTCGTCGCCGCCCTCCACCTCCGGCAACTCCTGTCTCGCCCCCTGTGGCGGGACCGTCTGTTGAATCTCGTCTCGCGCCTCGCTCCCTCCCGCCTCGAAACCTGGTTTCAGGGAAGAAATCGCGCCGCCCGCAACATCCGCTTTCACTACGACGTGCCAACGCCGTTCTATCAGGCGTTCCTCGATTCCCGCATGGTCTATTCGGCAGCGGACTTTGCAGATTCCCGCTGGTCGCTGGACGAGGCCCAGGAATCCAAGCTCAAGGGCATCTGCGAAGATCTTGAACTCCAACCCGGCGAGCGCTTTCTCGATATCGGCTCTGGCTGGGGCGCGCTACTGCTCTATGCGGCGGAGAACTACAAGGTCCACGCGGCGGGCTGCACCCTCAGCCGAAACCAATTCGAATTCGCCCGTTCCCTGGCCCACGCCCGCGGCTTGGGCGATGCCGTCACCATCCGCGAGGCGGATTACCGCGATCTCTCCGGTCGATTCGACAAGATCTCTTCCATCGGCATGTTTGAGCACGTCGGCCGGCACCGCCTGCATTCCTACTTTCGAAAGGTCGAAAGCCTGCTGACGAGAGGGGGGCTCTTCTTCAACTCCGGTATCGTGCGGCCTCAGAATATCTCGGACGATGCGCAGACCTGGTTCATCCTGAAACGCGTCTTCCCCGGTGGTGAACTGGCGCACCTCTCCGAGGTCATCCGTGCCGCGGAAAGCGCCGGCCTGGAGATCCTCCGCATTAAGACCCTGCGCAAGGACTACGCCAGAACCTGCCGCGAATGGGTAGAACGTCTCCGCCGGAATGAGCGCCTCTGCATCGATCTCGCCGGCGAAGAAACCTACCGGACCTGGCTCCTATACCTCGCCGGCTCCTCCGCAAACTTCGACAACAACACCACCACCGTCTACTCCGTCCTCATGCGAAAACCATAGTCCGCTCGCGAAGCTCCCGGCTTCCCACGGGCTTCAAGATTGGAGTTGCTCTTTCGGATACCGTCAACTGATCTTCCGAAGCATCGAGCGCGCGGTTGAAGAGACCTCTCCGAACCGAGCCTCCCTGACGTGGCCATCTCCTGCGAATCCGTTTCTGACGGATGGCTGGCGGCCGCTTCTACAGCACCCTCTTGCCGGGGTTCACGAACAGCCACAGAATGGCGGAAACGGCGTAAAGCACCGCGAGAATCAGCAGCGGCAGTTGCCAGTCGGAGAACCGGGTCACCAGCCATCCCGCCGCGAGGGGGCTCAGGATGGAGCCGATCTGCCCGGCGGTATTCATCGTAGCGCTGACCACCGCGCTGTGGTCGCCGCCGATGTCCATGCAAGCCGCCCAGGTCGCGGCAAGAGTGAACATTGATGCGGCGATCGCCACCGCGATCATCCCAGCCGCAACGGCAGCGCTGGAGGACCAAATGGATACGAACATCGCGGCGGACGCCAGTGCGTATCCAACCACGGAAACGGCAACGCGGCCGAACCGCAGGCCGAACCGGCGCGCCAATGAATCCGTGATCGTTCCACCGGCCACATCGCCAATGACGCTCAACACCAGCGGCAAGCCGGCAACCACTCCGAGGGCCTCATGCTCGAATCCGCGGTATTCGGCAAGGTACGTCGGCAGCCACGTCATCACGAAGTACGATCCGTAGCAATTGGAGAAGTATGCGAGGCAGAGCAACCAGACGTTCGGAGAGGCAAGAAGCAAGCGCCCGAGTGGGCGGCCTCCCGCGGAGTGCCGGGCCAGACGCCTTTCCGATTCGATGAGTTCCGCTTCCGCGGGGTTCACTTCGGGGTGGTCCCGGGGTTCGTCGCGAAACCAGCGAGACCAGGCTACCGCCCAGAGCAACCCCACCGCGCCGCAAACCAGAAATACGCCCCTCCACGGTAGGAACGTCAGGAGAACGATCACCAGAAAGGGAGTGACGCCACCCGCGAGATGCGCCGCGGCGAAGAACAGCCCCTGCACCCGGCCGCGTTCGCGCGCGGGTATCCAGCGCGAGAAAGCGAGGGTTGCGTTAGGCCAGGCGCCCGCCTCTCCCGCCCCGAATAGAAACCGGATCGCCAGCAGACTCGCGTAGTTCCAGGACGCCGCGGTCGCCATGGTGAACACAGACCACCAGGTAACAATTCGAGTGAGAACGCGGCGCGCCCCCACCCTCTCGCCCCACCACGCGCTGAGGATCTCAAACGCTGCGTAGGAGACGGCGAACGCGCTGAACACGACGCCCATCTGCATCTTCGTCAGGCCGAGATCGCGCGAAATGTACGGGGCCAAAGTCGAGATGCAGATCCGGTCCAGGTACGTGACCCCGGCAAGCAGGAACAGGAAGCCGGCGACCCGGTATCGTGTTCGCGTGGGACGCTCCGGGCGGGAGCCCGCGCTTCCTGTGCGCGATCCAGGCCTGGGATCGGTTCCGGATTCAAAAGGCATGCGCGAGTTCACATACCCCCCATCGCCGAAACAGCGCGGCGCGGCGCGCCGAAAGCGCCGCGGATGTACGGTGCTGTTCGTGGATGGCGGCGCACGGCCTTCGGCCTGAACTTCTCCGTGGCCACAAGTAAAGCGCCAGAGGCTACCCATTCCTCCGCGCCGCATCGGAGCGAACGCCCCGCGATGGGATCGCCGAGCAAAGCCATCTAGAAAGCATAACCTTCCATGAGACGGCTGTCTCTAGTCAACCGAAATCTTCAGGTCCGCCGTCGTTATTTCTTCTGGCTCTGTAGAACCGGGCTTCCATTCGCATTCTCCGTGGCCTTCGATTTGGCCGGATGCAGGTGGAGGTTCGTGAGCCAGAGGACGTGCTGCCATCGGATACTCGGGGTCTGTGCCCTGCGGCTTGCCCTACAGGTGATTCCGCAGTCACGTCACGAAAGCGGCGTTCTCCAGAAGATCGATCCTTTTCTGGTTTGCCCATTCAAAGCGTTTGGGTTCCTGCCGCGATTTCGTTTGCGCG
>JADLCF010000262.1 GCA_020847315.1 Bryobacterales bacterium | reverse complement strand
CCTGGTGACCTTGTTGATCAGGCCGAGGATCTTCTGCTGCCGTTCGGTCATATTGGCTGGATGCGCTCCAATCGTTCCGCAAAGTCTTGAACTCATTGTACTGGACCATGAGGTCCTGATACAGCACATCCCCCAACCGGCGGTATCCGTCGGCGGAAAAATGCACGTAGTCGCGGGCGGCAAGCCCCGCATGCACCCAATCGCGGATGGAGCCGTCGCCTCCCATGCGGGATTGGGTATCCCAGAACGCGGCGCGGTTCGCCCTGGCCGCATCGCGTTGCGCGCGAATCACGGTATCCATCCGCGGCGCCGCCTTCCATCCTCCCCGGCGCTGGTACCAGAGGCGATCCGGCGGCCCCACCACGAGCAGAGAGGCGGCCGGCGAGGCGGCGCGGATCTTCTTGAGCAATGCGTCAAACTCCTCGAAGTATTTTTCGTAAGTCCAGGCCAATTGCCCCGCCTCGTTGCTTCCGTAGGCAACCACAACCAGCGCGGGATCCCGGCGGGCGAGGAAGTGCTGAAAGAGAGGAAGATTCCAGCGAGTGTTGATCGAAGCGTTCGCGCCGGAGATGCCGAGCGGTTCCACCGTAACTCCCAACGGTTCCTCGCTAATCCAGCCGTAGAGTTTGACCGGCGCGGCGCTAGCGGTGACGATCTTGAACGAATGCGGGCCCTCCACCGTGGCGAATTGGAGAATGCCGGGACCTAAATCTCCATCCGTGGATTGCTCCGCGACCAACTCTTCGTTGTCATAAAGCCGGAAGGAGCCTCCGCCCGGCTGTTGCAGATACTGAATCTCCAGATTGCTCGTCGTAGCCTCGAGAGTAATCCAGGCTCCCGCGCGCGTGGAATGAACGCTTACGCCGCCCAAGCCTTGAAACTCGTCCCCGCGCTGGCTGGGCTTGCCCACCAGCCCTTCGCTCGCCCAGCCGGGGCTGGCCGCTGTGCTCACATCGAACCGGCGATAGCCCACCCAGGGTTTGCCCGCATGAATAAAGCCGCTTCCGCCGTTGCCGAACCTCGCCTGCAGCGCATCCCGAATGGCGCCCGTCCAATAGTGGGCGGCTGTGTGCGAGTCGCCGAACTGCAACACGCGAACGGGCCCTTGATTCAGGTGATTCTCCTGCCGGTAAAGCTGTTCAAAGAACGGAACAAGCGCGCCCGGCTGCTCCAGAAAGGCATTCGTGGGTTCGCCGATCTCCTCGCTCACCTTGACCGTCGCGGCCGCTTTTGCGCGAGCGGCACTGGCTAGCGCGGCTGCGCTGGGCCGACGCTTCCGGGTGGTTTTCACCTTGCGCTTCTTTCGCGCCGCGGGCTTGCGGACGGCGGTCCGCTTCTTAGCCGTAGCCGCAAGAAGGGGAGAGACAGCCAGAATGGCGCCCGGGACGCCCGGCGGCGCAGAGAATGCGAGGGCGGGGAGCAATCCGAAAACCAGCGCCGCAACGCCTAGCATGCGTGCCATTCTCAAACGCGCTTCCTCCTTCCCGCCCGTCCCGGCGATGAGGCCGGTTTCGCCGCGAGCGACTTCTGAATCTCTTTGAGTTTATAGCGCTGATACTGCTCGTTGAGCCCCTCGAAGAGCAAATCCCCCACCAGCTTCGCTCCGGCCGGCATCGGATGGATGTAATCCCCTCCTACCAGACGTGGGTTCTTCTTGTACCACTTCGCCATTGTACCCGCGCCGCCCATCGCCTCGTAGGTGTTGAAGAAGGCCACTTTCATTTCCGCGGCCACTTTCTCCTGGATACGGACGATATCCGGGATGGTTTCCGGGGTGACGATTTCGCCGGATTCGCCGCGGATTCCCCGGTCCATTGGGCTCATGATAAGGATCGCGCTGTTCGGCACTGCGTTGCGCACGCGCTCGATCAAGCGGCGCAGTTCAGCTTCGAGGTACTTCGTGACGAAAGCGCCATAGACGCTTTCGTTGGTGCCATAGTTGATTACCACTAATTGCGGGTCCGCGGCGCGCAGTTGCTGGCTCCAGTGCGCCGCCTCCATATTGCGGGATAGCGTGGTTGTGTTGGCGCCGTTCAAGCCCAAGCTGGAATAGATGATGCCGGGGCGGCTTCTCGAGAACTCCATTCCATACACCCGCACCTCGCCGGAGCGAACCCGGAGGGAGACCGTGCGCGTCCCCGGCGGAATCGCGTAATTTTTGACTGCGGATGCGCTTTCCGGTGCGTCAGTGCTTGTTTCGGCGAGAACTTGGCCGTCTGCCGCGATTTCGAAGCTGCCGCCCACCGGCTGCTTCTGAAAATAGACCCGCACATGGGTTTGGCTGTGGTCCTGCAAGGTCACTTCCGAATAAGCGCCCGCGTGCCCATCGAAGCTCACTCCGCCGAGACCATACTTGCCATCTCCCTTCATGCCCAAGGTGGGGGACACAGCATTCCAGCCGGAGGCGCGGATTCGAATGCCCCTGTGCTGATACCAGCCCCAGGGTGGCGCGATCAGATTAAAGCCATACCCGCCATTCCCGAAGCGCGCCTGCATCCGCTCCCGGATGTCCGCGGTAATCAGATCGGCGGTTGTCGGCGAATCTCCATAGTGGAGGATGTGAATTTGCTTCTTCAGTTGGCCGGATTCCGCCCGCTGGAGCACGGCAAAAAACCGATCCAGACTTCCGCTCGGGTCGATCAGCGGGAAACGCCGCTCCCGCGCAAGCAACGAGGCTAGCGGAGACAGGGGATCGGCCACATCCGTACCAAAATCGAACTCACGCCCTTCGAGCACATCGAAGACACGGCGGAACTCCGCAAGGGACAGAGCATGCGCGTTGGGCTTGCCGGCTAGCGGCGGCAGTTGCGTGAAGAGGAGCGTCGTCAACAGAACCGTGGCTGCCGCGCCGGGAATCCCTGCAATCCGCGGCAGAGTGAGCGTTCGAAGACTCGCGAGACTCTTCGCGGACGCACTGACGACGCTTCCAAGGGAGTCGCGAGCTTCGGGAAGATTGGCCAAAATTCGCCGCAACAGCCCGTTGGCGGGGGATTCAAAACTTCTGGTAAATGAAGGGGGCGGAACCGGTAGAGGCGACGTATTGGACGGTGAAGACAAGGGCGGCGAGGGCGGCCGCCTGGACGACGGCCGGGAGGGTTTCCCAGTTTTTGAGCGCTTCCCCATACCATTGGTCTGGCACAAAATGCCCCGCTACCGCAACCAGCAGCGTTACCCACAACCCGGCATTGACATTCGCGATGCCGAAGGTGAGGGTCCCCAGATGCACCAAGACGGCCAGGGCGCCATCCAAGGTCTCCGCCCGGAAGAACACCCAAGCGAAGCAGACGAAGACGAACGTGAGCACCCTGCCTGGAAGCAGACGCTGCCAGGAAGCGGATGCCGCCGGCGCGCGGTCTCCCCGCCACACTTGCCATGCGCGGGCGACGGCAAGCGCGATGCCGTGCAATAGGCCCCAAATGGCAAAGTTCCAGTTCGGGCCGTGCCAGATGCCGCCCAGCGTCATCGTAATCACCAGGTTGAGGTAGCCGAAGCCTTTCCACTTCGAGCGGAGGCCGGGCAGGGAAAAGTATAGGTAGTCGCGGAGCCAGTTGGAAAAGCTGATATGCCACCTTCTCCAGAAATCAGCGATATCCGTTGCGGAATACGGCTTCTTGAAATTGGCTGGGAGTTGGATGCCCAGGAGCAGTGCGGAACCAATCGCGATGTCCGTGTAGCCGGAGAAGTCGTAATAGAGCTGGAATGCGTAGCCAACAATCCCTAACGCTACCTCGAAGGCGCTGTAGAGGGTCGGGAAATCGAAGATGCGGTTGACGAGATTCTCGCCAAGATAGTCCGCGATCAGCATCTTCTTGGCGACACCTAGACCAATCAAAAAGAAAGCCTTGCCGGCCTTGCTCTCCGCCAGGGCGGCGTTCTGGCGGGAGAACTGGGTGATGAGCGAACTTACCCGGGTGATGGGGCCTGCCAGGATTGTGGGGAAAAAGGAAACGGAGGCGAGGTAGGCAAGGTAACTGGTGGTGGCGCGCGCATCCCGGCGGTAGATGTCGAGCGTATAGGTCAGCGCCTGGAACGCATAGAACGAGAGCCCCAAAGGCAGTACAACGGTCCAGCCCGGGAATACGGATTCGGTCACCGGTTGCAGCGCGTTAATGGCTTGGCCTGTATAGCGGACGCTGGCGAGCAGGCCGATATTCATCCCGATGCTCAGCGTCACCATTGCGCGGCGAAGCCACGGCGTCTTCGCGCGCTCCAGGCCAAGGCCCAGGAGAAAATCCACCGTGGAGGCGGCCGGGATCAGAAAAAGATAAGCAAGGTCATAGCGGGAATAGAACAGATAGTTGGCGAAAAGCACCACGCCAAGCGATAACGCCTTCCAGCGGGAGAGAGGCCAATAGGCGAAGAACACCAGCCCCAGGAAGAGGAAATACGGAACGCCAGGTATGGTCATGCAGGGTTCGCGGCCGGAATCGCAGGGCTCTTGACTATTCTAACGGCGCTGCCCGTACGAGGCAGAAAAACCGTTGCGGCTATTGGTGACGGTAAACGATCCGTCCTTGCGCGCCACCACTTTGATCCAGGAAGGCTCCACTTGCGGGACGAGACTGGCGATCTTTTCGTCCGCGACGTTGTGAACGCCACCCTCCAGCACACTTTTCTGGAGTTGCCAGCGATCCTCGATGGTGGGCACGGCTTTGACGGCGTTCCAGTGGCCCGGGTCGCCGCCTTTCTTCGCGCCGCCGTTCGTGATAGCGACGCGCGGGCGGATCGCATTCACCATCACGGGATTCCCGGAAGGCTTCGATCCGTGATGGGTCGTGAGATAGAGATCGATGTCTCCGATCTTGTTCTCGGGGCAAACGAGCGCCCCCTCTTCATTCCAGAGGAGATCTCCCAAATCCATCGCGCGAAAGCGTCCGAAATCGAGAACGAACCCAATGGACATCTCGTTCTCGCTGCCATCGCCCTTCTTCTCCACGGCTTCGGCGCAACCCGGGGTCTTCCGTCCGGCGCCGGGAGCTTTCAGCGGTCTTGCGATCAGCCCCTTTCTGGATGAGACGACATGCACCGTGCCGCTCCCAAAGGCGAAACGATCTCCGGCTTTCAGCACCTTGTGCGCGCCCTTCTCGCGAACGGCGAGATATCCCTCGTAGGTCCTGACGCTATTTGGAGATGTTTCGGTATTCTCGCCATGATCGAGAAACGTGCGAATGGGGAGGATTCCGGCGAGTTGCGCCACGCCGCCAACGTGGTCGGCGTGAAAGTGCGTGGTCAGCATCCAGTCGATTCGAGAGGCTCCCGCGTCTTTGACGGCGGCCGCGATCTTCAAGGCATCGCGATTCTCGTGGCCGGCCCAGCCGGCATCCACCAGCAAGGTCTCGCCCGAATCGGAAACGAAGAGCGTCGCCTGCCCGCCATCGACATCGATGAAATAGATCTTGAGATCCTGTGCGAAAACGCCGCTTACCAGACTCAGGAAGATCGATACCGCGAGAGCAAGCCGTGCGAATGCCATGGCCGTATCGTAGCAAACTGCCGCCAGGGGCCTGTTTTCTTTGGGCGCCCGCGTGCCGTTGGAGCACTTCCGCAACCGGGGCCGGTCCCGCGCATTGAACTTCTCCCGCGGGGATTACGTATTCTGTTGTGGAGGGGGAAGCCGATGCCGTTTTGCAGCCATTGCGGAAACCAGGTGCGTGATGCCGACGCATACTGCACGCGGTGTGGCGCGCGGCAGCCGGTG
>JADLCF010000261.1 GCA_020847315.1 Bryobacterales bacterium | reverse complement strand
GTTACTCCATCAACCAGCGCGAAAGCGAATTCAATTACGTGACGCGCACCGGGGTGAACCCCCCGGGCAATCGCGATCTGATGCGCGTAAACAAGGATTGGAACCTGTTTGCCGTGAACCGGACGGGTTATTCGAACACCCATTCGCTGCAGGCGGAATATGAGAAGCGCTATTCGAGCGGCTTCCTCAGCCAGTTCTTCTATACCTTCACGCGTTCGCTCACGACGAGCGATTCGGATGGGTTCAGCAGTGGAAACGGCGCCATCAACTCGACCGGCACCGGAATCGCACAGGTGCCGGAGGCGATCCAGGTGCTTGGCGCTCCCCAGATGAGCTACGACGATCTGCTCAAGCTCGTGTATTACAACAGCGGGTCCATCCCCGCGCATCGCGTGCGCTGGAATGGCGTTCTGGACCTGCCCTTCGGGAAAGGCCGCAAGCTGTTCGGCAACGCATCCGGCTTGGTGAACTCCATTGTGGGTGGCTGGCAACTCACCGGTATCGGTGATTGGAGAAGTGGTAACTGGCTTAGCGTGGATGCTTCCCGCTATCTGTTTGGCGATCCTACCTTGAGCGCGGACGACCGTCTGCTGCTCAACTTCGGAGGGCGTCAACAGCGCCTGTGGTTCAAGGGCGACTTCGACGTAACGAAGGCGACCGGTGTTGACCAGAGCACGCTGCAGGGGCTGATCCCGGTGGATCGCTCAAAGCGCGTTCTTACCCAGGTTGGCCCTGGTATGGACAACCGGATTCCCATCCGCTTGAAGGATGGCACCGTGCGGCTCACGACCATTGCCGACAATGTCAACTGGAATGCGCGCAACTTCTTCAAGGGGCCTGGGGCCTGGAATGCAGACCTCACGCTCTCGAAGTCGTTCGCGCTCACCGAGAAGGCGAGCCTGCAATTCGCAGCGGACTTCTTTAACGCATTCAATAGCCCGATGGACGTCAATCCGAACGCGACCACCGGCTTGCAGGACCTGAGCCAGCAGAGCAACGCTCCGCGAACCATTCAGCTACGCGGACGCATTAGCTGGTAGGGAAACAGGAAACAGGAAGGCGATGGTAATCCGCCGTCGCCTTCAAGACCGGAAATCGCGGGCGTCACTCCTCACGGAGGTGGCGCCCGCGATCTCGTTTTTTGGGGGCGGAATCATCATTCCTTCCGATTCCGCCGCCCTTGCCTGGTACCTGTGCTTCCGTGAAATTCTTACTTGCAATCCACAAGAAACGGCTTGACGCCAAAGATCCGACTCTCATATACTTGGAACCAATCCGGTCCCCCGCATGATCCATCCAGAGATTCGCGGACGCGCCGGCAGCCTCCTTCCGATGGCGATTCCCTTCAACGGAGACAACGTGAAACACATGGATTTAGGGCGGCGAACCTTTTTGGCATCGGCTACCGCCGCGGCTTCAACAAGTGCATGGGCAGCCCAATCGGGCGCATCCGCCCCAGTTTCGGCAAACGACAAAATCTCTGTGGCTTTTGTCGGCGTGGGCGTGATGGGTTCGGAGAACCTCAAGGCGGCAGCGGCTCAACCGGGCGTTGCCGTTGGGGCGGTCTGCGACGTCTTTCAGCCCAATCTTGAACGGGCGGAAGCTCTCGCCAGACGGCTGGGGCAGCAGCCCAAGACCGTGCGCGATTTCCGCGAGGTTCTGGCTGACAAGTCGATCGATGCGGTCTGCATTTCCACTCCCGATCACTGGCATCCTTACATCACAGTGGAAGCCTGCAAAGCGGGCAAGGACGTCTACGTGGAGAAGCCGGCCTGTGTCGCCGTGAGCGAAGGCGCGGTGATGGTGGAAGCGGCGCGGAAGTACAACCGCGTGGTGCAGGCCGGCACCTGGCAGCGCTCGGGACAGCACTTCCAGAAGGCCTGCGACATCGTCAAGAGTGGTGAGCTCGGCAAAATTTCGTTCGTTCGCGCATGGATCTATTCGAATCAGCCGCAAACGGGTATCGGCAATCCGCCGGACCAGGCGCCTCCCGGCGGGTTGGATTGGGACCTCTGGCAGGGGCCTGCCCCCGAACATGCCTTCAACCCCAACCGCTTCGGTGTTTATCCGCAGAAGTACTCCTACTTCCGCTGGTTCTGGGATTACGCGGGCGGTCAGATCACGGATTCAGGCATCCACATGCTCGACATCGTGCAGATGGCGTTCGGAGACCCGATGCCGCATGGCGTAGTGGCGCTCGGCGGCAAGTATTGGTTGACCGACGATAGCGAGACCCCGGACACCATGCAGGCGTCCTATGAGTATCCCGGCTTTCTTGGTTCGTGGGAGCATCGCTCAAACAATACCGAACTGGGAACGTCGCGGTTGATGGGAATCACGTTCCATGGCCCCCGCGGCACCCTGTATGTAGACCGCGCTGTCACCCGGCTTACACCAGAGAAGGGCTCTGATCTGGCTGCGTTCGAGATGAAGCGCGTGGAAGACCCGCACCCGCTCCACTGGGCCAATTTCGTCGATTGCGTCCGCACGCGCAAACGGCCGAACAGCGATATCGAAACATGCGTGCGCTCCTCGATCACCTGCATCCTGGGCAACCTCTCGCTGCGGGCTAAGATGCGGCTCGATTGGGACGATGCGCGCCACACCGTAGAGCAGGAATCTGCCCGTTATCTTTTGCACAGGGAGTATCGCGCCCCATGGAAACTCGAAGCATGATTTCGCGACGCCAACTCTTTGCCGCGATCGGCGCAGCCGGGGCCGCGCTGCCGTCGGCGGGCCAATCCGCCTTTGGCCAACCCATCGGAATCAACATCTACAGCGTCAGAACTCTCGCGCGCAAGGATCTGCCCGCGACCCTCGCGCTCATTCGCGAGCTGGGCTTTCGCGATGTGGAGGCGGGGGATCTCTATGGCCGTACTCCCGCCGAGTTCCAGCGGTTGTTGCAAGCGGAAGGGTTGAGCGCGAGTTCTATCGGCGCATCATGGAAAGACCTTGGGAACAACCTGGATTCCGTAACCAGTCATGCGAAGACGCTCGGGGCGGAGTACGTCGTTTGCTCCACCATCCCGCACAGCGCCAAGCACCTTACCGCGAAGGATTGCGTGGTGGCGGCGGAAAACCTGAACCGCTGGGGCGAGCGGTTGGCTGCTTCCGGTTTGCGGCTCTGCTATCACACACACGGCACGGAGTTCGATCCATCCCCGGATGGCACCCAATTCGACACGCTCGCCAAACTTTGCGATCCCCGGTATGCCAACTTTGAGATGGATATCTTCTGGATTGTTTACGGCTATCAGGATCCCGTCGATTTCCTTCGGCGCTATCCGAAGCGCTTCCCGCTGATGCATGTGAAGGATATCCGCAAGGGCACCCCACTCGGGGGCTCTCCCGCCGACGTGGAAGAGAATGACAGCGTTCCACTCGGGACCGGGCTCGTGAATGTGAAAGCCGCCCTCGCGGAAGCCAAGCGCCAGCACGTGCGGCACCTGTTCCTCGAAGAAGAGGCCGTCGATCCCGTACCACAAATCCGCCAGAGCCTTCGCTATCTCGCCACGCTAACATAGGCCCACATCCTTAACGGAGAGGGTCCCTCTTACCGGCGAGTTGTCTGCGTTACGGGAATGCCGCCGCTCTAGCGGCACTCCCATTTTCGCAGTGCCTCCCTCCGCCAGATCGTCATGCCACGGTGGATCTGACGGCCTCCGTTCCGCCTTTGGCCCCAGACGCACCGGAAGAAAAAATTCCAAAAAAGTAGCACAGGGCGAAACGCTTCCGTTCGCCTCCGGCTCGAACGATCCGAAGCATCGCTTGAGACGCAACGGTGAGCCAGCTTTTCCATCCCGCGACGAACGCGCTCTCGCGCTTCCTGATCGTGGGCGCGCTTTGCGGAATTGCCGTTCTATCCACGTTGGCCTACGCCTATTTTCGTTCCGACTACTTCACGCACAGCACGATGGTGCAACAGCAGCCGATCCCTTTCAGCCATGCACATCATGTGAGCGGGTTAGGCATCGAGTGCCAGTATTGCCACACGACGGTGGAAGTTTCGAGCTACGCGGGTGTTCCGAATACGGAGACGTGCATGAGCTGCCACTCGCAGATATGGACCAACGCCGCTTACCTCGCTCCGCTACGCGAGAGCCTGAGAACCGGCAATCGCCTTCGCTGGACCCGCGTGAATGATCTGCCGGATTACGTCTTCTTCAACCACAGCATTCATATCAAGAGCGGGATAGGGTGCGAGAGCTGCCACGGCCGGGTCGACAAGATGCCGTTGATGAGAAAAGCGCACAGCCTGCAAATGGGTTGGTGTCTCGATTGCCACCGCGACCCCGCGAAGTTTATCCGTCCGAGGGAAGAGGTCTACAGCATGGGGTATGTTCCCAACCCGAGCCAGGAGGTCCTGGGTCCAAAGCTGGTAGCGGCCTACGGAGTTAAGCCGCAAACCGATTGCTACACATGCCATCGTTAGGAGGGCCACCAGGTGGGGAATCCGGAGTTGGTTCATATTCGGAAGGCGGACGTCCGGCAACCACCCAGATACTGGCGCACTCTATCCGAGTACCGGAATGGCGAAGCATTCGCGGAACGGCAAGCTCCCGAATTCACGATTCCCATTGACAGCCTGCCCCCTACGCAGATTGACCGCCGTACCGTGCTCTCCTGCCTGGCCGCGAGCGCCGCGCTCGCCGGATTGAGTGCATGCACATCGTTACCGGAACGGGAGATTGTCCCCTATGTCCAGCAGCCGGAGTACCTCATTCCGGGGAAGCCTCGCCATTACGCAACGGCCATGCAACTGGGGGACCGCGTCATCGGGCTGCTGGCTGAAACGCACCTGGGCCGCCCTACCAAACTGGAGGGCAACCCGAACCATCCCGCGAGTCTCGGCGCCACGGACATCTACGCGCAAGCGGAGATCCTAACTCTGTGGGATCCATATCGCGCCGCAACCGTTCGTCGAGGGAAGGATTCGGCGACATGGGCTGCGTTTGAGGAGGAAGCGGGGCGAATCCGCAGCAGGATGCAGTCCGATGGTGGCCGGGGATTTCGCCTCCTTACTGGAGCCATCCGGTCACCCTCAACGCTCGCAACCATCGGTGAACTGCTTCACCAGTTTCCGGAAGCGCGCTGGCATTGGCATGAGGCCACATGGCGAGATGCGGAAACAGATGCCGGGGCAGCCGCACATGCGCAGGATGCCCGTCCTGTATACCGGATATCCGCTGCGGATGTGATCGTCGCTCTGGATTCCGACTTCCTGCACGGCATGCCCGGTAGCCTCGCCTATGCCCGGGAGTTCGCCGGCCGCCGCCGTCCGTCTGCGGAGGGCTCCATGAACCGCCTCTATGCGGCGGAGCCGATTCCGACGGTGACGGGGAGCTGCGCGGATCATCGCCTGGCCGCGCGCTGCGATCTCATTCCCATTATCGCCGGGGCGCTCCTCGCGGAACTGAGTTCTGACACCTCGGGCTCGGATGCGATTCGCCGCCTCGATGCGGCCGCGCGTAGTTGGGTGCGAAGAGCCGCCGCGGACCTGAAGCGGAGCCGAGGCCGCTCTCTCGTCATCCCCGGCGAGTTTCAGCCCGCTTCCGTCCACCGTCTTGCGGAGAAGATGAACCAGTTTCTAGGGAATGGCGCGAACGCGGTTCGATGGATCGATCCGAATGCCACGGCGTTTTCGAACCGGGAAGGAACCCTCCGCGGCCTGATCGACGATATGGAGGCAGGCAGAGTAGAGACCCTATTGATTCTGGAGACGAATCCCGCCTATTCCGCGCCGGAGGCCGCGCGCTTCATTCGCGCGATGGCGAAGCCGCCGCTTCGCCTTCACGCAGGCCTCTACGAGACGGAGACGTCGCGCCTCTGCCATTGGAATCTTCCGATGGCGCACTTCCTCGAAAGCTGGGGGGATCTCTGTGCGTTCGATGGCACGTGCAGCATCGTTCAACCCACGATTCGACCGCTCAAAGGACAAAAGCCTGCCCTCGAGATCCTGGCCACTCTGCTTGGGTCTCCGTTGACAACGGATGGGGAAATCGTCAGGACGCATTGGCAGCGGGAAGCCGCCGCCGGGCGCCTCGAAGGCACGGTGGATTTCGAGACCTTCTGGCGCCGGGCGCTTCGCGATGGGGTGATTCGCAAGGGGATTCAGGGTGCGGAGCGAGCGGCGAGTGCTCCCGCACAGCCGTCTGCGGCCGGAGGCGCAGACGAGGAGATCCCGACGCCTCCGCCCATCCAAACGGACAACACGCTCGAACTCGTGTTCCGCCCGGATCCCACGCTGTTTGACGGCCGCTACACGAACAACGGCTGGCTGCAGGAACTGCCGAATCCCATCACCTCCCTCACTTGGGGGAACGCCGCGCTCATGTGCGAAGGGACCGCGCAGCGGCTTGGCCTCGTGCAGAGCGATGCGGTGGAAATTACGCTTGGCGGACGTTCCATTCAGATCCCCGCCTGCATCGTTCCAGGACATACGGAGAACAGCATCGTTCTTCACATCGGGAATGGAAGAGTGAAGGCGGGCGGAGAACGAGTGGGAGTCGATGTGAATCCGTTGCGAGTCCCGGGAGCGGAATGGAACGCCACTGGCGCCACCGTCCGAAAACTGGGATTTCAGATTCCTCTCGCCATCCGGCAGCAGCATCAGAACATGGAGAACCGCGATCTGATCCGGTCATGGACGCTGGAGGAAGTTCTTTCCAAGGAACGAACCTCGAAAACAGAGTTGCAGCCGGAGCGCTTCAGCCTATACCCGGAGCGGCCGTTGCGCGACGCTCCGCAATGGGGCATGTCGATTGATCTCAGCGCGTGCATCGGATGCGGTGCATGCACCATTGCGTGCCAGGCGGAGAACAATATCTCCGTCGTGGGCGCGGAAGAAGTCCGCCGGGGGCGCATCATGCACTGGATCCGGCTGGATACCTATTTTGAGGGAGATCCAGCCGCACCCGGCATCCATCATCAGCCTGTGCCCTGTATGCAATGCGAGAACGCGCCGTGCGAAGTGGTGTGTCCCGTGGGGGCCACGGCCCACAGTGAAGAGGGCCTCAACCAGATGGTCTATAACCGCTGCGTAGGCACCAGGTATTGCTCCAACAACTGTCCCTACAAGGTGCGCCGCTTCAATTTCTTTCAATACGCCGACTACGAAACCGGCAGCCTGAAGGGAATGCGGAATCCCAACGTTAGCGTTCGGAGTCGCGGCGTGATGGAAAAATGCACTTATTGTGTGCAGCGGATTGAGGCAGCGAAGATTCGCGCAAAGGTGAGCGATCAGCCGCTATCGGATGGGCAGATCGTGACCGCGTGCCAGCAGGTCTGCCCCACGCAGGCGATCATGTTTGGCAATATCGCCGATCCCGGCAGCAGAGTCTCCCGCGCCAAGGCAGACACGAGGAACTACACGTTGCTCGAAGAGCTCAACGCGCGGCCTCGCACTTCCTATCTCGCGGATATTCGCAATCCGGCCAGGGAACCCGCGGATTCGGAAGACGCAAAGGAGGGCGCCGCCTAATGCCGGCCCTACGTGAGATCGACCCGCTCGAGCGGCCCCCCGTGATTGGCGCGGAGGTCCGCTATGACGATGTGAACCGCAGGATCGCCGGCATCGTCAGCGCGCCCACGCCGAAACTCTGGCTGGTGGGCTTCAGCATCGCATTCCTCTTTGTGATGCTCTTCCTGGGTGCGGTCACCTATCTGTTCGCGAGAGGCATCGGCGTCTGGGGCGTGAATGTCCCGGTGGCATGGGGCTTCGCGATCGTTAACTTCGTCTGGTGGATTGGAATCGGCCACGCGGGCACCTTGATCTCCGCGATTCTGCTCTTGCTTCACCAGGAGTGGCGGATCTCCATCAACCGGTTCACGGAAGCGATGACGCTCTTCGCCGTGGCCTGCGCGGGGGTGTTCCCCATCCTCCATCTGGGACGCCCGTGGTTCTTCTACTGGCTGTTTCCGTACCCATCCGAGATGCAAATCTGGCCGCAATTCCGCAGCCCCCTGATGTGGGATGTATTCGCGGTATCGACATACGGAACGGTCTCTCTCCTGTTCTGGTATGTCGGCCTGATTCCGGACTTTGCCACGATGCGCGATCTCGCGCGGACGCGGGGGAAGCAATTGCTTTGGGGTGTTCTTGCCCTAGGTTGGCGCGGTTCCGCGCACCACTGGAAGCAGTACCAAATGGCGTATCTGCTGCTTGCCGGGCTTGCAACACCGCTCGTGGTTTCCGTCCACAGTATCGTGAGCCTGGATTTCAGCGTTGGCATTGTGCCGGGCTGGCACAGCACCATTTTCCCGCCGTACTTTGTCGCCGGCGCGATCTTCTCCGGCTTCGCGATGGTCGTGACCTTGATTCTTCCCATCCGCCATTTCTACCATCTGGAGGATTTCATCACGATCCGACACCTGGACAACATGGCGAAAATCCTTCTTGTGACAGGGTTGATCGTCGGCTACGGCTACCTCATGGAGACCTTCATCGCCTGGTACAGCGGGAACGTCTTCGAGCGCTTCATGGTGCTGAACCGCATCTTTGGTCCGTATTGGTGGGTCTGGGCGATTGTGATCCTGTGCAATGTGACGACCCCGCAGATCTTCTGGTCGAAGCGGATGCGCGTGAACATCCCCGTGCTGTTCGCGGCTTCGCTCGCGATTAACGTGGGCATGTGGGTGGAGCGATACATGATTGTCGTCGTCAGCTTGCACCGCGACTTCATGCCCGGCGCATGGGGAATGTATTCTGGCACTTTCTGGGATTGGTCGACCTTGCTCGGGACCTTCGGGCTATTCCTCGCGCTGCTTTTCCTTTTCATCCGGGGCGTTCCGATGTTGTCCATGGCGGAGTTGCGGGAACTCGTGCCGTCTCCGCGAAAGGAGCGGAAATGAGCGATCTGCGTATCTGGGGCCTGCTCGCGGAATTCGATTCGCCGGAATCGCTCATCCGGGCGGCGAGGGCCGTCGATGCGCGCGGCTATGTGTGTTTCGATGCGTTCAGCCCATCTCCGCTCGAAGGCTTGTCGGAGGTCGTGCGTCTGCGCCGTCCGCGGATGCCCCGCATTGTGCTGATCTCCGGGCTGAGTGGTGGTGCTTCGGGTTTTCTTCTGCAGTGGTGGATCTCCGCCGCGGCATACCCGCTGGATGTCGGCGGGCGTCCTCTCTTCAGTTGGCCGGCATTCATTCCGGTCACGTTTGAACTCACCATTTTGTGTGCGGCGTTTGGCGCGGTGATCGGAATGCTCATGCTGAATGGGCTGCCCGCTCCCTACCATCCCGTGTTCAATGTTCCCCAGTTCCGTAGCGCTACCACGAACGGGTTCTTTCTCGCGATCGAAAGCAGAGACAAGCAATTCCGGATGGATGAAACGTTACCCTTCCTGGAATCGCTCAATCCCCTGGAGATTAACCTCATTGCGCCGTAGCCGTCTCCAATTCGCGCTCCACTCGCTGGCGCTGGCTGCGCTCCTGGGGCCGCTTTGCGGCTGCGTGCAGAAAATGAATGTGCAGCCGAAGTACCCCCCCTACGCGAGTAGCGACTTCTTCGCGGATGGTGGTTCCGCTCGCCCGCAGGTTGACGGCACGGTGGACCGGGAATCGCCATTGCCTGTCTCAGGATTCGATTCCGGAAAGATGGAGGGTGGATGGGCGGATGGCTATCCGTTTCCCATCACGGCGGCACGCATGCACAGCGGCCGAAAGAACTACAACATTTTCTGTTCCCCCTGCCATGGCTACACCGGAGACGGAAACGGCATCGTGGTGCAGCGCGGGTTGCGCGGCCCCGTCTCATTCCATGAGCCGCGTTTTCTCCGCTACCCCACGGGCTATTTCTTTGAGGTCATCACGAATGGGCGCGACGCGATGTTTCCCTATGGCTCGCGAATCCCCGTTGAACGGCGATGGGAAATCATCGCGTATCTGCGCGCGCTTCAGTTAAGCCGAAATGAGACCCTTGGCGCCGTTCCTGAATCGGAGCGGGATCTGCTCGTCCAGGAGGTACCCCGGTGATGCATCTTCTCCAGAGCTTTCGTTCGCCGCTGGCGAGACGATTTCTCGGTGTTGGCGGGTTGCTCATGGCGGTGGGCATGCTCTTGGGCTTCTTCTTTACAACCGGTTTCTTCCGGGCGTATCTGGTGGCATTTCTGCTGTGGGGAGGCGTGGCGTTCGGATCGCTCATCGTCTTGTGCATGCATCATCTGTCGGGGGGCGGCTGGGGTTATCTGATCCGGCGAATCCTCGAAGCCGCTACCCGAACCTGGGGCGTTGTTGTAGTCCTCTTCATCCCGGTGATTCTGGGGATTCCCTCGTTGTATCCTTGGGCCGATCCCACCGCCGTGAGGTCGAATCCGCTCCTGCAAGAGAAACAGCTCTATCTCAACCCCACCGCTTATTCGATCCGTGCGATAGTCTTCTTCGCGATCTTCATCCTGCTCGCCGTCGCCTTGAACCGCGCATCCCGCCGCCAGGACCAGGATGCTGACCCCACCGTGCTGCGCCGTTTGCAGAACCTCGGCGGTCCCGGCCTCCTGCTCTTCGTCGTGCTGCTCAGCTTCGCGCTTATTGATTGGGCGATGTCGTTGCAGCCTGCCTGGTATTCCACGGTCTTCAGCGCAATGGTGATCGTGGGATTCGTGGTTACCGCTCTGGCGTTTGCGATTGTCGTGCTTTACTTCGTTGCGGATCGCGAACCATTAGCCGAACTGGCAGTGCCCAAGTACGTGCTTGATCTAGGCAACATGCTGTTCACGTTCTTGTTCCTTTGGGTCTACATGCAGTTCAGCCAATTGCTGATTATCTGGTCCGGCAATCTCTCCGAGGAGATTCCCTGGTACGTGAGCCGCTTGCAAGGCAGTTGGGAAGCCGTGACCATGCTGCTGGCGCTTCTCGCCTTTGCCATTCCCTTTGCCGCGCTCCTCGGCCGGAAGTCGAAGCGCAGCCTGCGTTCGCTCGCCAAGCTTGCCGCGTTTGTGCTGGCGACCCGCCTCCTGGCAGCCATCTGGCTCGTGGAGCCGGCGTTCTATCCCGATGGGTACTCCTTTCAGGTGCTCGACCTGCTCCTGCCGGCCGGGGTTGGCTGCATCTGGGTGGCCTTCTTTCTGGGCGAGATGGAAAGGCTTCCGCTGCTTCCCGCTATGGACCCTCGCCTCCCCGGTGTGAGGGAGCGCATGCGGCAGACTCGGGTGGGAGATATCACGTATGAGTGAAACGGCTCCCCTCCTTCAGAATGAAAGTGTCCGCTTCGAAGAAACGGACTTCAGCGCTCGCGCGATCCGTTGGTTCGTTGCCGGGCTCATCGGTTTGCTTGTTTTCACGGGAGCGATCTGCGCGGGCTTACTTTGGGTATTCTTTGTCCTCACGCCACGTGTCGATACACTCCTGCCATCCCTCCCGGAAGCGCGAAGCGAAATGCCCCTGCTACAGACTGAACCGGACGCGGACCTCCAGCGGCTCCGATCGCGCAGCGAAAGTTTCTTGAATAGCTATGGATGGGTGGATCGCAAGAACGGCATCATTCACATCCCGATCGAAGATGCGATGCGGATTCTCGTTGACCGGGGAATGCCGCCCACCATGCGAGTTCCGGATTCGCCGCAGATTCCACCGGTGAAGTCGAAGCCGTCGCTTCCCCCGCCCGTAAGCCAGAGAGCTGCGGATGAGTTTGGAGACAACCGATGACGACGAAGGCCGTAGCGAAGTTGGCCACGCCGAGGGAGATCGCATGACGAGCGGATTGGATCTATTCCCGCAAGCCGCATCGGCGAATGCGCAAACGGTAGATCACCTATACCTCGTGTTCGTCATCGGTTCCGCTGTCATTGTCGCCGCGATCTTCCTGGTCATTCTCTATCTCATCATTCGATTTCGCAGGAGGGAAGGGAACCTCGTCGCCCGGCGGGTGAAGGAGTCTCCGTACATCGAAATTGCATGGTCCGGTATTCCGCTCCTGATTCTTATGGGGGCCTTTGTCTGGGGTGCGAAGATCTACTTCGACGAGGCCGTACCCCCGGCGAACAGCACGGAAATCTATGTCGTGGGCAAGCAGTGGATGTGGAAACTGCAACACCCTCAAGGGAACCGGGAGATCAACGAACTGCATGTGCCCGCGGGTCAGCCCGTCAAGCTGGTGATGACCTCTGAGGATGTGATTCATAGCTTCTTTATCCCGGCCTTCCGGATCAAGCAGGACGTCCTGCCTGGGCGCTACACCCAGCTTTGGTTTCAGGCGTCCACCGTTGGCCGCTTTCCTCTGCTCTGCGCTGAGTATTGCGGGACCAACCATTCCCGCATGCATGGCTGGGTCTACGCGATGGAGCCGGCGGAGTATCAGCGTTGGCTGAGCGGAGGGGCTACTGGAGAGACTATGCCGGATGCGGGCCAGAAGGTCTTCCATCGTCTGGCCTGCGCCACCTGCCACGCGCGCGACGGACCGCCCCTTCAGGGGCTCTACCGGCGCCGCGTGCCGCTCTCCGACGGCAGTGTCGTCCTTGCCGACGAGGCCTACATCCGCAAGTCGATTATCGATCCCGCCGCCCAGATCGTGCGCGGGTATGAGCCCATCATGCCCACTTTCGCGGGAACGGCCACGGAGGAAGAGATCCTTCAGTTGATTGCTTATATTCGCTCTCTGAAGAACCTCCCCCCAGGGTCCCTCCCGGAAGGGGAATCCGGTAGTGTGCAGAATCCCAAAGACGGCGCCACGCCCGAAAGGAACCAGCAGTGACGAACCCCGAATGGATCGCCGGCGCCCCATCGCCGCCAAGCTACTTGAACAACGGGTACGGATGGCGATCCTGGTTTCTCACCACGGATCACAAACGGATTGCACTGCTCTATCTGATCAGTATTACGGGCTTCTTCTTCCTCGGCGGGTTCTTCGCCATGATGATCCGTCTGGAACTGTTGACGCCCCAGCCGGACCTCCTACAATCGGATACCTATAACAAGTTCTTCACCATGCACGGCGTCATCATGGTGTGGTTCTTTCTGATTCCGTCCATTCCGACGGTTCTGGGAAACTTTCTTGTTCCCCTCATGATCGGAGCCAAAGATCTGGCATTCCCCAGGCTCAACCTCTTGAGCTGGTATCTATTCATCATCGGTGGTATTGTAGCATTCTCATCGATTGTGATCGGTGGCGTGGATACCGGGTGGACGTTTTATACTCCTTACAGCACAACGTACTCGAACTCTCACGTCATCTGGATGGCCTTGGGCATATTTATTGCCGGGTTCTCTTCGATCATCACAGGGCTCAACTTCATCATCACCATTCACACCATGCGCGCGCCGGGGCTAACCTGGTTCCGTCTTCCGCTCTTTCTCTGGTCGACTTACTCCACGAGCCTCATCCTCGTTCTGGCAACGCCGGTGCTCGCGATCACGCTGGTCCTGATCGGGTTGGAGAAGGCGTTCGGCATTGGCATCTTCGACCCCGCTCTGGGTGGAGATCCGCTGTTATTCCAACACCTGTTCTGGTTCTATTCGCACCCGGCCGTCTACATCATGATTCTTCCCGGCCTGGGCGTGGAGAGCGAGTTGATCTCCACTTTCTCCCGCAGAAACGTCTTCGGCTACAAGTATGTTGCCATGGCGAGTGTGGCCATTGCCGTTTTCAGCTTCCTCGTGTGGGGGCATCACCTCTTTGTCGCCGGACAGAGTGTCTATATTGCGCTTGCTTTCTCATTCCTTAGCTATCTGATCGCCATCCCATCCGCAATTAAGATCTTCAACTGGATGGCGACACTGTATGGCGGTTCCATATCTTTCGAAACACCGATGCTGTATGCGCTGTTCTTTATTGGCTTATTTACGATCGGTGGCCTTACCGGGCTATTTCTGGCTGCGTTGGGCATTGACGTTCACGTAACGGATACGTATTTTGTGGTGGCGCATTTCCACTACATTATGGTGGGTGGGATGGTGGTAGCCTATCTGGGCGGGATGCATTTCTGGTGGCCGAAAATCAGCGGACGGATGTACCCCGAGCGGTTTGGCCAGGTGTCGGCGTTTCTAATTTTTATCGGATTTAACCTTACCTTCTTCCCGCAGTTCATTCTGGGCTATCTTGGGATGCCCCGCAGGTACCACACCTATGCGGAAGGCTTCCAAGCTTTGAACGTGATGTCTACCGCAGGCGCCTCCATTCTGGCCGTCGGCTACGTGCTCCCTCTGTTCTACCTTGCATGGTCCTTCTTCCGAGGACCGATCGCGCCCGCGAACCCATGGGGCGCCACCGGCCTCGAATGGAAAACGGCATCGCCTCCGCCAACGGAGAACTTTGAGGAAACGCCGGTCGTTACCGAAGAGACGTATCGCTTTCCCGTGCAGGAGGAAACACTTGTCTAGCCGCGCCATTCCCGCTTCCCATTTCCGCACCTTCGCCCAACAGCATGAGGCGAGTGAACTCGGCATGTGGGGGTTCCTGACGACGGAGATCCTTTTCTTCGGTGGAATCCTCTGCGGCTACACGATGTACCGCCTTCTTTATCCGCAGGCATGGGTGCATGGCAGCGAACTGAACTCCCTGTGGCTCGGCGTTGCGATGACGGTAGTGCTGCTCGCGAGCAGCCTCACGATGGCGCTGGCCGTACGGGCGGCGCAGTTGGGCCGGAGTAGCGCCATCGTCGGCTTCCTTCTCATCACCATCGCCCTTGGCCTGGCATTTCTTTCTCTGAAGGCCTATGAATACTACGGCCACTGGATCCACCACCTGATTCCAGGATTCAATTTCTCCGGTTATCAGGCGCCCGATCAACATCAGGTTGCTCTCTTCGTCGTCTTCTATTTCTTCCTCACCCTTCTGCATGCGGCGCACATGATCATCGGCGTGGGCGTTCTGAGCGTGATTGCCTTTCTGGCTCACCGCGGCCGCTTCAGCGCGATTGACCACGGCCCGGTGGAGATCGTGGGCCTTTATTGGCACTTCGTCGATATCGTCTGGCTGTTTCTCTTTCCTCTCCTCTATCTCGTAGGAGCGCACCAATGACTACTGAAGTCCGTTCCGTGCGGTTCTACGTAAGTGTCTTCCTAGCGCTGCTGCTCCTGACCGGGCTGACTACGGGCGTGGCCGAGATCGATCTGGGCGCGCTAAACTCCCCGGTCGCAATGCTGATTGCGGCCGCAAAGGCCGCGCTGGTCGCTTTATTCTTTATGCATTTACGATGGAGCGGTTATCGCATCCGCTTTGCCGCCATCGCGGGGCTTCTCTGGCTGTCTCTGATGTTCGCTTTCGTTCTCGGCGACATCGCCACCCGGCATATTCCGGAGCAACCATCGGGCTGGAGCCGTCTCACCGGCGGCCAGGCCTCGCCCAAATCGGCGAGTCCTCTCAACTAGCGGAGTGCGGGTGGATGCGCCCCGTCATCAGAGTCCTGGCGCCTGTGGCCAGTCGCCGGCAAAGCCCCGTGAATGTCGCGAGCCACGCCGCAAAAGCCAGGTAAAAGAACACATGCGGCACCGTGATCAGGAAGTCCAGATGGAGCGCATGCGCCATCCGGAACGTACAGGCGGAATACATTCCGAGTGGGAATACGGCGCCCCAATACAGCGGATCGTATGTGAGCGGATGGCGCGCATACACATGCCGCCACGTGGCGAGGAGGATCAGCATTGGGATCCACCACGTGCCCGTCGCCCAGTAGAAAATCGTGAAGCCTTTCAGAAACGGAAGCAGCGAATTCAGAAAGGGCGCGTGGTCGACATTCAGGATGAGTTGAGAACCGGCCAGTACCGAAATCGCCATCGCGCCCATATTGATCCAATACGGAGGCGTGAGGTGGTCCGGCGAGAGCCGGAAGAAGGTATACCGGTAAAAGATGAGCGAGATCATCCATATATAGAGCATCCCGCCCCATAGCCACATGGAAAGCGCGAAGAAATTGATGATCAGCCGGTAGGGTTGCTCCCAGTGGTGAGAGACCAGGGCGCTCAATCCGGCTACGGATTGCGTCGCCACCACGGCCAACAGCCAGGCGCCCGATATCCCGTCATACAAGTCTGGTTTGACCTGCTTGACCGTGAACGCCGTGAGGATCGTGTAGATCAAGAACACCCACAGCGCGCTTCCCAGGAACCACAGCACTTCCGCGGCGTGATAGTTATCCGCTTGCACCACGCATTGGTTACCGAGAATGCAAGACGCGGCGACTGCGGTGAAGAAACCCGGGCCGCGCTGATGGTCCGTGATATCTTCGAGAATCTGCGGTCGAAACCAGCAAATCCGAAGCAGGTAAAGAATCCAGATGATCGCATAAGCTGCGATGTTCAGCACGAATAACGCGGAAGCCAACCAAACAAATCCCAGCAGATGTGCGGATAACGCGACAATTCCCGTTGCCATCACCATCGCGAAGTAGGCGGGAGATAGTTCTCTGACAACGCCTGCCAGCACGCCGCGCCGGTTGTGTGTTGCGGATTCGGGATGTGGAGACCCGGCATGAGTGGCGCTCCCCGGCGAAGGATCGCCGGCGGAATCCAGGGTGTGCGGTTGCGGATTCGGCATCGGACACAATCTTACTCTGACTTCACGCCCGCATGGCTGCGATAAGATCGTAACCACGATGTTTTCGAGAAGAGAGCTTGCCCAGATGCTTGCCCTGGGGACGTTGCTTCCCCACGCCTCCATCGCCCAGAAGACGGCCAGACAGGGGATATATCGGGATTATTCGCGCTGCTTGCCCGATTTCCTCACCGGGCTTGCACGGGAAGGCGCCCGTCGCCGCGAAGCGGCAATCGCCAAACTCACCAATGCCGCATCCGTCGCGGAACGCCAGCGCTGGGTGACAAAGACGTTCTGGGAACTGGTTGGCGGCATGCCCGAACGCACGCCCTTGAACGCCAGGACCACGGGCAGCTTTGAACGGAAGGGCTATCGGGTGGAGAAACTGGTCTATGAGAGCCAGCCCGGCCTCATGATCTCCGCCAATCTCTACCTGCCCACCACGGGGACAGCGCCCTATCCCGGAGTGCTATTCCAGATGGGGCACGCCACGAATGGCAAGGCGTATCCCCTGTATCAAACCTGCTGCCAAGGCCTCGCCCGGCTGGGGTATGTTGTGCTGGCGTTCGATCCCATGGGGCAGGGAGAGCGTACCTATTACCCAGGACCGCAGGCTTTCCTCACCCGTTTGGATGCCGATGAAGAACACACGCGCCCCGGCCGCCAGATGCTTCTCAAGGGCCGCACTTCCACGCGATTGCAAACCTGGGATGCCGTGCGCAGCCTGGACGTGCTGGCCGCGCACCCGATGGTTGATCCCAAGCGTCTTGCATCCACGGGAACTTCGGGTGGCGGCACCAACACGATGCTGCTGGCCGCGGTCGATTCCCGTTTGGCTGCCGCTGCATCCTCCTGCCCCAATACCGAGAATGTTGCGATCATGGATTTCAACACCCCCGGTTCCACCGATGACGCGGAGCAGAATCTCGTAAACTCGGCGCCGGTGGGTTTTGATCGCTGGGACCTCGTCTATCCACTCGCGCCCAAGCCCTTCCTCGTGGCCGTCAGTGAACGCGATTTCTTTGGCACATACTCGCCCCGCTATATTTCAAACGGCCTTCAGGAGTTCGCCAAGCTCGAAAAGGTCTACCAGGTGCTGGGCAAGCCGGAATGCGCCCGCTGGTATTCCACCCCGCTCCCGCATAGCTTGGCGTACGCGATGCGGCTGGAGATTTACCGCTGGTTTGAGCGCTGGCTGCAACCAACGCCGCGCGTGATCGATGAAGAACCGGAGACGCATCCGGAGCCGGACGAACAGTTGTTCGTCACGCCGCACGGCAGCCTCGTCAATGATTTTGGCAGCGTCACGCCGTTCCGGATGAACCGGGACCGGCAGGTGAAGCGAACGCCTATTGCGCTCAATTCGCTCATCCGGTCCGATGCGCCGCCGGTGGCAGCGCCTTTGACGGTTTTGGGAGAAACCCGTTTCCGCGTGTCTCGAATCGAAGCCGTGGAGTTCGCGAGTGCGCCCTCGGTTTGGGCGCCCGCGTGGATCTATCGCCCAGCTAAGGAAGATCCCGCGAAGCCGGTGCTGGTTCTGCTGGAACCGGCCGGCCGCGTCGAATGGGCGGAGGGCAAGCTCTACGATCAGCTCGCGATGGCGGGCTACGTCGTCTGTGCGCCGGATCTGCGCAACCAGGGCGATCTGCGTCCGGAGTTCGGGCGTGGCGTCCGTGGCCACGCTGCGTCCCATAACAGCGAAGAACACTATGCCTGGTCATCGCTGATTCTGGGCAAGCCGTTGTTGGGCCAGCGCGTCACCGATATTCGCGCCATCCTTCAGGGTCTCCGCTCCCGCCCCGAGTTTGCCAGGAGGCCCATCGCCATCGCCGCTTCCGGATTCACCACCGTGCCCGCCTTGTTCGCCGCCGCCATCGACAAGCGGGTTGACCGCCTGTACCTATCGGGCGGCCTGATCTCGTTCGAGGAACTCTGCCAGGTACAGGATTACCGGGAGCCCTTTGGCAACTTCGTGCCGGATCTGCTGCTGCATACGGATCTCCCTGCCATCGCAGCGGATCTCGCTCCGTGCCCGATCACGCTCGCGGGTGCGGTGGATGGTGCGGGCCGCGCATTGCCGGTCGAACGAATGCGCGCGGTCTATCCCGAGAGCGGTCCTGCCGCCCATATCCGTCTGGAGGCGGATGCGCGCTGGAACGCGGAAGCCATTCTTCAGTGGGCTCGCTCCCGGCCTTAGCGGCATGAACATGCGGACGGGTCGCAACCGCTTCTCCGTCCGCCCCTTCCGATTCCCCATTCCATATCGAATCTCTTGCATTCAACGGCCTTCCGCTGTAGGTGAACAATTCCTCGCTAAACTAATAAAAGGGAAGCTGGGGCTTGTCGAGTGACATCCAATAGTCGATTGCTTACTTAGAGAACAATACAAACGGGGTTCGCGTGGATCAGATTGAACGGCAGCACCTGCTATATCGGCAGCTTGAAAAACGGATATTAGTGATCGATGGCGCGATGGGCACCATGCTCCAGGAGCGCAATCTCACGGCGGAAGATTTCGGCGGGGCGGCCCTCGAAGGCTGCAATGAGAATCTCGTGCTCACCCGCCCGGACGTCATTGAAGACATCCATCGAGCCTACTTCGAGGCCGGGGCCGATATCGTGGAGACGAATACCTTCGGGTCCACTCCCCTCGTGCTGGCCGAGTACGCGCTCGAAGCGCGGCACTACGAGATCAACGTGGAAGCCGCCCGCATCGCTCGCCATGCCGCCGATGCGCTGTCTACCGCGGAGCGCCCCCGCTTTGTCGCCGGGTCCATGGGGCCCACCACGAAAGCCATCAGCGTTACGGGCGGTGTTTCCTTCGACGAGTTGAAGGAGAACTACTACCAGCAAGCCAATGGGCTCTGGGAAGGCGGAGTGGATCTTCTGCTGCTTGAGACCTGCAACGACACCCGCAATGTGAAGGCAGCGCTGCTCGCGATCAATCGCCTCAAGGCCGAACGCAATCTGGCCAAGCTGCCGGTGATGGTCTCCGGCACGATTGAGCCTACCGGCACCATGTTGGGCGGGCAGACGGCGGAATCGCTCTGGGTCTCTCTCGCCGATCAGGATCTCCTCTCGATCGGCCTCAATTGCGCCACCGGTCCGGAGTTCATGACGGACCACCTGCGCACGCTGCACGAGCACGCGCACGCATGTATCTCCTGTTATCCCAACGCGGGCCTGCCCGATGTGGATGGCAACTATCTGGAGACTCCGGAGAAGCTGGCCAAGGCGCTGTCACGTTTTGCCGGGAATGGCTGGCTGAATATTGTGGGGGGCTGCTGCGGCACCACTCCGGCGCATATTCGCGCCATCGCGGAAATGGCTGCCGCCCATGCGCCGCGCGGGAATAAGCCTCCGAGCCACCGCGCGCTGTTCTCGGGCGTCGACACGGTGGAGGCTGAGGAATCCAACCGTCCGTTGCTCGTCGGAGAGAGGACGAACGTCATCGGCAGCCGCGCCTTCAAACGCTTGATCGCCGAGGAAAAGTGGGACGAAGCCACTGACATCGCCCGCCGTCAGGTCCGCACCGGTGCGCATATCATCGACGTCTGCCTCCAATCGAGTGACCGCGATGAACTCGAGGATATCCCGCCGTTCTACGACCAACTCATCCGCAAAATCAAAGCGCCCATCATGATCGATACGACGGATGCGGCAGCCATCGAACGGGCGCTCACTTACTGCCAGGGCAAGAGCATCATCAATTCGGTGAATCTCGAGGACGGGGAGGAAAAGTTTGAGCGCATCTGCCCGCTGGCGAAGGCGTATGGCGCGGCGCTCGTGGTGGGCACGATCGATGAAGACCCCGTGCAGGCGCAAGCCTTCACCCGGGAACGCAAGCTCGCCGTTGCCCGAAGAAGCTTCGACCTGCTTACCGAAAAGTACGGCATCCCACCGGAGAATCTAATCTTTGATCCGCTCGTCTTCCCCTGCGCGACGGGCGATGAAAACTACATTGGTGGCGCAGTGGAAACCATCGAGGCGCTGCGGCTCATCAAGCGGGAATTGCCTCTTTCCACGACGGTTCTCGGCGTTTCGAACATCTCGTTTGGTCTGCCCCCCGCGGCGCGCGAAGTCGTGAATTCCGTGTTCCTCTACCACTGCACGAAAGCCGGTCTCGACCTCGCGATTGTCAACACCGAAAAGCTGGAGCGTTTCGCTTCCATTCCCGAAGAAGAACGCAAATTGGCGGAGACTCTGCTCTACAATACGCCCCCCGCCGCCGGCGATGTCCCCGAAGAAGAGCCCAACCGCGAACTCATGCTTCATGCGCCGCTCGATTGGCGGGAGCAGAGCCTTGAGGCCCGCGCGGCCATCAACCAGTTCCACATTGCCGCGATTGCCGCGCACTTCCGGGAAGCGAAGCCGCGAACGGAAGGGAAACGTCTTTCGGAATTGCCGCTCGACGAACGCCTCGCAAACTATGTCATCGAAGGCTCGAAAGAGGGCCTCATTGAAGACCTGGAGCGGAAGCGGGCGGAGGGCGCGACGCCGCTCGAGATCATCAACGGCCCGCTCATGGCCGGCATGTCGGAGGTAGGCCGCCTGTTCGGCGCGAATGAACTGATCGTCGCGGAAGTGCTGCAATCGGCCGAGGTGATGAAGGCCTCCGTGGCGCACCTGGAACAGTATATGGAGAAGGCCGACGTGGTGGCGCGCGCCCGCGTCATGCTCGCCACCGTGAAGGGCGATGTTCACGACATCGGCAAAAACCTCGTCGAGATCATCTTCTCGAACAACGGGTACGAAGTAATCAATCTCGGCATCAAGGTGCCGCCCGAGGTGCTGATTCAGGAGTTCCGCCGCACGAAGCCCGATGCCGTGGGACTTTCCGGCCTCCTCGTGAAGAGCGCGCAACAAATGGTGGTGACCGCCAATGACTTTCGCGATGCCGGGATTGACGCTCCCCTGCTCGTCGGCGGTGCGGCTTTGTCGGAACGCTTTACCCATAGCAAGATCGCCGTCGCTTACAAAGCGCCCACCTACTATTGCCGGGACGCCATGTCCGGCCTCGCCATGCTCAATCGGATCACGGATCCCGCGACTCGCGACGAAGCGCTTTCCGCCGCGATCGTCTCGGAAGCTCCGGTGGATCTCGCATCCGTGAAACCGGCAGAGGTCAACCGCTCCACGGAACGCAGTTCGAAGGTGCGAATCGATATCCCGATTCCCCCGGTAGCAAGTTTCGAGCGGCAGATCCGCGTCGTGCCCGATCTGCACGAGGTCTGGGCTTACGTGAACCCGTTCATGCTCTACGGCCGTCACCTCGGCTTCAAGGGTAATTTCGAGAAGCTCCTCGTCGAGCGGGACCCCAAGGCGCTTGAACTTTTCCACTTCGTCGAGGAACTGAAGCAGTGGGCGAGCGGCTTCCTGACGGTCCGTGCGGTCTGGCGGGTGATGGAAGCCGAGCGCGATGGCAATTCGATTCATGTGTTCGAACCCGGCGCGGTGAGCCCCGCCTGGACGTGGCATTTCGCGCGGCAAGGGAAGGAAGACGGGCTCTGCCTTAGCGATTTCATCCTGCCTGCAAGCGAAGGCCGCCGTGACAGCATGGGCCTTTCCGTCGTGACAGCCGGCGAAGGTGTCCGGGCGCGGGCGGAGGAAGCGAAGGAGGCGGGCGATTATCTGAAGGCGCACGCGCTGCAAGCTCTCGCGATTGAGACAGCGGAAGCCGCGGCCGAGTGGCTGCACCGCCGCGTGCGCGAAGATTGGGGCATCCCCGATGCCCCTGGCCTCACTATGCAGCAGCGCTTTACCTCACGCTATCGCGGCAAGCGTTACAGCTTCGGCTATCCCGCTTGCCAGAATCTCGAGGACCAGCGCGGCATCTGGACGTTATTGCAACCGGAGGAGATCGGCGTCGAGCTAACCGACGGTTTCATGATGGACCCGGAGGCCAGTGTCAGCGCCATCATTTTCCATCACCCCGATTGCGTCTATTTCAGCGCTACGGAAGAACCGGCCTTGATGACGATCTAAGTGCCGCGCCGGCGATTGTACTTCCCTTTGAAACGCCGGGCGGATTAGCCTAGGACGGTGAACTCTTTGCTCGTGATGGCGGACGATGCCACGGGCGCCCTGGAAGCGGGGGCGATTCTGGCGAGTCTTGGCAAGGAAACCGTGGTGGAGTTGGAGATGCGGCGCCGGGCCTCCGCCGAAGCCCATGTGTTGCTCGTGCCCACCCGTCACGATTCCCCGGCGATGGCCCGCCGCCGCGTGGAAGAGGTTGTGGCGTGGGCAGCCGCCTCCCCGGCGGAAGCGCTCCCCCGGTGTTACTGGAAGACCGATTCCACGCTTCGCGGGCCGATTGGCGCGTGCTTCGATGCGTTGCTCCAGGCCTTCCCCCTCACGCCGTTGGTGTACGTGCCCGCCTATCCGGCCATGGGCCGTACCGTCGTGAATGGCATCTTGCGGGTGAACGGAGTTCCGCTCGCGGAAACGGCCTTCGCGGCGGATGCCCTCAACCCCGTGCGCAGTTCGGCTGTCGCCGAAGCGTTATCGCCGGAACTCCGGTTTCCCATCGAGCGGATCTGCTCTCCGCGGCAACTCCGGGCCCACCTCGAAACTGCTCGTTCCGAAGCCCTCCTCTGTGATGCCGGAACGGAGGCGGATGTGGCGGCTCTGTTCGCGGAGTGCCGAGCCGCACGCCCGTTCCCCCTAGCGGCCGGGCCCGCCGGCGGCATCCGATACTGGGCTGGCGATTGCGCCGCGAACCCACCGCGCCGCGGGCCCGCGACCCCCCCGCGCCGCGAGCCCGCGAACCCACCGCGCCGCGAGCCCACGAACCCACCGCGCCGCGCGCCTATCGAGGACGTTCCTCAATGGCTGGTCGTCTGCGGCAGCAGGCACCCCATCGCGAGGGCGCAAGGGAAGCACGCAAGGCGATTGGGGTTCACCGTGCTCGCGACACCCGCCGAAGAATCTCGGGATGCGGAAGCGGAACTTGCTGCGCTGGCCGGGCGGGCCGCTGCGCTCGCGCGGGGCGGGATGGTGATTTTCGGAGGGGATACCGCGCTCGCTGTGTGGCGCGCCATGGGGGTCGCCAGGCTTGTTCCGCTGGGTGAGTTCATGCCGGGCGTGGCGGTCTCCCGCGCCGCCGGCTGTACCTTTGTCACCGCCGCGGGAGGCTTTCCCGCACCCGGATTGCTGGAAGAATTATTGGCTGCGGAGGAACGATGAAACCGATTGGAATCACCATGGGCGATTCGAGCGGAGTGGGGCCTGAGATTCTGCTGATGGCGGCCGATGCGGGGGAGCTCTCCGAGCCGTTCGTCGTTTACGGCGACTTGGCCGTGCTCGAACACTGCCGCGCGCATATCCATTCGCGCTTGCCCCTGCAGGCGTGCGCCCGACCCGCTGCCTGGCGTCCCGGCTGCGTGAACGTGATCGATTCCGGTTTGCTCAAAGCCTCCGATGTCACCCCGGGCAAGCTCAACGCGCAATCGGGCGCGGCCGCTCGCGCCTATGTCGTGGCCGCGGCGCAAGCGGCGCTGCGGGGCGAGATCTCCGCCATGGTCACGCTTCCCATGAATAAGGAAGCCACGCAGCGTAGCGACCCCGCGTTCACGGGCCATACCGAACTGATTGGCGACGTCTGCGGCGTGGAAGATGTCACCATCATGCTCGCCTCGAAGCAACTCATCGTTACTCACGTCTCCACGCATTGTTCGCTGCGCGAAGCCATTGAGCGCTGCCGTACTCCGCGAGTCTTCCGCATCCTCGAACTCACGGTGGAAGCGCTCGAGCGCATACAGCCGGGCGCCCGCATCGCGGTGGCGGGCCTCAATCCACATGCGGGGGAGCACGGTTTGTTCGGTCGCGAGGAGATCGAAGAAATACAACCCGCAATCGAGATGGCGCGGCAGCGCGGATGGCAAGTCGAAGGCCCGTTTCCTCCGGATACCGTGTTCTACATGGCGGTGCGAAAACGGAAGTTCGATGCCGTTGTCTGCATGTATCATGACCAGGGACACATCCCCTCGAAGCTCCTCGATTTTGAAGGCGGCGTCAATATCGCACTCGGCCTGCCCATTGTCCGAACCTCGGTGGACCATGGCACGGCATTCGATATCGCCTGGCGCGGTGAAGCGTCCACAACCAGCTTCAGCGAAGCTTTCCGCTTCGCCGTTCGTCTCGCCACGCATTCCTGACCTGTGCGCGGAACGGAAAGTGCTCACCCGTGTTAGGCAATTCCAGCCTTGAACTTCCGGTGCGCTTGGAGTAGCATGCTCTAACCAGGGTCAGCCTGCGGCGGGCGAGGATCGACGCCGTGGGGGTCCTTGGCAGATCGGCTCACAAGGGGTCTCGACTATGAGGAACGTGCGTTCACGGCTATACGCGGGCCTGCTGGCCCTGCTGCTGATGCTTCCCGCCTCCGCTCAAAACATCATCGCGGCGTTGACCGGTACGGTGATGGATCAGGGAGGCGCCGTCATTCCCGGCGCTCAACTCGTGCTTACGAATCAGGCGACGTCGGCCAAACAAACCACTACTTCCAATACTGCGGGTCTTTTTGTGTTCCCGAGCATCCTGCCCGGAACCTACATGCTCGAAGTGACCATGGCCGGCTTCCGGACCCATCAAGTGAAGGACATCAACGTCACGATGAACGAGCGGCGCGCGCTCGGCAATGTTGTCCTTGAGGTCGGCCAGGTTCAGGAGAAGGTGGAGGTCACCGCCGAAGCGACGCCGATCCAGACCGCTTCCAGTGAACGCTCCGGCCTCGTTACGGAAACGCAACTTCTTAACACTGCCATCCGCGGGCGGGATTTCGTCTCGCTCATCGCCACGCTGCCCGGCGTTTACGACGAGAATATGCAAGCGCGCGATGTCTCGAAAGGTCCTGGCGCCAGCGGGCTCCACATCAATGGAGGCCGTTCGACATCGATCAACTTTTCGCTGGACGGCCTGCAAAATACCGACACCGGATCCAATGGCGGCTCTCATGTGCAACCGAATATGGATGCGGTCGCGGAAGTCGTGGTGCTCACCAGCAACTATCAGGCGGAGTACGGCCGGAACAGCGGCGGAACCATCAACGTGACCACGAAGAGCGGCACGCAGGAATTCCACGGCAGCGCCTACTATTTCCACCGGCATGAAAGCCTCTATGCGAACAGCTTCTTCCGCAATCGCACGCGCACGCCGCGGCCGGTGGAGCGAATCGCCAATTTTGGTTACACCGTTGGCGGTCCGGTTTTTCTGAAGAACTTCAACCAGAATAAAGACAAGCTGTTCTTCTTCTGGTCTCAGGAGTTCGTCCGCAGACGGAATTACCCCGGAACGCGGTTTGTCACGACACCAACCGCAATCGAGCGGCAGGGGGATTTCTCGAAGACGCTCGATGTCAACGGCACGATGATTCCGATCAAGGATCCGAGTTCCGGCGCGAGCTTCCCAGGCAATATCATTCCCTTGGCCCGTATCAATAAAACCGGCCAGGCAATCCTCAATTTTTTCCCGCTCCCGAACTATGTCGAAGCGGACCCCGCCCAGCAGAACCGGCGTAACTACCGGTCCAACGATAGCGGGGAGTTTCCGCGCCGCCAGGATCTCTTCCGCATCGACTACAACATCAGCCAGACGATGCGTGTCTATTTCCGCGGCACGCGGGACAACGACGACGAGAACTGGCCGTACAGTAACTGGACCGCCGGTGACCACAACTACGACATGTTCATCACCAAGCGGCCCCAGCGCGGGCGCAGCGGTATTCTGCACGTCTCGAACACGTTCAGCCCCACTCTCATCAACCAGATCAACTTCGGCGGCAGCAATCGCGCCCAGACCTTCAACCCCACGGATCCAAGCCTGATTTCCCGCGACAAGATGGGTAACATCGGGCAATGGTATCCATCGGCCAACGAGTCCGGCGCCATCCCCAACGTCAGCTTCGGCGGCGTTCAGAACGGAATCAATGGCGGTATCGGCAATATCCCGTATACCAACCGGAATCCGGTGATCACCTTCGCCGACGATCTGAGCTGGATCAAGGACTCGCACTCCTTCAAGTTCGGTTTCTACCTGGAGCGCATGCGCAAAGACGAAGTCGGTGGTGCGAACACCAGAGGCGCGTTCACCTTTGACCGCAACACCAACAACCCGTTCGATTCGAACTATGCGTTCTCGAATGCTCTGCTCGGCAACTTCAATAGCTATTCGGAAGCCAACCGCAGAACCTATTCCCACTACCGCTATTGGCAGACCGAATTCTATGCCCAGGATTCCTGGCGTGCCTCGAGGAAGCTCACCATCGAACTCGGAATCCGCTTCTACTCCTCGCCGGCAACTCATGACGACCGCGAGTTCCTCACCACGTTCATCCCCTCCACCTACGACTCCGCTACCGCGGCAACCATGTACCGGCCCGTGATCGATCCGGCTACCAAGAAGCGCATGGCGGTGGATCCGCGCAACGGGACGATCGTGCCTGTCACCTACATCGGCCTGTTTGTGCCCGGCTCGGGCAATTATTCGCCCGGCATGCAGATCGGTGGCGATGGGGCGCCGGAAGGGCTATACACTACGCCGTTTTCCGTGGCGCCACGCTTCGGTTTCGCGTACGATCCGGCCGGAAACGGGAAGACGGCCATACGGGGAGGTTTCGGCATCTTCTATGACCGGCCGCAAGGAAACGTCTATTCCGCCACCGTCGGCCAGCCGCCGGTCTCCTTCAACCCGACCGTCTACTTCGGCAATCTGGACACCTTCCTGCAGGCGACCGGCACCGTGGGCCCGCCTAACGTGACGGCAGTCGAGAGCGCGGAACAGAGCCTGCCGATGACCATGAACTTCAGCTTTGGCGTTCAGCGCGAACTCGGCTTCCGCTCCGTGATCGACGTCTCTTACATTGGAAGCCTGGCGCGCCACCTGATCAACCAGCAGAATATCAACTCCATCCCGATGTATGCGCAGTTTGATCCGGCAAATCGTGACACCACCACTTCCACCGGCGTTCTTCCGAACAACTTCCTCCGCCCATACCTCGGCATGGGCGACATCAATATGCGCACCTTCGACGGCACGTCGAATTACCACGGCATGCAGCTCTCGGTGAACCGCCGCATGTCCGGCGGGCTCCAGTTCGGCCTGTCCTATACCTGGTCCAAGTCGCTTGGTGTCTCCAACGCCGACTTCGGCGGCTTGAGCCATTATTTTCCGTGGCGAAGCTGGAACTACGGCCCGCTCGGCTACGACATCCGGCACATGGCGGTCTTCAACTACAACTACGAGGTACCCAACCTTGGCCGGCGCTTCAATAACAAGTTCCTGGGCATCGTGACGGATAACTGGCAGATCTCCGGAATCACGCAGTTCATGACAGGCACTCCGTTCACGCCGGGCTTCTCGACGGTGGACGGGCAGAACATTACCGGTTCGCAGGAGGGGGCAAGGATTACGGTCGTTGGCGATCCCTATCTCCCCTCGGGCGAGCGAACGTTCTTCCGTAACTTCAAGACGGAGGCATTTGCCCGGACGCCGCAGCGCTCCTTCGGCAATGCGGGTGTCAACATCATGCGCAATCCGAGCTGGAACAACTGGGATATGAGCTTCTCCAAGCGATTCCCGCTGGCCAGCGAGGAGCGCTACTTCCAACTGCGCGCGGAGTTCTATAACATTTGGAACCACGCCCAGTTCAGCAGCTACGATACCGGCGCGCGTTTCGACGCTTCCGGCAAACAGGTGAACGCAAACTTCGGGGCGCTCAACGGTACCCGGGATCCCCGCAAGGTACAGTTCTCCCTGCGCTTCATGTTCTGATGCAATCCGTGTATTCTCCGTCCGGCGATGAGGCTCGGCACTCGAACCTCATCGCCGGACGGAGAGCGCTCAAGATACCCACCATCCGTCGCGGACCCCAGCCGCACGCGCCGCGCCCCTATTCGCCGCTCAGCAGAAAATGTTCCAGCCATTCGAGGCTGAGTTCATAGGCTTCGGGTGTCGGTGAATGGCCTTGGCGGTGGTTGTAGTATCCGAGCTGCCGTGGTCTCCCCAGCATCTGATAGACCCGCTTTGCCGCATTGATGTAGTGCCAGCTCTTGTCGTTGTCGGCCGAATCGCCGCCGATTAGCAAGAACGGCCGCGGTGCGATCAGTCCCAGCAATTCGTGCTGGTCGAACGGCTCTACTGGCTGCTCAACAAGTTCTTCGCTCAAATACCATGTAGTCGTCGTAATTCGAGAAGCGCACCCCGATACCGGGCTCGGACGCCACGGCGGCGCGGATGCGGGGGTCCATCGCCGTGGCGTAAAGCGTCATCTTGCCGCCCAGGGAATGGCCGATCATGCCCACCCGCTTCATATCGAGGCCATCCACGGTTTCGAGATAGTCGAGCGCCCGCTGCGAATCCCGCACCCACTTCCCGAGGCCGGTCCACTCCGGGTGGCGTTCATACAGGTTCGCGACTGCTTCCGCCTCGTCCTCGCCGTAGCTCTCGTCCCAGCAGCGGATAGCCAGTACGGCGAAGCCCCGCCGCGCCATCTGCTCCCCGAAATGCCGCACGTACGAGGTGCTGAAGAGGTGGCCGCCGAGGTTCTTCCCCGCAGGCGTATCCACGTCGTAGTAAGGCGTGATGACTACCGGCATCGGCCGCTGCACCGGCTTTGCCGGAATCATCAGATACACCTTCTCCCAACGATCGGGCTCGGTCCGCAGTTCCATCAACCGGCCGGTATAGAAATCCTCCTGCACCGTGCGGAGCAATCGTGTTTCCGGCCCGGGTGGTGTTTGGAGCGAAGGATGTCCCAGAATGCGACCCCATTTTGCCTGGAGTTGCTTCGCCCGCGCCGGCCACTGCGCGGCGCCCTCCCCCTCGGGCGCGAGCGGCGCTAGTCCGCCCAGTGTGTCCCGGTACGCTTCGGGCGCCAGGTTGAACTGCGCGAGCCATTCGTTGGGGTTCGCGGAGTGGAGCGTGAGGTAGTTCGGGTTGGGAATCGTCCGGCAGATGCGGAAACCGGTGTAGGGGGACCGATTGGTTTCGGAATAGCCTCGGCG
>JADLCF010000260.1 GCA_020847315.1 Bryobacterales bacterium | reverse complement strand
TCCGGTAGGAGGCGTTCTCCTCGCTGCCGGGCGGCGCCAGTTGCATCGCTTCTTCGAAAGTTGCAGCCTTGCACTTCGAGACGAACCAGGCGCGCGCGGTGCGCATCCGGGCTTCGGTTCGCAATTCGTAAAGGCGCAACAGGAGGTTTACGTCCTCATAGGTTGCGGGGGTCTTGTTGCTCGAAATAGCCATACTCTTGAGGATGGCACAAGCGCGCAACCGGGGAAACATTCCTTGCATCGGCCAGCGCTGGAGCGGCAGGTTTACAGCGCTGAAGCGGGCGCTGGTGATACCGTGGGTTTCAGGCCTACCCGCGCGACGATCATGAACGGCGATGGGCAGACCGGGACTCCGGACCCGTGCGATGAGGGAGATGAAGATGATGCGTGGTTTGAGGGTGAGTTTTCTCAGTTTGACGCTGGCCGCGGGGGCTATCGCCGCGGTCCCTCCGGTGGAAGTCCAAGTCGCCGGTGCTGTGATGGCCGCTCCGGCGGAGTTGCGAGAGGGTGCGGCGGTGCTCGGCTACAGCCCCTCCGGGGAACGAGTGATGTTGCGGCAGGGGAGCAATGAGATGTTCTGTCTTGCGGACGACCCCGGCCGCGAGAATTTCAACGTCGCCTGCTATCACAAGGACCTCGATCCGTTCATGGCGCGCGGGCGTGAATTGACGGCACAGAAGATAACCGGGGAGAAGCGGAACGAGATCCGCTACGAAGAGATCAAGGCAGGCAAGCTCAAGATGCCCACAGGAATGCGGATGCTCTACGTGCTGACCGGAGCGCGCTTTGACGCAGCCACCGGCACGCTGGAGAACCCGTACCTACGCTGGGTGATCTACGCGCCCTACGCCACCGCCGCGACCACCGGATTCTCCACCAAGCCGGCGGAAGGCGCTCCGTGGTTGATGCTCGAAGGTTCACCGGGCGCTCACATCATGATCAGCCCTCCGCGCAAGTAGGCCGGTAGCCGAGGAAGCTCCCGGCCGCGGTTTGTGCGCTTCGGGTTAGCCTGGCCTAAACTTCAGGCGTGCGACTGCCGATGGTAGTGGTGTGAATAGCTTTCTTCATGGCCCCCAAGCGCTACGGGCGTGGGAGGTGGTCTTCTTACTATTGATTGCGATATACCCCGGCAAGGCGGCGCCGCTGCAAACGGCTGCGGCCGCCAAAGCGGCATCGGGCACGACTGGCGCTGGAGTTCCCCAGCAGCCGGACGCCTCAAGACCAGCCGTATCCCCAACGCCCCGGGTGGTTCCGCCGGCGGCGGCAGGCGCATCCTCTGTACCTGAGACGCCATCCGCGGAGAGCGCCGCCGAAGAAGAAGAGGAAGTGGAGGGGGTGGAAGAAGAGGAGACCGTTGAAGCTCCGTCCGCGCCCAGGGGAAACGCTCTCGCGCGGCAGGCATCGAGCATCCAGAAACAGATCGGCCGCACGCGAGGCTCGGGAGGTTTCTTTATTTCAAGCTGGTTCACGGATGCTCCCCCGGCAAGCAGTTTCGCCCAGGCAAGCACGTTGGCGGCGAACGCTCCCGAAGATTGCGAACCGCTCGATGCCGCCATCGCGGAAGCCTACATCCGGGATAGCGCGAAGCGGGAAGGAGTGAACAGCGATCTGATTCGGGAGGTGGTGCGCAAGGAATCCGGCTTTCGCCCTTGCGCTGTATCCCCGAAGGGCGCCATGGGGATGATGCAACTCACGGCGGCAACGGCGGCGTCGCTGGGCATCGACGACCCGTACGACGCGCGCCAGAACATCGATGGCGGCGTGAGGCTGATGAAGCGGCTTCTCGATAAGTACAAGGGCCGCCCCGATCTGGCGCTGGCGGCCTATAACGCGGGCGAAGGCGCGGTGGATGCGCACCAGGGCGTGCCCGCCTATGAGGAGACACAAGAGTACGTTTCCACGATTATGAAGCGCGTCTTCGAGGAACCGATGAAAGCGGGCGGGCCGGCTCCACGAGTGCCCGTGAAGATCCCACCGATTCCTCCGGTGAACGTGCCATCGGCCAAGGCGGTGGAAGGGAATTGATCGAAGCCGAGCGCGAGTAAGTGCAGACATCCCTGCGACTTGGGGAGGAAGCCGATTCTCCCGATGCGCCTGCCGGCGGCTCCGAACGCGAGGGAACGCCGGAACCCGAAGCGCCCCCGGACTCTGGAACCGAATCGCGAATCGGGTTACATACGAATCATCGATTCCAGCCGAATGCGCGAGGTGGCCGGCTGACCTCGTTTGCCGTTCGATTCCGCAATGAATCGCAGACGCAAGAACGAATGGTCTGAAACACAATGCACGGCGCCATGCGTCCATTAGGTGTGGCTAAGACCACGGAACGCGCAGCAAGGCAACCCGACAGGAGGACGAGATGACAAGAAAGACCTTTGGCGCCGCTATTTTGGCCCTGGTGTTTGGAATTGGATTGTCGACCGCCACGTTCGCGCAAGGTAGCGAACGCGCGATGGACCGTTTGCAAAATCAAATTCGAAGGGAACTGGTGACGTTGCCGTTTTATAGCGTCTTCGACAACTTCGAGTACAAGCTTTCGAACGACGGCGTCGTAACGCTGCTGGGACAGGTTCACCGGCCTACGCTCAAGAGCTCCGCCGAGAATGTCGTGAAGAAGATCGAGGGTGTGACCAAGGTGGTCAATGACATCGAAGTGCTCCCGGTATCTTCGATGGACGACCGGATCCGGCTCGCGACCTACCGCAGCATTTACGGGCATTCGGCGCTGCAAACACTGGCGATCCGCGCCGTACCGCCGATTCACATCATCGTGAAGAACGGGAATGTGACTCTCGAAGGCGTGGTGGCGACGAAGCTGGAGAAGCAGGTGGCTGGATCACAAGCAAATTCCGTTTCCGGCGTATTCAGCGTGAAGAATAATCTTCGCGTGGAAGGGGGCGATTCGTAGATCGAATTCGCTACTGCCTCCCGTAACTGGGGAAAAGCCTTCGCGATACGTCGCGAAGGCTTTTTGTTTTTTGCGGCGCGCTACCTGGGAACCAGATCCAGACGCTGGCCGAGATTTCGCTCAATCACCTCGCGCGTATAGAGCAGCGGCGCATACTTCCCTTCTCCCCAATCGTTTGCAAGGTTGCCGTAATAGGGGCTGCCCAGTTGGCCGGATTGCCCCGGCGTGCTCGTAAAGACGCTGGCATCCCAATTGGAAAAGTCGAGGATGTGCCGGTAACTGGCGCCGCTCGTCTGGCGCAGGCCGCTTCCGCCGGTGGCATTCACGGTGAAGGCGTCGCCGCCACGGGCAATCGGGCCGACATTGAAGGCCGCCGCACGCGCGGCCGTATTCGCAAGGGGATGCTCGAACAACGCGGCGTGCAGCGCTCCCCATCGCCAGGAAGCGGGATCCTGCCCCATCTTTTCGATCGCACCCGCCCAGGCTTGCGACAGAGACATCTCCACCATTTCCGTTCGAGCCGCGGGGGAGAGTTTCAAGAACTCCCGGATCAGCACGCGATTATCCAGGCGGGATTGGAGGATGTCTCTGAGCTTCGCCGGCATCACCTCGTTCACGAAATGATTTCGCAAGGCGCGGAAGAAGAGGGAATAGATCGCGGCGCCGCTCGAGTTCTTGCCGAGCACGCCATCCCAAGCAAGAAGCGCGGAGTAACTGCGCGCGGCATCGGCGTTCTTGGGCGGGGGAATGGAGCGAAGAATGGCGATGACTTCGCGCGCGGCCACTGACTTCTCGTCCTGCTGCAGCTTCTCAAAATCCTCCACGGAGAAGCGGCGGTCTTCGCCCAGCACTTCCCGGATGCGATCGATCCGGTAGGGCACGCTCCAGTCAAACGCAAGGTCGTAGCGATATCCCTGAGGAACGATATTGTGGTTTGCGGTGGCGATGAACCCCCGCTCCGGATTCTGCTCCTGCGGCAACCCTTCGGTGGGAATGAACCCGTTCCATGAATAGGAGCCGTTATCCCCGGGGACGGGGAGCAGCCCGGTGTATCCGTTGCGGACCGGCGCCAGCCCGGCAGCCATCCACCCGATATTTCCCTCCGTATCGGCGTACACCACATTCTCCGGCGGGATCTTCCAGGACTTGACCGTCTCGAGAAACTCGCCGGCGTTCTTTGTGCGATCGAGCGCGAGGCTGCCGAGATACCCAGCCGTACCCGGTTGCGCACCCGCCCATCGTACGGCAACCACTCTCGCGCTATCGGGATCTTCCCAAATCACCGGACCGTCTTCCGTGAACTTCAGTTCCACGCTGACCGGCGCATCTTCCCCCCGGACGCGGACCAACTCCCGTTCAAGGACGAGTGGCTTCCATGCGCCGTTCTTGCGGTATCGAATGGGCTTGCCTTCATTGACGGTTTCCACGATCAAATCGACCTGGTCAAAGGCCGCGATGGTAAAGGCCCAGCCAAACGTCTCATTGTGGCCCAACGCCAGGCCCGGCAGGGCGGGTTCGCCTCCGCCGATCATGTTCCACCCCGGGGCCACGAGATGCGAAAGATACCGCAACGATGGAAGCGTCAGCGAGCGGTGCGGGTCACTCGCCATGATCGGCTTGCCGGTGACGCTGCGTTCGCCGTTCACCACCCAGTTGTTGCTGCCGTTTTCCGTCTGAAGCGTGGGGATGCCCGTGACGGAACGGTAGAGCGCAATCACACGGTCGTCGAGGCCTTTGAGGTTCATGCCCTTGGGGATCTCCGGGACGCGAGATGGCTCCGTGGGCATCCATCGCATTGCCTCCTGGAGGCCGACTGCTTCAATGGCTCGCGCGCGGGCGATCTCGTTCGAGACGTTGTAGGTCATTTGCAACCCGGCGGTGCGGAGGAGCACGTCTTCCGCCTTCCACTTGCCGGGTTTGAAATCGAGAAGCGTGAACTCGATGGGAAGCCGGTCTTTCTGGATATCGATATAGGCGTTGATGCCTGCGGCGAAGCTCTCGGCGATGCGCCGCGCATCGGGACCGTAGCTTTGCCACTCGGCGTCCATGTTGCCGCGGTAGCGCACAAGGCGGGCCATGCGGTCCCGGTCCAGGTACCCTTCGCCGAAGACTTCCGCGAGTTCGCCGCGGCCCGTCCGCCGCCATATATCGATTTGGTAGAGCCGATCCTGCGCCGCCACGAACCCCTGGGCGAAGAAGAGATCCTCGGTATTCTCCGCGTAGATGTGCGGAATGCCCCACTTGTCGCGCAAGACCGTGACCGGCTTCCGAAGGCCGGTGACGCCAAGTTGGCCGGATATCTGCGAGAGGCGGTATTGCGCTTCCCCGCGCAGTGCGGATTCACTCCGAAGGTCCACGCCGGGCTCCCGCACGCAAGCGGTGAAGCCAAGGAGCACGAGGGGGAGCGCGATGCGCGGCAGGCAACGTCGTAGGGGGAGCATGGAACCTCATGATATCGATTTCGGAAGCGGATCTGTATCGATCCGTCCCGGTACTACTTTACTTCATAAAGTTCTTGTCAACCACGAATTCTGCTGGTAGAGTGAATCCATGGCTGGCGTCGAAGCACTGCGAAAGACTCCCGTGGTGGTGGGCATTGAGGATAAGGCTCACGAGAACCTACGCTATATTCGCAACGCGATGGAGGGGGCGTCCTCCTTCACTGCCGTTTCCGGCTGGGGGCTGGTTGGGATCGGGCTGCTCGGCTGCGCCGGATTTGCGATGACGCGCTTTTTCCCCGGCAGGGAAGCCTGGCTGGGGATCTGGATGGGCACGGCTTCGCTGGCGGTGGTCCTGGGTGTGCTATCGATCGTCTGGAAGGCGAGGAGGCGAAAGACGGATCTGTTCTCGGCCTCCGCGCGCAAGTTCGCATTCAACCTTGCGCCCCCCCTCGCCGCGGCACTGTTACTGACGCTTGCGCTCGCAAACGGCGAGGCGTGGGAGAGTCTCGGGGGGCTTTGGCTTTTGCTCTACGGCACGGGGGTGGTGACGGGGGGCTCCGCATCCGTGCGCAGCGTGCCGGTGATGGGCGCAGGCTTCTTCGGCTTGGGCGCCGCCGCTCTGTTTCTACCCGCGGCGTTCACGCCATGGCTGATACTGGCGGGTTTCGGCGGACTGCATATCGGGTTCGGGCTCTACATCGCGAGGCGGCATCATGGTTAACGGCGGGATGCGCCGCGAGTAAGAGATTCCACTCGAAAGGAGGAAGCAATGGCAAAGAATGCAATGCGGAAACCTGCGGCCGCTTCCGCGCCGAGCGCCAAGGCGATGCGCGTAGTAGCGGCGCCGGTAGCCGATTATCTGATTCACGAACGGGTGCGCCTGGCGATTGTGAGCAGCCTGGCCGTGAACGCGTCTCTCACTTTCAACGAACTGAAGCGGCTGCTCGACATCACGGACGGCAACCTGAGCATCCACGCCCGCAAGCTGGAAGAAGCGGGCTACATCGATTGCGAGAAAGCGTTTGAAGGGCGGATGCCCAAGACGACGTTTCGCTTGACGGAGAAAGGCCGCGCGGCGCTGAGCCGCTATCTGGACCACATGGAACTGTTGATTCAGGCTGCCCGCGGGTAGCCCATTTTTTTTGGAGGTTTACTTTGTGATGCCAAGTACTTGTTATGAACATAGGCCCTTGCACGTAGCCATCATCATGGATGGGAACGGCCGCTGGGCGACGCGGCGGGGATTGCCCCGGATCGCGGGGCACAGCGCGGGCGCGGAAGCGGTGGAACGGGTAGTGGAAGCGGCGCCGAAGCTGGGGATTCGCTCGCTTACGTTGTTCGCGTTCGCTTCCGACAACTGGAAGCGTCCACCGGCGGAGGTGCGCGGGATCTTCGCGCTGGTTGAGCGGTTCGTGAAACGCGCCGTGACGCAGTGCGTCGAGGAGGGAATCGAGGTTCGAGCGGTGGGACGCCGGGACCGTTTGCCGGACGCCCTGCGCGCGGCGATTGAAGAGACAGAAGCGCTCACGCGCAACGGGAAGCGATTGACGCTGCGCTTCGCGATCGATTACTCTTCGCGCGATGCGCTCGTGAGCGCGGCATCCATCGCGGGCGCGGACGGCGGCTCGCGGGAAGCGTTCGCGTACTCGCTGGCGATGGCCTATGGCGAACCGGGCCGCCGCCTTCCGGATGTGGATTTGCTCATCCGCACGGCAGGCGAACAGCGGCTGAGCGACTTTCTACTATGGGAGAGCGCGTACGCCGAGATCCATTTCACGCGCGTGCTGTGGCCGGATTTCGGAGAAGCGGCGCTGCGGACGGCTATGCTGGATTTTGAACAGCGGCATCGAACGTTCGGTGGGCTTTCCGCCTACGACGCCGCGGCGCAGACGCCGTTGACTACGGAACTCGAATGGAGGCCCGCATGATTTTTCGTATCGGCGCGATTCTTTTTATTTACGTTTGCAGTTGCGTGGGATGGGTGATACTGGGCGCGTCCGTGTTCCAGCGAAGCAATGAAGCCTCCACCAGTTTGCGCGAGAATGTGGCGTCGATCTGGGGCCGGCCACAGACCCAGATGGCGCCAACCGCCTTCTACCGAAAGCTGGTGAATGCCCCGCCCCAACCCGATTCCACCGCTGCCACGAGCACCGAGGAGAAGGCGGACGATCCTCCGCGGCAGCGCTTCGAAACGGTGCCGGTTCCATTGCGGCAAAGCCGGGTGAACGCGGATCTGAAGCTGGACTACCGCCGCAAGGGCCTCGTCTGGTTCAGCACGTATAGCGTCGATTTCCACGGCGCCTACCGCTTTGAGAACACGAGCGGCGAGGAGCGGGAGATCACGGCGCGCTTCCAATTACCGGATGGACAGGGGCTTTATGACGGCTTCAGCGCCAAGGTGAACGGCAAGGAAGTGAGCGCCGATATCACGAACTCCACGCTGAGCGTTCGAGAACGCGTGCCGGCGGGAGGGGCGCTGGAGCTAACCACCGGCTACCGGTCACAGGGGCTCGACTCCTGGACGTATAGCTTCGGCAAAGGCGCCAGCCGCGTGAACGACTTCCTGCTGGTAATGAAGACGAACTTCGACGACATCGATTTTCCGGATAGTGGGCTCGCGCCGAATGCCCGCAGCAAGACCGGCGCCGGATGGGAGCTGCGCTGGGAGTATGCGAGTTTGCTTTCCGGGCTGAGCGCCGGCATGACCATGCCCGCCAAGCTGCAGCCGGGAGAGTTGGTAGGGCGCATCACCTTCTTCGCGCCGGTGTCGCTGATGTTCTTCTTCTTCCTGCTGTTCATCCTGACTCTGCTTAAGAACATCGAGATTCACCCGATGAACTACTTCTTTCTGGCAGCATCGTTCTTTTCCTTTCACCTGCTTCTCGCTTACACGGCGGATCTCATCGATATTCACCTGGCCTTTCTGATCAGTTCGGCGGTTTCGATCTTTCTGGTGGTGAGTTATCTGCGGCTGGTGGTGGGGATGAAGTTCGCGCTTCGAGAGGCGGGGCTCTTGCAGTTTCTCTATCTGGTGGGCTTCTCTTACACGTTCTTCCTGAAGGGCTACAGCGCGCTCTGCGTCACCATTGCCTCCATCGTGACGCTTTATATCGTGATGCAGCTTACGGGCAGAATCCGGTGGGGGGAACTTTTCGAGAGCAAGCGGCTATCCCGCGCGCCCGCGCCGCCACCGCCATTGGAGAGCACGAAGGGATTGGGATGAGGCGTTGCGGAAGCGGGAGCCCGAGTGCTCCCGCTTGCCTCTACTTCGAGGGGTTCGGGGCTTTGGACTTGGATGGAGAGGGCTTGGCCTTCGCCTTGGATTTCTTGGCGGGCGCTACGGTCTCTCCCGTTTCCGCGTGAAAATCCACGACGACCAGATTCTCATTGAAGAAGTCCCAGAGTTCCTGGCCCATCGGGCTGAGCACCTCGATGCGCTGGAGCGACTTGCGCGGACCGGGCACGACCACAATCGCGCTTCCGTCGTTGCGCAGTTCCACCTGCTGGATCACTTCCAGATTGATCAAATGATTGCCGGCGCGAAGAAATCGAGCTGTCAATTGAGAGCGCATAGTTACCCCCATTCTGGAACATTTTTCCTAAAAATGAAAGCGGATTACGG
>JADLCF010000259.1 GCA_020847315.1 Bryobacterales bacterium | reverse complement strand
GGGTGGCCGTATTTGCCAGCGGCGGGTTCGGACGCGCCGAACTCTATCCGTTCTCCGACATCGATCTGGTTTTTGTGCATTCGCCGGATGCCAGCCCCGAAACGCTGCAAGCGGCCGTGCGCCCGGTCACACAAGCTCTTTGGGACCTGGGCCTGGAGCCGTCTCATTCCGTGCGAAGCATGCGGGAGGTGGCGCAATTTCAGGCCGGCAACACGGAACTCTACCTGAGTCTTCTCGACGCGCGGCCTCTTGCCGGAGCGGCCGGACTGCAACTCGATTTCGAGAAGGCCCGCGCGCAATTGCTCCGGGAGAAGCGGGACCGCATCGCCGGGCGGCTCTTCGATCTGATCGACGCGCGCCGGCATGCGTTCCAGCATACGATCTATCACCTTGAGCCCGACATCAAGGATGGGCCGGGCGGGCTGCGGGACCTCAATTCCATCCGCTGGCTTTCCCTGCTGAAGCAGGAGAGCCCGTTCTGGAGCGAGCCGGGGCGCTGGCTCGCATTCGAGCGGGAGGCGAGCGCGCATTTTGCCGCCATTCGGTGTTTTCTTCATTTCGAGGAACTGCGCAACCAAAACCAGTTGCGCTTCGACCCGCAGGAGGAATGGCTGGAACTGCTGGCGCGCCACGGCCGGGACGCTTCCCGCTGGACCCAGGAACATTACCGCTTCGCCCGCGCCATCTTCCGGGAGCTCGAGCGCTGGGCGGAGCGCTTCAATACCAGCACGTCCGCACTGATGACCGGGATTGAGCGATGGAGGAACCGCCTCGGCAACGCCGAATTCACGGTGAGCCGCAACCGGATTTACGCGCGGAACGCGGCAGGGCTCGAACTTGACGAATCCCGCATTTGGAACCTGTTCACCTTCGTGGGGCGGCACGGGCTGGAATTGGGCGGGGATACGCTGGACCGCGTCGAGCGTTTTCTGGCGCAGCCGGATCTGACGCTGGGCAGGTACGCTTCGGTGCGGAATGCTCTCTGGACGGTTCTCGAAACGCCCTACGCCAATGTCGCCGTGCGCGCGATGGAACGGACGGGCTTTCTCGCCTTCCTGTTCCCCGAATGGAACGACATCGATTCCCTCCCTGTGCGCGATTACTACCATCGCTACACCGTCGATGAGCACACGATGGTTTGCATCGATGCACTGTGCGAATTGTCGCGCGGGCAGGAGGGGCTGGACCTCCGGATGCTCGATCTCGCAGAGCAGACGCAATCGCAAGCGCTGGTGATTCTGGCCCTGGTGTTCCACGATATCGGCAAGAAAGACGGCGTCGAAGGCCACGCGGAGCGATCTCGGGCGCTCGCAGCGAAAGCCCTGGAGCGAATCGGAGTCGAGGCGCGGGAAGCGGACGTCGTACTGGCATTGATCGAACACCATCTTCTGCTTTCGACCGTCATGCGGACAAGGGATCTATCGGACCCCGGCACGGGGCAGGAGATCGCGCGCACGATCGATTCTCTTTCGCTGCTGCGCTGCCTGACGCTGCTCACGTACTCCGACATCCGGGGGGTCTTTCCCGGAGCGCTCACGCCGTGGCGCATGGACCAGCTATGGAGCGCATACCGCGTGGCGCAGATCCCCCTTGAAGATCAGGTGGCGCTCGAACGAATCGGCCCGGATGGGGACTACACGGAGCAGCAGCGCACGTTTCTTGAAGGATTCTCAACCCGCTATCTGCGCATTTTCCTTCCGTCGCAGATTCGCGAACAGTATGAGCTTTACCTGGCAAAATTGCGCGGCGAACCGGCTGTGCGGCTGCGCCCGCGGGAACGCGCATTCGAGCTGATTGCCGTCGCGGCAGACGGCCCGGGCCTCTTCGCGGAGGCCACCGGCGTGCTGGCCGGCATGGGGCAGAACATTCTTCTGGCCGACGCATTCCGCAATGCCCAGGATGTCGCCGTGCTGCGCTTCCAGTTTGAAGACCCATTGCGCTCTCTTACTCTGAACCCGACGGACCGGGATGCACTCGTGAGACGCATGGATCGCGTGCTACGGCAGGGGGAGAAGGCCGCCGAAGTGGCGCCACGCCGGGGAATCGCCCGCAGCCCGCGCGGCCCGCGCCGCATGGAACCGTATGCCTACGCGCGCAACGGAGTTTCCCCCACGCTTACGATGGTGGAAATCGGCGCGCCGGACCGCCAGGGGCTGCTCTACGATATCGCCCGCACGGTAGCCGAACAGGGAGTGAGCCTCGACGTGCTGATCATCGAGACGCGCGCGCACCGCGCGTTTGACACTCTTTATGTGCAGAAGAACGGCGCCGAACTCAACGAGACGGAGCAAGCGGAACTGATTGCCGCCCTGCATAAGGTACTGGGGACCGGAACGCCCCAGCGGTTCTAGAAGCGCAGGGAATAGCTCAAGGAATCCTTGGCTTCGAGCAGCAGCATTTGAAGCTTGCGCGGGCCATCGATCTCTCTCGTCTCGCCGAGGCTCGCCTTCGCTCCCTTGAACTCCACCTTGAACCGGTCAAAGCCCGCGCTTGAGCCTCTCAAATCCACACTCTGGCCGCCTTTGGGCAGCAGTGGGAGTTGCTCGATAAACGCGCCGGGATGACGAATCTCCACATCGACGCGATCCCGGCGCAGCGTGAGTGTCTTCGTGCCCGCGCCAAGCGGGTAAGTGAGCACCACGTCGCCTTCGGCCATGGAATTCGGGCCGTCCTTGATGATCACGTCCACCTTGTCCGAGGAGAAGCTGGGGGCCACACGCGTCGATTCATAGACGTCCTCGGAGCCCTTGGGACGGGTGCCCCAGGCGAAGGCGCCCGTTCCGGGCTGGCCAAGCAACACCGTGCCATCGCGTTGGGAGCGCAGCATGGTGAGGCCCAACGTTTGCTGCGGGCGGACAGCCTCTCCGCCGGCGAAGGCGAGGTAATACGCAGTGGGGCGATTGGCGAAAAAGTAGAGTGCGTTGCGGCCCGGTTCCTTCTTCACGTGGTTAAACGGGTGAGGGTCCGTGCAAGGCAGCGTGGTGAGGGCATCGCGGAAAAGGGTTTCATCCGCCCGCCAGTCATAGTGCCGCCGGTGCAGAAAGGCGTATGGGCTGTATGCTTCCGGTGTGCCCACTTCGAGATCGGGAACCTTCGGCCAGGTGCGCGCCAGGGTCAGACGGCGCTCCTTGATCCACTTGGCGTACGCGCTCTGGTCGAGTTCAAACGCGCGGGCCAGCCGAAGTTGTTCGGCGAGGGGAGTGCCGTTGCGATAGGGCATCCCTTCGTCCATCGCAAGCCAGATCTTGTCTGAGCGGGTGTTGATGGCGCCGTTGAGATAGTAGCCGCTGCGGTTATCCTCAAGCGCGACGTTCCAAACGAGCCAGATGTAATATTCGCGCAAAGGCTCAAGAAAATACTTTTCGAGGGAGGTGCCTCTGGCATAGTTCCAGGCCATGCGGATGTTGCTCGATTGCGTGCCGAGGTTATAGCCCATGTCGGGCCCACCGGCCTCGTAGAAATAGCCCACCGGATTTTGGAAATCGCGCAAGCTTGAGATGAGCCGGGTCTCCAGGGTCTTGCGGATTTCGGGGTCCGGATGGAGGTCGAGATAGGCGAGAGCGCCCGCCCACAGATCCGAGTACGCATTATTGAACCGCTTGCCTTCCTCATAGAGTTCCGCGCCGTAGAGGAGGGCCAGAATCGCTTTGCGATCGGCTTCGGCAACCTGGCGGAGAAGGTCTTCGTTCAGCGCCGGGCCATCCTTGAGATAGTGGAGCGTCTCGCCCATGAACTTCGTGGCGGAAGCCGTGGCGGCAAGGCTCCATTGCTTTTCGCCGAGTTCGCTGAACATCCCTTCCGGGCTTTGCCTGCTGAGCCAGAAGCTCAACGCCGCTTCCAGCCGGAAGCGCAACTGCGGGGAGTTGTAGAAGGGGTTCCACGGCCGGTTCTGGGTGTAAAAGAACGTGAGGGCGAGCATGTTCTCCATTACCCGCGCGTTGTAAGGCTTGTTCTCTTCGAGCTTTCTCCAAACGGGCGCGTTGATATAGCCGCGATTCGGCCCGTCCCGCTCGACGGCGGTGGCCAGCTCATGGAAGTGCGCCACGTAGTAAGGGAGATCCAGTTCATTATCGGCGAACGCATCGAGACCGATCTTGGAGAGGTCGGCGGGAGGAATTACATCCCAGAATTGCGCCCGTAGCGGCCGGGGCACGAGAGAAAGCGCCAGAAATAGCGCCAGCGCCAGCGGCCATCTGCATCCCAGGGAAAAACGAACGCTCATTCCGACTATGGTGGCTGGTTTGAAGGCGGATTGGCAATTCGGGCGGATCGGCCTGCACGGTGGAAGGCCGTGGCGCGTCAAATATAGGTGGCTGCGCGCGCGCTGATTCTACTCTTCCTTCTCGCGGGCTCCTGTTTCGCGGGAGACGCGGAAAAGCTGGCTCGCGACGCCGCTAAGGCCGCTCGCGCCGGAGATTACGCGCGCGCGTTCTCTCTCTACTCGCAAGCGGCGCAGCTCTCCCCCTACAGCACCTACGCTCAGCAGAGCCGCGCCATGCTGGCCGCTGCGGCCCGGATGGAGCAGGTCCGCTTCGGGCCAACGGCTCCCGATGTGGCGGATCGGCCCTCGCCCGAGGGCAACGCGGGCCAAGACGCGCTGCTCGGCGAGATCGATGCGAAAACCCTGGCAGCCACGCGCAACCCTCTTCCGCCCACGCGCTTGGAGGCAAACGATACGGTGCGGGACCTCAATGAGACCGCCGCGCCGAAGCAACTCTGGGAGACTGTGCTCAAAGGGTACGGGCTTGATGCGGTGTTCGACGACACCGTCCAGGACACGGCTGCGGCACAGTTGCGGCTGGATGGCGCGGACTATCGCGAAGCGATCCGCGCTCTCGAACTCGTCACGAACACGATCGCCATCCCGGTGGCCGAGAATCTGCTACTGGTGGCAGCGAACAATGCAAGCGCGCAGACACAGCTCGAACCCACGGCCGCCATCGCCATTCCGCTGCCCCAAGTGATAGCGAATGAAGATGCCACCGAAATCGCTAACACGGTGCGCCAGGCTCTTGAGATCCGGACAGTGATGGTGGACGCTTCGCGGCGTTTACTGCTCATCCGGGACCGCTATGCCAAGGTGATGGCCGCCCAGGCGCTCGCCATGGAATTGATCGGCTATCCGCAGGACGTGGTGCTCGAAGTGGAGTTTCGCGAGGCCACGCGGCGCGCCATGGACCGGTTTGGGGTCAACCTGCCCACCTCGTTTCCCGTGCGTGTGCTTACCACCTGGATGAACAACCGGTTCTCGCCCGCGGAGGGATTTCTGAACTATCTCAGTTTCGGTGGAGGCTCTTCTCTCATCGGCATTGGGATCGCGTCGGCGGAGGCGGTTGCGTTCATGAGCCGGAGCGATTCGAAGACAATCTATAGGGCCGAAGTCCGCGGCAGTTCCGGCAAGGAAAGTACGCTGAGCCTAGGGCAGGAATACCCCATCCTGAAATCGAGTTTTCTCTCCGGCCCCTCGCAGCAGCCGGGCTCTTCGGTTTTCTTTCCGCAGGTGGATTTCAAGCAGATCGGCTTCCAGGTGAAGGCGAAGCCCGTGGTATGGCGAGATACGGTGACGATGGACCTCAGCGTGAGCGTATCGCTGCTTACCGGAGAGAGTTCGAATGGGATACCGGTGCTCTCCAACCGCGAAACCACCACGCGATTGCGGGTGGAAGATGGCCAGTGGATTGCGGTTGCCGGACTGCTGCGGAAGGAGGAAGCCCGGAACCTGAGCGGTCTCGCCGGGCTCAATCAGATTCCCGGAATCGGCGCTCTTTTCCGCCAGACTACGAACATCAAGGAAGACTCCGAAGTGCTGGTGCTCATCCGCCCGCGCGTGATTCACGGGCGCTCGGGCCGCATGGCCAGCGCCGGCTGGTGGACCGGCACGTCCACGCGCTTCCTCGCTCCGCTCTAACGCATGCCGCCACTCCGACCGCCGGAAGCAGCCGCGAGCCATTTGGTAGACTCTGAGATTCACGCGCATGGCAAAGCGGCTGGTTCCCGGATGGATTCTCAATCTCGCCCTCGGTGCCGCCTGCCTCGCGGCCGTGGCCTGGTTCTGGAGCCCCGCCGCAGCGGCGCTTATTTCCATCGATAGCGGCTCCGCGCAAGTGCTCCTCCGGAAGCGATTGTGCGAATTGCACCCGAAGGCCAATGTGCTGGTGCTCGGCAATTCTCTCGCCGGAGAGGGCTTTCTTGTAAATGCGTTTAACGCGAAAGCACGGCAGCACTTCGCGCTGAACCTCGGCGTGCCAAGCGCGCACTGGTTTCTGCTGGAGCGGATGGCGGCGATGGCGCGCGAGGAGGGGATGCGGCCCGCGGTGATCGTGTTGATGACGGCCCCGGAACACTTCAGCGAGCGCAAGGATTTCGATTTTCTCGCGAACGATCTCGCACTGGCGAAACCGATTCTCACCCTCTCCGATTTCGAGCGCCTGGGCGCGCAGGTCTCGACACCCTTGGATTACGCCAACCACGCGCCGCCCATGCTGTTGCGGCCCATGCTCTATAGCGGGGAACTACGCGGCGCGATGCTCTCTCCCACCGCGCACCGGCGGCAGATGGAAACGCTGCGGACGCGTCTTGCCACGATGCGCGCGGATGAACCGATGGTGGAGAACGGGAATGCGTTCACCGTATGCGATGCCGGGCCGCTCGGGACGCTGGCGGAGCGGGCGCCCGCGCTGCGCGCGTCCGCAGTTCCCAATCTGGCGGATTATGAGCGGATTCTGGCCGGTTACAACGCCCGCGCGGGAGTGCCGATGGCGGTGGACACCCGCGACTTGCGGCGCTTTCGGCGCTTGCTCCGCATTCTACGCGCGATGGCGCCGCGGGTGATTGTCGCGCCCGCCGTTGCTTACGATCCCGAGTTTACGCAATACCCGGCCGCGTTTCGCGCGGAGATGGCGCGCGCCCATGCGGCAGCGGCGCGCGAGGTCCCGGGAGTGGAACTGGCGCCCACGCTCGCAACCGATTGCACGGACTTCATGGATACCGTGCATTTCAACCGTAAGGGCGCCGCCCGGTTTACAGGCTCCATCCTCGAAGCCGTCGAAGGCCTCAAAGTCATCGAAGGGGCGGGCCACGACGATGGTCTTTGATTCCTTCGGGTATCTCGCGTTTCTGCTTCTGGCATGGGCGGGGGTGGCCCTGCTGCGCAAGCGTGGCGCGACGGCGTGGCTGGTGCTGGCGAGCTATTTCTTCTACAGCCTCGCGGCGTGGTGGTATCCCATTCTTCTATTGGGCACGAGCGCGGCGGCCTGGTTCTGCGGCAATGCCGCGCGTGGGACGGGAAACGGTCCCCGGCGCAAACTCGCCGCGGGCATTGGCATTGCGCTTACTCTCGCGCCGCTGCTGGCATTCAAGTATGGAGGCCATTGGCTGCCTTTGGCGCGCGGCATGGGCACATGGCAGGATCCGCAATCCTGGGCGATGCCGCTGGGGCTCAGCTTTTATGCGCTGCAGGCCATCGCCTGGTTGGTCGACTGCGCACGCGGCGACATCGCGGAGCGGCCGCCGTTCATGCGCTTTCTGCTGTTCTTTTCATTCTTCCCGAAGCTGAGCGCGGGACCCATTCTGCGGCATGACGATTTTTTCCCCACGTCCCGGCAGGTGGTGCTCAATTCCAACGTCCTGTGGCAAGCGGCGCTGCTTTTCACGCATGGCGTCTTCAAGAAAGTAGTGATCGCGGATAACGCCGCCTTGGCCGCAAACGCGCTCTTCGCGGCGCCCGACACCACGGGCCCGCTTGCCCTGTTCGGCATGCTGGCCTACTCCATGCAGATCTATTGCGACTTCGCCGGCTACACCGATATGGCGCTGGCGAGCGGACTGCTGCTGGGCATCCGGCTTCCCCGCAATTTCCATTGGCCGTACCTTGCCACCAACCCCGCTGAGTTCTGGCGGCGCTGGCACATCACGCTCTCCCATTGGCTGCGTGATTACGTCTACCTGGCGCTGCCGGGCATCCGCCGCAGGCGCGCGCTTCCGGTGTATGGCGGGCTGCTGCTGACCATGCTCGTGTGCGGCCTTTGGCATGGGAGCACGCTGCCGTTCGCGGCGTGGGGTCTCTACTGGGGCGCGCTGATGCTGGCCTATCGATTGCTGCAACCACGCCTGGAGCGATTCTGGCATGCAGCAATCCTCCCTCGATGGGCGTTGACCCTGGCCGCCGTTGCGATGATGCAGGCGCTCACAGCGGCGGGCTGGGTCTTCTTCCGGGCGGAAAGTCTCTCTTCGGCGGGCCGGGTATTCGCGAGCATGGCCGGAGGGGGATGGGTTCTGCCCGCTGGCGCCGCGCTCACGGAGCAGCAACTCCTCGTGGCCATCCTGCTCACGGGATTCTGGCTTTTCCACTGGAAGGCGCTGCATGCACCGCTACTTCGCAATCTGGAAGCGCGGCCCTGGCAACCCACCGGGGTGGCATGGGTGCTTCTGCTGCTTTCGCTGGCAGCGGTGTTCCGCGTCCCGAATGCGGTGCCGTTTCTCTATTTCCGCTTTTGACTCAAGCGCTGAGCGCGGGGGCAGTTCTGCCGAGGTAGGCTTCCCATCGCGCTCGCTGCCTACGGGATTCGTCCTTACCCCAACCGAGACGAGCACCCATGAGAGAAGCAACCGTCTCCACCACTTTCCTGCCCTGGTCCGGCGAAAACGCAAGGGCGGTGCGGCGCGCGAGGAAATCGTCGAGATTGCGGCAAAACTCCCGATCAATCGCCAGCCGCACCTGCGCGCGGAGTTCCGGATAATCCGGATGGATGCATGCGGCGAGCGAAGGATCTTCGCGGCAGAGGCCGGCTAATTCCGTAAGCCGCGCACCATAGAACGGCAGCAACGCCCGCGCCGATTCGCGGGGGATTCCCGCCTCGACGGCTTCCCGTTCACAAAGCTCCACAGCATCTCCCCTTACCGCGCCCGGCAGCGGCGCGGAAGCGGTATCGCATGCAATGCCTTCGCGCAGGCGCCTCACGATCAAGTCCGTGGTTTCCTCGGCGATGGCCCGGTACCCGGTGATCTTGCCGCCCACGACGGAAACCAAACCGGGCGCGCCTAGCCGCTCACCGTCAACGAGTTGGTGCGAGCGGGAGACGGCGGATTCCCTGCCCGGCCGGGTGACAAGCGCGCGAATCCCTGCATTGGTGAAGCAAAGCGCCTGCTTGCGGACGGCGGGGAAGTAGTATTCCGTCGAGCGCAACAGATATTCGACATCGGCGGGCTCGGCTGCGGCATTCGCGGGATCGCCCCGGTAATCGGTGTCGGTGGTCCCGAGCCAACTCAACCCCATCCAGGGAATCGCAAAGAAGAGACGGCGGTCGACGGGGGAGAACAGGACCCAGGCCTCGCGATTGAGGGGCTCCACGGCAAGGTGAATGCCTTTCGTCATCCGCACGCGATGCGGCGCTTCCGGCTGCAAACGGGCGGCTACCTCATCGAACCACGGCCCACTGGTGTTGCAGATCAGCCGCGCCCGAATTTCCTCTTCCCCTCCCACCTCGTTGCGAACCCGGATGCCGGCCAGCCGCCCTTGTTCGTGGATCGCGCCAGTCACCTCGACGCCATTCCGGATGTCGCAACCGCTCCGCGCGGCGTCGAGCACATTCTCCAGGCAGAGCCGCTCCGGCATGTTCACCTGGGCATCATAATAGGTGCTTGCGCCGCTCAGTCCATCGCGGCGCAGGGCGGGCTCACGCGAGGCGATTTCCGCCGCTGGGAGATAACCGCGATTGGGCAGACTCTTGTCGTAACTGAGCAGGTCATAGAGCCCCAGGCCGATCTGCATCTTGGCGCGATAGAACCAGCTCGCATCGTAATAGGGCAGATGGAACCGCAGCGGCTTCACGAGGTGGGGGGCAATCCGCAGCAGCGTTTCCCGCTCCCGCAGGTCCATGCGCACCAAGCCAAAATCGAGCATTTCGAGGTAGCGGAGACCGCCGTGGATGAGCCGCGTGGAACCGGCCGTGGTTCCCGCGCCGAAATCGTTCTTTTCGAGGAGGACGGCGCGCAATCCCCGCCGGGCCGCGTCGCGGGCCACTCCCGCGCCGATGATGCCGCCGCCCACGATGGCCAGGTCAAACCCGTCCCGCTCCGCCGTCTGTTTCGCCACGATCGTCTTTGAACCACCTCGTTCTACTATTTCAGAAACGAGGCGATTCGTTCAAAAACGAGGCGGTGGCGGCCGAAAGCGGCGGTATCCCGCGCGAGCGAGGTGGGAACGGCGCCTCAGTGCCGCACTCGCTTCGTGATTCCTTCCAGCCCGCGCCAGGAGAACCCGGACGGCATATTGAAGTGGCAGTTCGCGGCCCATGCATCCTGCAACGCCACTGGATTTCCCTTTTCAAGACCGCCGTAGAGCCCGATGAAGCGTTGGGGAACCTGAGTGCCATCGCTCATCGTCAGCATTGGGCGGAAGTTTTCCGCGGTATTGGTGGCTTTGAAAGTCAGCCGTCCATCCACGGCCACCTTCGCCATGTCGTTGTACCATGCGGTTCCCAGGCCATCGTTCACCCCAACGGAGAGATGCGCCTGCCCGGTCCTGGGCCCACTCGCGTCCCCCTTGGTCTTAACGCGGCAGCAGATATTCCCGCGCTCATAGAACAACTGCTTTCCGCCTTGGGGACCCCACTCGCTGACGGTGGTCAGCTTGAACCCGTTCGAGGTAAGCACGTGGTTCAGTGCCGCGATATCCTTCGGGGCGACCAGTCTCGTGGAGCGGTTCACAACCTGCGGCATGAAGTTGCGCGTGAACTGCAGCACGCGCGAGATCATGCTCATCTGCTCCGGCCCCACTCCCCCATTGATCACGGCGAATTTCAGTTTGCCCGCGGGCTGCCGCTTGTAGCGGAGATCCTGAGCTCGCGGCACGACCCACTGCACGAGGCCTTTGCAGACATCGTTCAGCCTGGAGTCGAATAGATCCCGGACGCTCTGGGACACCGTCTGGCCCTTCTCCGATCTGGCGACGCGGGCAACGACCAGGCAGGCAATGGCAAACACGAGGAAGCCGCAAAACAGGCCCACCGCCTCTGCAAGCCAGCGGGCGGCCTGGTCAAGCAAGAACTGATGCATCGGGCCATCGAAAACCGGGATCTGGTTCACAGCCAGATCGTATGCGGCGATCGCCAGGCTGCCGATCTCCCACATGTGATCCGTGAGATAGATGGCGATACTCGCGACGCCCAGCACGGTGAGCGCGGTAGTGGCAATAGTTCTTCCGATCGTGGCCCCGAGCTCCGCCGTGGCGTAGATCGCGGCCGGATTCCCCGCGCTTAGATACCCCCCGAGCGCTGCGCCAACCGACGCTCCCGCCGCGGAACAGACCATCACGCCTCCGACCGCGGCGACAACGCCCGCCACCCCGCCCACCAGGAGATTGAAACATTCCTCTCCGACGTGCCGGCGGATCGAGTTGTCGACATAGCCCTTTTCTACGGCGCGCTCCCATGCCTCCCATGCGTACCCGGTATTGCCTATCACGGCCATTGCGGTCAAGCTCCTTTCCGTGGTTAGGAGTTAACAAGTGTCTCCGATTAAGAAGTATACATCCGTAACATTTGATTTGTTCCCGCCGATTGGAGCGCCGAGAGAGGGCGCCGCGCGAATTCAATGGCGATTCGAAATGCCGGATGGAGCGTGGAAGCACCCACGCTCCCCTTCTGGACGAGACCGGGCCACGCCCTCCCGATGTGCCGACGGTGGCGCGATACCGGGCGCCGGATGGGTGCGCGCCATGTGGACGCGGCTCCATAAGGCGACGGGAAGGCTGCTTTCGATTGGTTAGGAAAGGTTCCTGTTTACAATTGCTTGCGGGAATATGGTGGCGTCCGGGCCAGTGTGCTACATTTGCTAATGGCTGGGAGTTCCGTGGATCCGCATATCGTGACGAGAACCGGGATGCCGGCCCGTATAGAACCGCCTCTCCTATTCCCGCGCACCGTTCCTCTTGAACCGGCAGGGCTAGCTGGCGCTTTTCGCGAGGTTGCGGGAAACCGGTACCGGTACCGGGGGCTTCAATCGCGCGGCCGAATCTGTTCGACCTAAGGTTTAGAACTTCCGCATGAACGCACGGTCACTATTTAGCATTTTTTCCAACGATCTCGCCATCGACCTGGGCACGGCCAACACCCTCGTCTTCAT
>JADLCF010000258.1 GCA_020847315.1 Bryobacterales bacterium | reverse complement strand
GGCGAAAAAGGAAACAGCCTCGCGCAGCGAGTCCATGGAGCACCCGCCCCGTTTGCAGGTGCGACTCCGGCGCGGCCACGCCCGCTGCATTCTCGGCTAGCGCCGATTGCCCGTTCGCCCTTGGCTTCGCTTCGCAAAACCGCGCCCTTGCCCTGTGAGAACACCGCCCGTTCCGCCACTTCCGGCGCAAACCGGACCCGAACGATTCGCCGGTCACCGCGAATCGCAACAAGTGCAAATCCCTTCAACTCACTGGCATTGCGGGCCTAATCCACCTACCCATCCACCCAGCCCCGGCGCGATGGTTCGTTTCGGCGAACCCGAAACGTAGAATCAATCGTGCGGGAGAGCTCCGTGTACCGGTGGGTCTTGCGATCACTCGGACAGACTCCCTTGCGAGCATGCTCTTTGAAAATAGAATCGATCCATTCCATCGAGTGCGCAGCAGGTGCGGGAATTGCCGGGTTTGTCCGGATTTATCCGGACAAACCCGGACAAAACAGCAACGCCCTATAAAGGCATAACCATTGAGGGATCAATACGTTGGAGCAGTCGTGCGGATCGCTCTGAGGAGATGATTTTTTCCATGTGCGCAAACGGGAGGCCCCGGAGCGAAGCCATGCGGATGAGGATACGCGGAGCCGGCACACTCGCATTCCGCACCCACTGCCTAACCACCGGAATGGGAGCCTACCCCGCAACGACAGACACAGAATCAACAACATGCAGCGAAAATCCGGGGAACGAACCCATTTGTTCGCCCCAGGGCGAAAGTCGGCTCAAGGCCCGAAATTGCAAATACTGCGCCCCTGCGCCGCTGGGCGTACACACAATGCAGAACTCCGCCAAGCGAATCCAACGTAAGCATCAGAGCAACCCCATTCTTGACGGATACGGTCAGGCGTGATGCTGCTTCCAGCGGGTGGGGGTGAGGTTTTTCGCGTCTTGGTGCTTGCGGTCGGCCATGCCGGGGGGGATGGCGAGGAGGTAGTCGCGCAGAGGCAAGCCTTGCCGCTTGCGGGTTTCGGCGATGCTGAGGATGGCGGCCACCCTGGGGCCGGCTTGTTTGTTGCCCAGATGGATCCAGTTCTTGCGTCGAAGCGCCACGCCGCGCTGCCTCGTGCCGAACCCGCGCGAAGATCCTCCGGTGATTCGTAAGCGATAGAATGGAAGCATGTCTGCGCTGGTTACTCTGGGAACAAGCAGCGAGCCGCTAGATCCTGAGATGCTGCTCGAAAAACAGGAGGCGCTGTTCGCGCATCTGCGTTCGCTGGGCACGGTGATGGTGGCCTATTCAGGCGGTGCGGATTCCGCCTATTTGGCTTGGGCGGCCAGCCAGGCGCTCGGTGAGAACGCCATCGCGGTGCTGGCCGATTCGGCCTCGGTGCCCGCGAGCCACATCCGCGATGCGGAAGCCTTCGCGCGCGAGTTTGGCATTCGCTATCAGGCGATTCACACCAAAGAGTTTGAAAATCCGGACTACTCGAAAAACGACGGAGACCGTTGCTTCCACTGCAAGGACGAACTCTTCTTCCGGATGGAAGCCTTTGGCCGCGAGAACGGGCTCAAGTCTCTTGTTTATGGCGTGAATAAGGACGATCTCGGCGATTACCGCCCCGGCCAGCAGGCGGCGAAGATTCACCAGGTGGAAGCGCCTCTTGTGACGGCGGACCTGACCAAAGCGGAGATCCGCGAGTTATCCCGTCTGGCCGGCCTGCCCACCTGGAACCGCCCCGCCGCTGCGTGCCTTAGTTCCCGGATCGCCTACGGAATGCAGGTGACCGAAGAGAAGGTGAAGCAGGTCGAGACGGGCGAGGAAGCGCTCAAGTCGCTCGGTTTCGTGAAGTTCCGGGTGCGCCACCACGGAGATCTGGCGCGCATTGAGATTGCCCGGGAGGAACTGGCGCGGGCGCTCGATATGGAGATGGCGGGCGAGTTCGTCCGCATCTTCAAGCCGCTCGGGTTTCACTTCGTGACGCTGGATCTCGAAGGCTACCGCCAAGGCTCGTTGAATGAATCGCTGGGAGTGGAGCGCAAGGCGTCCACCGCCTTTTAGCGTTGTCCGAAGTGCCGTGAAGTCTTTCTATGTTCATAATTTCGGATGCCGTGCGGCACAGGCCGATGGGGCCGCGCTTGAGACCTTGCTCACGCTGCGCGGGCTGGACGCCGCCCCGGCACGGGATGCAGCGGATCTCGTGGTTCTGAACACCTGTACGGTGACCGCCGCCGCCGATGACGATGTGCGCAAGACCGCGCGGCGCGTGAACCGGGAGAATCCGGAGGCGAGCATCCTCATTACGGGCTGCTATGCGCAGCGCGATCCGGAGGCGCTGGCCGGCCTGCCGGGCGTCCGCTGGGTGGTGGGCAATTCGCACAAGACGCAGATTCCCGATATCATCGCGGAGCACGCCGCGGCTGCCGGAGCGCTCACGCCGTATCACGGAAATATCCACGTGGGTGACATCTTCGCCCAGCACGAATTCCTTTCCGCGCCCGTCGAGGATTCTTCGGGAGACCGCACGCGCCCGAACCTCAAGATCCAGGATGGCTGCAACAACCGATGCACGTTCTGCGTGATTCCCTCCGTGCGCGGACGCAGCCGGAGCGCGCCGCTGCACGAAGTGGTGGAGCAGGTGCGGCAATTGGGCGCCAAGTATCGCGAGGTGGTGCTGAGCGGCATCAACCTGGGCCGGTGGGGACGGGATAACGGTATCTCGATGCGTCTTCACGATCTTGTCCGCGTGCTGCTAGCCGAAACTCCGGTGGAGCGGCTGCGGTTGAGTTCGGTGGAGCCGATGGATTTCTCGAATGAATTGCTCGACCTTATGGCGTCGGAACCACGGATCGCCCGCCATTGGCATGCGCCGCTCCAATCGGGTTCCGACGCAGTATTGAAGCGGATGAAGCGGCGCTATCGCGTGCGCCATTATGAAGACCGGATGCAGCGCGCATACGCCTTGTTGCCGGAGGCCGCTTTCGGGGCCGATGTGATGGCCGGGTTTCCCGGCGAGACGGACGCCGAGTTCGAGGAGACCCGCGCGTTCATCGAGCGGATGCCTTTCACGTACCTGCACGTCTTCACCTATTCCGAGCGGCCCGGCACGCCCGCGGAGGAGTTGGCGGACTCCGTCCCCATGCCGGTCCGCAAGCGGCGCAACGCCGTGCTGCGAGAGTTGGGCGCGGCCAAGAACATGGAGTTCCGGCGGGGGCTTGCCGGGAAACGGCTCAGTGTGGTGACGCTCGAAAATGAGCGCTTCGGGCTGAGCGGCAACTACGTGAAGGTAGAGCTTCACAAGCCCTATCCGGCGAACGAGATCCACGAGGTTGAAATTGGCGAGGTAACCGAAACCGGCCTCGCCGAGCGGCGCCCCGCCGGCCCGAAGGAAAGCGCGTTCGCCGTCCTCTAAGCGGGGAGGGCGAAGCCTTCGATCGCTGCTAGGTCTTCGCTTGTAAGCTCAAGCGCGGCCGCCCCCGCCACGCCCTTTGCCTGCGCTGCGCTCCTCATGCCAACGATGGCCGCCGTGATCGCGGGGTTCGTGAGGGTCCAGGCGATGGCGACTTCGCCGGGCGAGCGGCCGTGCTTCGAGCCGATCCCGCGCAGCAGTTCCACGAATTCGAGATTACGCGAGAGGCGCGGCTCTTGAAAATCGGGGACGCGCCGGCGATGGTCGTCTTCGGGCATGGCGGCGATACGCTCCGGGGTCATCTTGCCGGTCAGCAATCCGCTGCGCATGGGGGAGTAGGCGAGCACGCCCGCGCCATGCGTCCGGCACCAGGGTAGCTGCTCTCCCTCGATCCCTCGCACCAGCAGATTGTATGGCGGTTGCAGGGAGGTAACAGGGGCCACCTTCGAGACGCGCTCCAGTTGCGGCACGCTGAAGTTGGATACGCCAATCCAGCGCACTTTGCCTTGCTCTTTCAGGCGGGCGCACGCATCCCAGCCCTCCTCAAGGTCTTCGTCGGGTTCGGGCCAATGGATCTGGTAGAGGTCGATCGCCTCCACTTGGAGGCGCCGGAGGCTGGCCTCGCATTCGCGGAAAACGGATTCCCGCTTCAGGTTCCGGCCGATCTCGCGCTGCTCGTTCCAAACGCGGGCGCACTTCGTGAAGAGCAGGGGCTTCGAAGAGAGATCCTTGACGGCGCGGCCCACCACCTCTTCGGCATGGCCAAGGCCATAGACCGGGGCGGTATCGATCCAGTTCATTCCGAGGTCGAGCGCCGCGTGAATGGCCGCGACGGAATCGGCGTCGTTCTGCGGCCCCCAGGCAAACTTCCAATTGCCGCCACCCATGGCCCAAGCGCCTACACCCATTACGGTGATATCGAGATCGCTATTGCCTAATCGCCGTTTCTGCATCGAATGGATTCTCCCGGTTCAATTCATGCGAGTGTGGAGGCCCCGCCGGCCGCGATCGGGAGCGTCTCACACTCTTCGGTGACGGAGCGCTCCGGAGGGATGATATAGGTGACCGAGGTCTTGCCGGAGAAGCATGCAGCAACGTCGGAGCCTGGCGTGCTGCCCCGCAGCGAATAACGGCCGTGATAGCGGAACTGGTTGCCCTCGACGAGGTAGCTGGCAGGCAAGGGGGCCATTTCAAGCGGGCACGCCGAGAGTTCCGGAACGCCGTTGTAACTCTCCGGCGGGCAGGGGAAGTTCACATTCCAATAGCCCAGTTCCGGCCGGGGCAAGGCGAGCAGTGTCCGGATGGTAGCGTTAGACCATTCGGAGGCGCGGCGCCAGTCTCGCTCGGTGAGAGGGCGGCTCCGGTAATGCGAAAGCGCGATGCCGGGAATCCCGCGAAACACACCTTCCCGCACGGCCGCGACGGTTCCCGAATGGTATACGTCCGTGCCGAGATTGCTGCCGTCGTTGATGCCGGAAAAGACCCAATCGAACTCACCGGGAAACAGGTGCAGGGCGACCCGAATGCAATCGACGGGTGTGCCTTCCACAGCGAGGCGGCGCGGCTCCAGATGGAAGACGCGGAAGCTGCTCTCGGTTGCGGCGTGGCTGCAGCCGGACATGCCGGTTGCGGGCGCCACTACGGTCACTTCACCCAAGGGGGAAAGCACTTGGCGCAGGGTCATGATGCCGATGGCATCGATGCCATCGTCGTTGGTGAGCAGGATCCGCACTGTCTCCAGGATAGCGCGGCGCGCGGCTTCGCCTCCGCGGAACGCACCCTCCGCCTCGCCCAAAGGCGAGATACTGGAAGCCGTGCCTCTGATTTTCATTTGCGGCGGGGCGAGAAGCGGCAAGAGCGGCAAGGCGCTGGCGATGGCGCTCGAGAAGGCGGAGCGGCCCGCGTTCATCGCCACGGCGGAGGCGCTCGACGACGAGATGCGGGAGCGGATCGCGCGCCATCGCGAGGAGAGGGATTCCCGCTTCGAGGCGGTGGAAGCCCCCGTGGAGGTGGCGGGCGCGTTGCGGAGGCTCGCGGCGAAGCACGAAGCGATCGTGGTGGATTGCCTCACGCTCTGGCTGAGCAACGTCATGTTGCGGGAGAGTCTCAACCTCGATGTGGAACGCGAGGCTTTGATGGATGCGCTAACCGCGCCACCGGCGACGGTGATCGTGGTGAGCAACGAAGTGGGTTGCGGGATCGTGCCGGAGAACGCCCTGGCGCGGAGGTTTCGCGATGAAGCGGGCCGCTTGAACGCCCGCATCGCGGCGATTTCCGATGAAGCGTATTGGATGGTGTTCGGATGCGCATTGCGCGTGAAATAGTTATTCGCTTTCTTGGCGCCATACAATTTCTGACGGTATTCCCCGTTCCGATGGCCACCGTGCCCTACGAAGAGGCGATGCCGTTCTTCCCGCTGGTGGGCGGGTTGCTCGGCACGCTTGCCGGAGGCTTGCTCGTGCTTGGAACGCAGGCGGCGATGCCTGCCGGGATCGCCGCGGCGCTGGCATTGGGAGCCTGGGTGCTCGCGACGGGATTGCTGCACGAAGATGGCCTCGCCGATGTGGCCGACGGGATCCGCGCGGGGCGCACGCCGGAGCGAATGCTCGAGATCATGCGCGATAGCCGGATCGGCACGTACGGCGGCGTGGCGCTGGTGCTGGCCACGCTGTTGCGGTGGCAGGCGCTTTGCGAACTTGCCGCTAAGAACCCGTGGTTTATTCTGGGGGTGTGCATAGCGGCCGGGGCGGTCTCCCGAGGTGGCCTTGTCCTGCTCGCGGCGATTGCGAGACCCGTGGGCACCGGGATGGCCGCGAGGGTGGTGGGCCGGGTTCCCGGATGGACACTGCTAGCGGTGGGGGTGCAATCGAGTATCGCGGCGTCGCTCGCGGGATGGCGGGGGACGGCCCCGATCCTGGTGGGCTCCCTCGTGCTGCTCCTGCTGCTTCGAACCTGGTATCATGCGCGGCTGCGCGGCGTGACCGGCGATTGCCTGGGCGCGGCGGCGGTGCTGGTGGAAACATACATCCTGGTGGTGGGCGCGTGTCTCGGATCTTTCTAATACGGCATGCGGAACCGGCTGTGGCGGGCGTCATTCTGGGCGGTTCGGATGCGCCGTTGAGCGCGCGCGGCCATGGGCAGGCACGTGCGATGGCGGGTCTGTTCGCGGACCTTCCCGAAATCCGGGTGGTGTATGCGAGTCCGCTACGGCGTTCGCTGCAGACGGCGGCCTATCTCCTTGAACCCTGGCATCCGCTAGCCGTCCTTGACGATCTTCGGGAGATTTCGTACGGCCCATGGGATGGGCTCACCTGGGAGGAGATCGCGGCCAGAGATCCGGAACTGGCGGAGCGAAAGGTGGCGGACTGGCTGGGTGTAGACGTGCCGGGCGGAGAGGGTTGGAGCGAGTTCCAGGCGCGGGTTGCATCGGCACTGGCGCGCATTCTGGCGGGCCCACTCCCGGCCGCGGTGGTCTCGCACCAGGGGGTGAACGCCCATCTCGCCCATCTGCTGGGCGGGGAAGTGGAGACCGGGTTTCTTCAGGGTTATTGTGAGATTCTCAGCTATGCGCCTTTACTCGATCAACCGGACTCGTGAACAGATTGCCGCACTCGCTTTTCCCGAAGCGCTGCGCGCGCGAGTGGAGGCGCGATGGGCCGGGTTGACCAAGCCCGTGGGGAGCCTGGGCCAATTGGAAGAGGCAGGCACACGTTATGCGTGCATCCGGAACACCGCGGAGCCGCACCTCGAGAAGAAGGCGATCTACGTCTTTTGCGGGGACCACGGCGTGGTGGCGGAGGGGGTGAGCCGTTATCCGCAAGCGGTGACCATGGAGATGATGCGGAACTTTGCGCGGGGCGGCGCCGCGATCAACGTGCTTTGCCAGGCGCACGAGATGGAGGCGGTGATCGTCGATATCGGCGCGGCGGGCGCGACGGTGGAAGAGGTGCTCGATTGCCGTCTCGCCAACGGCACGGAGAATTTCGCGAAGCGTCCCGCCATGTCCCGGGAACTGGCGGCGCGCGCCGTTGAGACCGGAATCGAACTCGCGAAGGAAGCAGCCGGGCGTTTCGATATCGTGGGGCTGGGTGAGATGGGGATCGGCAACAGCACTTCCGCCGCGGCATTGCTGGCGGCTTTTGCGGGGTTGAGTGGAGAGGAAGCCGCGGGGCGGGGCACGGGTTTGGACGATGCGGGCGTCGCGCGCAAAGCCCGCGTCATCGACGAAGCCCTGGCGCTGCATCAGCCGTGCAATTTAGACGCCCTCGGCGTGCTGGCCGCCGTGGGCGGCCTTGAGATCGCGGGCATCGCCGGATTCATCCTGGGCGCGGCCGCGCAGAGGCTGCCGGTGATGCTCGATGGCTTCATTTCCTGTGCCGGGGCGGTGGTGGCGAAGGAACTATGCCCGGCGGCGTTGCGCACTTGTTTGTTCTCCCATGAATCCGCGGAGCAGGGGCACCGGCGAATGCTCTCGTTCCTCGACGTGCGGCCGCTGCTCGCGCTGGATCTGCGGTTAGGCGAGGGCACTGGCGCGGTGCTGGGGATTCATCTCGTCGAGACCGCCGTTCGTCTGCTCATGGAGATGGCTACCTTCGATGCGGCGGGCGTGAGCCGCGCGGAATAGTCTGCTCGCTACGGTTTCGCCGCGAAAAAATCGGGTGGCAGATCCGCGAGGGTATGCGCGTTCACCCGGTTTTGCCAGCTCACGCTGCCCGCCGTCATCTTGAGGTGGTCGAGCAGATTGCGGAGCCCGTTGCGGAGCGCTTCGCCCGCGCCGCCGGCAATCGCGGGCGCTTCCACGGAGATAGCCGGGTGGTTGAGCGCGAGGGATTGCGGGGCGAGATGCCCGAGCGCCGCCGCCGAGAGGCCAAGGGGCTCCAGTTCCGCCTCGCGGAGTTCCACCACGTTCGGGATGAGGCTTGCCCTTGCCATGGCCTTCACGTATGTGGAAAGGCGCGGGTTCTTATCGGGCAAGTAGATGAAGGCATAGGGCTCCGCTCCCACGCCTTTGGCGCCCTGGTGAACATCAATCACAAATCGCGATGCCTTCAATATCGCCGGGGCAAGTTGCCGCCATGCACGGTCCGCCGAGGGCGCGCAAGGCTTCTGCCCATCGCAAACCGGCCGCGCGGGGAACGAGAGCACGAGGATTGTGCCCTGCATGCTCGCGCGGGGAATTGCGCCGAACGTAGCTTCCGCCGCCTCGTGGAAAGCCGCCTCGTCCGTGAAACCGTAGAAGAGGAAGGCCGCGACGGGGCCGGGACGCGCGCCATGAAACACGTGCGCGGCGATGCCATTCGCATCCTCCGCGGGAAAGCGCGCCGGGGCGCTCTGGCCCGGCTGCACGGGCGGACTTGCGAGGGAGAGCGGCGCCGTGGCGGGCGCTTTCGCGCGGCTGGGCTTGGCGCGGGGCGCACGCCGGGTTTGGGCGGCAAGGGGAAGCAGAATCAGAAGTGCGAACAGGAGAAAAAGGAAGGAACGGAAACGTCGTCGGGTCATCGAATCTCTCAGTGCCAGAACGGCTCCAGGCGGGGCCACTCTTCCTTTTAGCGTACACGCGATGGGGCCGGCGTTCGTATCTGACTATACGGGGCGCGCGACGGAACTTGTTACATTCCACCGGGAAAGGCGCTCCAATGGCCTTTCGCCGGTTGATTTCGCGCTTCATCCATTAGATGGGTAAAACGCAGAGAGGGTGAAGCAGAGCCATGACTTCTCAAACCACGTATCAAGCGATGCCTCCAAGGAGGGCGGGTATGCCCGCGAATCTGGGATCGAACGGGCAGCGTGTACATTTGTCCGGAGAAATGCATACCGGCACGTTCTCCATCGTCGAATTTTCTGCAACCCCAGAGGTGAAACCTGAAGCCTTTTGCGAGACGGAAGATCGATTCTTCTGCTTGCTGGAAGGCGAGTGGGAAGTGCGCGTTGGAGAGGATCAATACCAGGTGAAAGCAGGCGGGTCTTTTCATGCGCCGCCCGGCGTTTCCTATGATTGCCGGGTGATCTCCCCCTTCGGCAGAGCGGTTGTGCTGCTTACGCATTCGAGCGCTCGCATCCCCGCATAAGACCGCTTCCCGCACAAGGCTCGAAGCAAGGGTGGAAATAACTTTCAGACGAAGATGGCCGGTTCGCCCATGGGTGAGCCGGCCATCGATGTTTGGAGCGCGTGAGCTACGGATTGGGTGCGCTTGTTTCGGCCAGCGCCAGCCGTTCGATTTTCGCCAGTTGATCCTGATAGGTTGTTACATCCGCGCCGTCGGGCAGCAGCTTGAGGAACGCCTTCATGTGGCCGGCGGCTTCGTCGTACTTTCGTTGATTGGCCATGATGAGCGCCAGGAAGTAGTCGAGGCGCGGCAAATGATGGGAGGGGTCCATCTTGAGCGCTTCCTTGGCGCTCTCTTCCGCCTTCGGGAAGTTCTCAAGCTGGAGATTGCTGAGGGCGTTTACGTAGTAGGCGAAAGGGAAATCGATGGGGTTCATTCGGATCGCGGTGGCGGAAAACTGCTCCGCGCGCTCCCACTGGT
>JADLCF010000257.1 GCA_020847315.1 Bryobacterales bacterium | reverse complement strand
GCCCAAAACCGCGCTGTTTGCGCCGTTATCGCTCGATATAGACGATGAGGACCGGGAAATGAGGTAAGCGCCTCATGCCCGGAAGAGCGGCTCGAGTCCCTGGGCGCTCGCCAGCAGCTCGTCGCGCTCCGCCTGGCTGAGCGGCTTAAATCCAGCCGCCAGGTCCAGCGCCATGCGATACAGCGAAACGTCGCCGGGAGGAATGGCCGCCGTAAGATCCTCGGAAAGCGTGAAGCGCAGCGCCTGCTTCGCCAGTTCGGGCTCCGATACCGGCCGGTACCAGCACCTGGGATAATCCCGCTTCTCGCCTTTCGCCCATCGGGTTTTGGCGAGGGATTTCAGAGCCAGCCGCGCCACACCTTTTTGTTTGGCATGTTCCAGGATCTGTGGACCGAAAGAGCCCTGGCTATAGAGAACGTAGTTCACCGGGAACAGGATCGAATCCAGCGGGAAGCGGTCCATCAATGCAATGGCCGCGCTTGCCGAATGCGCGGAGCATCCCAGATAGCGGACCTTTCCCTCTTTCCGCGCTTTCACGAATAGCTCCGCGGCGCCGCCCGGAGCGAGAATCTTATCTACATCTTCCTGCGTCGTGACCGCATGGAACTGATAAAGGTCGAAGTGATCTGTCCGAAGCCTCTTCAACGATTGTTCGAGTTCCCGTCGCGCGCCATCCGCCGTACGCTCGGTAGTTTTGCAGGCGAGGAACGCGTTCTTGCGGAACGGTTCGAGAGCGGGCCCCAATTTCTGCTCGGCCTCGCCGTTCCCGTACGTCGGGGCCACATCGAAATAGTTGATGCCGCGATCCACGGACTCGGCGACAATGCGGTTGGCGTCGGGCTGATCGTGGCCAACGACGACAATGCCGCCGAATCCGATGACGGACAGATTCACGCCATCGCGATAGGCTCGTTTGGGAATTGAGGTGGCAGCGGCTGCGTTGAACATCAATCCTCCCGCCAGGCTGGAGCTTAGAAAGTTGCGTCGCCGCATAGGTGAACTCCTGCGGCCATTGTACCGCCGGTTTTTGGAGACAATGGGGCGAAGTGCAGTTGCGCCCGCTTCTCTGAAATCGGATGATAAAGAAGAGTATTAGAGAAGAAAATCATAAACTGCTCTTTAATTGTCTCTAAAGGAATCATCATGAAGCCTCCCGTAGTATCCGGAAAACCTGGTGCTCTTGAACCCGGCCAGAAGATCGCCCGCCGCCGCGAGCATCCCCTGGATGTCTTTTTTACGCCAAACAACATCGCTGTCATCGGCGCCACGGAGAATCCGGGCACGGTGGGGCGTACAACCCTGTGGAACCTGATCAGCTCGCCTTTCGGCGGGACGGTGTTCCCTGTGAACCCCAAGCGCGGAAGCGTGCTGGGCATCAAAGCTTATCCGAACATCGACGCGGTGCCGGAGCAGTGCGACCTGGCGGTCATCATCACTCCCCCGCCGAGCATTCCGGGAATTATCCGGGACTGCGGCCGGAACGGCGTGAAAGGCGCCATCGTCATTTCCGCCGGATTCAAGGAGATTGGAGCTCCGGGCGTCGAACTCGAAAGACAGGTTCTCGAAGAGGCGCAGAAGGCGGACATTCGCATCATCGGTCCGAATTGCCTTGGGCTGATGAGCCCTCCGACCGGCGTGAACGCAACCTTCGCCGCGGGAATGGCCCGGCCGGGCAACGTGGGATTCATCAGCCAGAGCGGAGCGCTTTGCACCGCCGTTCTCGACTGGAGCTTTCAGGAGATGGTTGGCTTCAGCGCGTTCATCTCCATCGGCTCGATGCTGGATGTCGGTTGGGGCGATCTGATCGATTATCTCGGAAACGACCCGCGTACGCGCAGCATTTTGATATACATGGAATCGATCGGCGATGCGCGTTCCTTCCTTTCGGCGGCGCGCGAGGTTGCGCTGCGTAAGCCGATCATCGTCATCAAAGCCGGCCGCACATCCGCCGGGGGCAAGGCCGCGGCGTCGCATACCGGCGCACTCACCGGAAGCGATGACGTGCTTGACGCGGCGTTCCGGCGAAGCGGCGTTCTCCGCGTGAATAACATCGCCGACCTGTTCTACATGGCGGAGGTTCTTGCCAAGCAGCCAAGGCCGAAAGGACCGCGGCTGACGATTCTCACCAATGCGGGAGGACCGGCTGTTCTCGCGACCGATGCCCTTATTACCAGCGACGGCGAGTTGGGCGACCTTAATACCGATACCATCGAGGAGTTGAATAAGTTCCTGCCGCCCACCTGGAGCAAAGGGAACCCGATCGACATCATCGGAGATGCAGGCCCGGAGCGATATGCGAAGGCGCTGGAGGTGGCGGCGAAAGACCCGCACAGCGACGGCCTGCTGGTGGTTCTCACGCCGCAAGCCATGACCGATGCCACCCAAACCGCGGAGCATCTGAAGCCCTATGCCAAAATCGGCGATAAACCCGTACTGGCCAGTTGGATGGGCGGCCCCGAGGTAGCGGCCGGCGAAAAGATCCTGAACGCCGCCGGAATCCCGACATTCCCCTACCCCGATACCGCGGCGCGCGCTTTCGTCTACATGTGGCGCTATACCT
>JADLCF010000256.1 GCA_020847315.1 Bryobacterales bacterium | reverse complement strand
GCTCTCACTGAATGGCACGAGCCGTGTGACGGGAGACTGTCACGCACGGTTCTGTGAGCGGCTCGGGGTGCAATTCCCCGGGCCGACTCGGCGGCGGCCAGCAATGGCCGTCCCTACCGCGACCCGTGGAAATGGAATCCCAAATCCCCGAACGCGCCGTCGAGGGTCTGCGCGAGAAAGGCCATCTCGTGACGGTAGGCAATCCCTTCGATTCGAAAGTCGGCAACGGGCAGGCAATTCTGCGCAACGCCAAAGGCGTCCACTTCGCCGGCTCTGACCCGCGCAAAGACGGCGCTGCCGTGCCCGCGAACCCGGCGCCGTAGCAAGCCGGCGCGGATTCGCGGCCTGAAGTTCCCTGCCTTGCCAACGACGCAAAGCCAACCGATCCCTGCCGGCTAGCGCATCGGCGGCGCATTTGACTCGACACAGAATGCCGCGGAATCCGTTTTGGCGGATCCAACCACGGTCAACACGAAATTGGGCCGGTGGAGATGATCGCACGCGGGCGTGTTCGCGGCTGGCTGGCTCACGACAAAGTTAATCTGATAGAGCCCGACGAAGCCCTCGACAAGCCCAACGTAGGCTGGAATCACGGGCAGCGCGCCTTCCCCCGGCACTTCCAGAACGTTGGCATTTCGGAATGGGGCGAATTCAGAGTAGACCGACACTGCTTGCGCTGGCCGAGATCCCGAAGCTCTGGCTGCATCCCCCGTCGCCACCGCCGGGTTCGTCACCCCAAGACCGTAGGCGTAAAGTACGAGCGTTTCTCCCGGCTTGCCCGGCGCGCTTTCGGACACCAGGGAGCCGTCCGCGTGGGCGATGATGGGCCGGCAGGGCGGATGCGGGCCGGACGTAAGCGCATCGCATGTCGTCAAGATGTGAATCGAATCCGCGCGAGGGGCTAGGGGAATGGCGGGATACGGAATGCCTCGCTTGCGAACCACCAGCACGGCTTCGTTCAATGGTTGAGGCGCGCCCACGTCTCCATCCGGATAATCCGGCGTCATTTCGAAAGGAACTTGAACATCCAGCCGGACCGCCCGGCCGCAGTCTCTTCCGACGGCAGCGGGGCAATGGGGCGCTACCGGCGTAACCCCCAAGATCGGAGCCGCCACCTGGCGCGGCGTGGCGGTCTGGTAGATGACAACCGAAAATCCCGCCAGCGTTGATGGCAAGGGAACTTCGGACGCGAGGACAGCTTCCGCAATCCGCGGCTCGGCATCCGGCACGACAATCGAGATGATCTGCCCCGGAGCAACCCGCGCTGGAATCGCGGACTCATAGCCGATCGTGCCCAGCCCGGAGAACTGTTGTCCCGAGAGAGCGGCACTTCCAGTCAAGAACAATGCGAATGCGACAGTGAATAGAGTTCTTTGCATAACAGTCCTTCTTGCTTCGTAGCTTGTGTAATTGCCGACAGCTAATTTCTTTCACGCTGATTAGTCGGCATCGCACTATACTCGACCGGGCCGCCAGGAAGCCTTGGGTTACGGTATCCGATGAGAGGAGACGGCTGGTTCTGATGCGATAGCGTAGATCGCGTCAAAGAAAACCTGGCTAAAGGAGAACCAGCCATGAAGGATACTAACAAAGCAGAGACGTCGAGGGAAGCCAAAGCGCTGCGCGTTGTGGCGAAGGGAGAGAAGCAATCCCGAGCGAAGGAGAAGCCCAGCGCGGCCACGGTTGAGCCAGGAAACGGCTTGTCGGGGGAAAGCATCGGTCTCTATTTCGGCGACCGGGTCAGCCAGTTCTGTCGTCTAAACCTGGCCGGCGAGATCGCCGGGGAAGGCCGTCTGCACGCGAATACCGCGAGCATCGAGAAGCACTTCGCCAAGCTGCTCGCCGCGGTGATCGCCCTCGAAGCGGGCACGCAATCGGGCTGGATTGCACGCTTGCTGCGGCATTTTGGCCACCAGGTAATTGTGGCCCATCCACGCGATCTGGCCGCGATCCCTTCCAGCAAGTAGAAGAGCGACCGCAACGACGCCGAGAAACTGGCGCTATCAAATTCGGTGTCAGATGATAGCGAAGTCCGAGTAAACACCTGCTTTCAAATGAGTAAGCAGAATGAATTTGCACTCGTTCGGCATCATTGACTTGCAACCGTACGACACAATAGACTTGTAATCATACAACACGAAACACTTGCGACGGTCCAGCGAATCGAGCCGCCATGCCTGCACCACATGAGAAACTCGCTGCTTCCCTCGCCGTCCTCCAGGCGATGCAGAAGGGCGGGAGGCGCGTGTTCCAGTCGAAGGAATTCGGCCGGGCGGACCGGGAACGGCTGCTCCGGAGCGGCTTCTTACAGGAGGTCATGAGGGGTTGGCTGAATTCGTCGAACCCGAACGCTTCGCCGGGCGACAGCACTCCCTGGTACACCTCGTTCTGGGAGTTCTGCTCCCGCTATTGCGAGAATCGGTTCGGCGATCAGTGGTGCCTCTCGGCCGAGCAGTCGATGCTTGTCCATGGCGAGAACACGGTGATTCCTGCCCAAGCTGTGATCAACAGCCCGCGCGGAACGAACAACCGAGTCGAACTGCGATTCGGCACGTCTCTCTATGACCTGAAGGTGGCACGGATGCCGCCAGCCGCGGATCTGACGGTACGCGACGGCCTACGCCTGTTACTCCCTGAGGCCGCGCTGGTGCGGGTTTCGGAGACTTTCTTTGACCGCAATCCCATCGAGACGCGTGTCGTGCTCGGCGGCATTCGGGACGTATCGGAAATGCTGCGCAGGCTGCTCGATGGCGGCCATTCCATCGTTGCCGGCCGGCTCGCGGGGGCCTTTCGCTTCATCGACCGTCCTTCACTGGCTGACGAGATCCTCGGCGCTATGGAAAGCGCCGGCTATGATGTGCGGGAGACGAATCCCTTCGTGCGTGAAAACGCCAAGGAACCCCTGCCCGTGGCTGCGCCTATCGTTGGGCGAATCCATGCGTTGTGGGACACGCTGCGGCGCCAGGTTTCCGAAGTCCTCCCGCCCGCGCCCGGACTCCCGGCAGATCGGGAAGCTTACCTGCAGTTCATCGACGATATCTATCTCAGTGACGCCTACCACTCGTTGTCGATCGAAGGCTATGCCGTCACACCCGAGTTGATCGATCGCGTGAGAACGGGCGCGTGGCGCCCCGACAGCAACGCCAGCGACCGCCAGAACCGCGATGCGCTTGCCGCGCGCGGCTACTGGCAGGCCTTCCAGATCGTAAAGCGTGACGTCGCGGAGATCATCGCGGGCGCATCTGCCGGCGCAATCGTCCGCGACAAGCACCGAACCTGGTTCAGAGAGCTATTCCAGCCGTGCGTCCTTGCAGGCCTGCTTCCTCCGGGATCCCTTGCGGGTTACCGCACGGAGGCTGTCTATCTGCGCACATCGCGTTACGTGCCGCCGCGCTGGGAGGCGGTTCGCGATGCCATGCCTGCCCTGTTCGATCTGCTCGAGAACGAATCGGAGCCGGGCGTGCGCGCTGTACTCGGCCATTGGCTGTTCGGGTACATTCACCCGTACCCCGACGGCAACGGCCGCATGGCGCGCTTCCTGATGAACGCCATGCTCGCATCCGGTGGCTATCCCTGGACCATCATCCGCGTCGAAGATCGCAGCGCCTATCTTGCAGCGCTGGATCGCGCGAGCATCAACCTCGATATCGCGCCGTTCGCCGATTTCGTCGCGCAACGCGTGCGCTGGTCCTTGGAACAGCGCACGCGGGAGTGAACCCGGACGGAAGCCAAGCCGCAAAGCGCTGTGGCGAAGTTAGAGAAGAAATCACGAGCCAAGGAGAAGCCCAACGCAGCCACCGTCGAGTCCGTAAACGGCTTGTCGGGGGGAAATGATCGGTATCGATTTCCTTGACGGATTCGGTGACAGCATCGCTTTCACTCTATGTGAACACGCGGATTCCACGGTTGTCACGCAACTTCAAGCAGCAATTCCAGCCGCGTTAGGCCTCTTTCCGGGCAGCGCCTGGAGGGTCCAGAAGCCGCGGATTCCTTGCCCGCCGAAGCGGATTCCCTAACCTCCAATACGAGCCAGACCACTCTGATCGACGCTGCCTCGCGCAGCCGTCTGAATCGCAGTCACAGCCAGCAAAGAAAAATTCGCTTCCACCCCGGAATCACGGGACGGCAACGCCGGCCATCACTTCCACCATCGGGGAAGCCCACCCGCATTGACCCACTGCCCACACAAAGCGCAAACCGCCCCCTACGCCCTTATCGCCGCCAAGAGCCCGCAGGGCGGCATAAGCCAGCCGGGTGTGTAAACGCCCCGCATCGAACGCCCAAACCAAAGCAGCCTCGCGCCAGCGGGTCCACGAAGCGGCCGCCCATTTGCGGGCGCGACTCCCCCCGCGGCCACGCCCGCATCCCGCGCCCCGTCGCGCCTGGATGCCCGCCCGTCCCGTCACTCTCGCCGCCAAAGCTCCCCGTTTCGTAGTCCGCTCCCGCTCTCGGTCACAGCCATCCAAAGAAAATCGCCATTCCTCCCGCCCCCGATCGAACACCCTGCCAACAAAGCACTTCCGCCCCGGCACCCTTCCGCCAACCTCGCCCATTCCCCGGCTTTTCGCCGTCAGTCCGATCAACTCGCCGCTATACTCATGCAGCTTGGCGGGCAGCGCAGTCCTCCCGCCGCCCCCGCCCCAGCTACCGGGCAATCAGGAGGAGCCCATCCATGCCGAAAGTTCTCGATCCCGATTCCCTCGCCCCCAAGCGCCCAGCCTCGGATGTCCAGGACTACCTGGCGCGCAAGTACGCCTCGCTCCGCCTCCACCCGGAAAGCGATCCCGCGCCGAACGGCATCCCGCCCCATCCGCCGGAGAATCCGCCCTCGCCTCCCACCTCCGAAAAGCAGCGCGCCGCCAACCGCCGCAACGCCCAGCACAGCACCGGACCCAAAACCCCCGAAGGCAAGGCCGCCTCCGCCGCCAATTCCCGCCGCCACGGCCTCTACGGCGGTTCCATGCTCCTTTCGATCGAAGACGACGAAGACTACAACCGCATCCTCGAAGACCTCCAGGACTTCTACCGCCCCGCCAACTCCGAAGAACGCTACGTCGTCGAGATGGTGGCCCAGCAGCGCCACCGCCTCCTCCGCCACGCCGCCCTCGAAACCGGCTACCTCGACTACCCGCAGCGCAAGCAGATCACCAACGCTGCCTGGCTTGCCGCGAAGGGGAGGCCGGACCCGTTCTTCGAAAAGATCATCCCTCTGC
>JADLCF010000255.1 GCA_020847315.1 Bryobacterales bacterium | reverse complement strand
TTTCCCAGGTAAAAGCCTACCTGTTGGATCTCCAATAATTTCTTCGAGATAATAGAATGCGTATGCGATTTTCTCTTGGGTGCGCCCTTTTGCTCCTCGTTTCGGCTCTGAGCGCCGGCGAAACCGTTGTGCTTGAACAAATCGTCGCCAAGGTCAATGCGGACATTATCACGCTGGGCGATCTCGATGAATCCCGCCGGACTCTCGCGCAGGAGCTTGCCTCGCAATGCCGCAACGACAAGGCCTGCATCGCCGAACAGACCGAGAAGCGCAAGAACGATGTGCTGCGCGACCAGATCGATCAGACGCTGCTGGTGCAGAAGGCGAAGGATCTGAGCATCAGCGTCGATTCCCAGGTCAGCAAGCAGATGGCGGAAATGCAGGTCAAGGTGGGGATTAAGGATCCCGAGGAGTTTCGCCAGTTCATCCACTCGCAGACAGGCATGGCCATTGAGGACTATCGCGAGAAGATGAAGCAGGGAATGCTGCAGCAGGAAGTCATCGGCCAGGAAGTCAGTTCCAAGATCATCATTCCCCGGAGTGAAGTTCAGAAGTTCTACGACGATCACAAGAGCGAGTTCTACCGCGACAAGGAATCCGTGGGACTGCAGGAAATCCTGATCGGCAAGAAATCGAAGGACGGCCTGGAACGCACGGATGCCGAATTGAAGGCGAGAGCCGACGAAGTGTACCAGAAGGCGAAGAACGGCGGGAAGTTCAATGAACTCGCAATCGAGAATTCCGACGCCCTCTCGGCGGCCGAAGGGGGCAATCTCGGATACCTCGCGAAGGGCGAGTTGAACCCGGAGATCGAGAAGGTCGTATTCGCGGAATCCAAGGGCTTTGTCACCGCTCCCATCCAGGTGCCGAACGGGTATCTCATCCTGCGCGTGGCGGACAAAGTTTCCCCTGGATTGCAGCCCCTGCCGGTGGTGGAAAACGAGATCATGAATCGCATTTTCGGGCCGCGCTTCCAGCCCGCCATCCGCACCTACCTTACCAAGCTGCGCACGGAGGCGTTTCTCGAAATTCGCTCGGGCTTCCACGATAGCGGCGAAGTTCCGGGCAAGGATACATCCTGGAAGGATCCCGCCGAACTGAAGCCGGAGACGATTTCGAAAGAAGAAGTCGCCCAGCAGACCCGCCGCAAGCGGCTGCTTTGGGTGATTCCGATTCCAGGAACCTCGACGACGTCCGCGGAGAAGAGCAGTAATTAGAGGAAGGGGCCGCCATTGGCGGACCGCGCCATTCCGCTCATGAAAACTTTCGTTAAAGACCTACAACCGAATCAGATCGCGCGCAGCAATTTTCTGGTTCAAAGCAAGGAAGTTCGCCAGAAGAAGAGCGGAGAGCCGTTTCTCTCGCTGACGATCGGGGATAAGAGCGGCGATATCGACGCCAAGATGTGGGATAACGTCGCCGATGTAGTCGAGTTATTCGGGGTGGGCGATTTCGTGAGGGTGAAAGGGGTGATGAGCCTCTACAATGGCCGCCCTCAGTTCACCATCCACTCGATTGAGCGGATGGACGAACGCGAGGTTCACCTACCCGATTTTTTTGCCGCTTCCGCGCGGGATCCGGAGGAGATGCTCGCGGAACTGATGGGCATCGTCGAAGCCCTCCGGGATCCTCACCTGAAGGCGCTGCTCCTCGCGTTTTTCAACGACCCATCGATCCGTGAGCGGTACAAGAAGGCGCCCGCCGCCAAGCAGATTCATCATGCCTTTCTCGGCGGCCTGATCGAGCACGTGCTGTCGCTCTGCGCGCTGGCGAAAACGGTGGGGCCTCACTATCCGGTCGTGAACCTGGATCTGCTTCTCACGGGCATCATCCTCCACGACATCGGGAAGATCGAGGAACTCACCTACGAGCGTTCGCTCGGCTACTCCGATGTGGGCCAGTTGTTGGGCCATATCGCGATCGGGGTACGCTTTCTTCATGACAAGTTGCGGGAGGTTCCTGGTTTTCCCTCCGGTCTCGCGGTGCTTGTGGAGCACATGATTTTGAGCCACCACGGGAAGCTGGAGTTCGGTTCTCCGAAAGTGCCGGTGTTCCCCGAAGCCTTGCTGCTTTCCTATCTGGACGACCTGGATTCCAAAATGGAATGCATGCGCGCGCAACTCGAGCGCGACGAACGAACCGAAGGCAGCTTCTCCGCCTACAATTACGCCATGGAGCGGACCTTCCTGAAGAAAGACCTGTTTCTGGATGGTCCACGGCCAATGGAAGAAGCGCCGTCCGAAGCAGTTTCCGTGGAGAGTTCCGGGCGAAGCAATCCAGTAGCGGCGAAGCGCTCGAGCGCCCCCTCTACCCGTCGCGCAGAGAACCCGTTCCCCGGCAATTCCCTGTTTGGCGATAAACTCCTGGGTGCGCTCGGAGACGAATCCTAAACGGTCGGAGACAGACAGCGTTCCCTTCGCGGCAACACAACGCCGCCTTGAAAGTATTTACGCATGGTACAGGGCATGGCAAAGGGTGGTGGCGCAGGGGCGGGCGAAATTCCTCCCCCGCTGGAACTGGCGTGCCTCACCGTTCTTTGGAAGCGGGGCGAGGCGGATGTCGGGGAGGTGCGGGAGGCAATGCACGAATCCCGTCCGCTGGCGTATACGACGGTGATGACAGTCCTTGAGCGGCTGGCCGCGAAAGGCATGGTCACTCGTCAAAAGTCGGGACGCTCCTTCCGCTATGCGCCGGCGCGGAACCGGGAGGAGATACGGGCGCTCGCCGTGGCGCAACTCATTGATCAGTTTTTCGACGGATCGATCGCCGAATTCGGCCGCTATCTCCGCGCAATGCCCCTGGGCGGCGCCGCGCCCCTCGGCCTCGATCTTGCCGCATTCGTCGAATCCGATGGGCGAGACCCCCTCCTCCCTTCGCGCGAGCCCGCGGAAACGCCCCCCCTCCCGCCGGCCGGCCATGCCTCCACGCTCGACGAAACCTTGCTTTAGCGCCACAGCCACCCGCTACTTTAGCGGCATATCCTCCCCGCGCCACGCCGGTTCCCCTCAAAGCCCGTTCTTCTCCGCCGATATGGGTAACTGACGTTCGTCCGTGCCGCGTCCGGATTCCGGCGGCACTGGGTTCCGGGCGGGAAGGGTCTGGGAAATGTTTGTCATTATCGGCATTCTGGTGGTGTTCGGCTCCGTGATCGGCGGCTTTCTCATGGAGCACGGCGAACTGATGGTGCTGGTTCAGCCGGCGGAGTACGTCATCATTCTCGGCGCGGCCCTGGGCACCATCCTCGTCGCCAACCCGCCAAGCGTGCTCAAGGGGATGATCTCATCCCTGCTCGGCACGCTGAAGGGTTCGCCCTACAGCAGGAAACTCTACCTGGAAGCGCTCAAGGCGCTCTATGAAGTGTTCCAGTACATACGAAAGAACGGTCTGGCCAAGCTGGAGCAGGATATCGAGAAGCCCGCGGAATCGGAGCTATTCAAGCCTCACGCCTGGCTGATGAAGGACCGATATACGCTCGATTTCGTTTGCGATACGTTTCGCATGACCATGACCGGACACGTGCAGCCGTTCGAACTGGACCAAATGCTGGAGCACGACATCGAAGTCCACCACCATGAGAACGAGGAACCGGCGCACTCGCTGCAGACCGTGGCGGATGCCCTGCCCGGCCTTGGGATTGTCGCGGCGGTTCTGGGCGTCGTGATTACAATGGGCTCTCTTGGCGGGCCGCCCGAAGAAATCGGGCACAAGGTGGCGGCGGCCCTGGTAGGCACGTTTCTCGGCATCCTCTTCTGTTACGGCGTGTTTTCCCCGCTCGCGTCCGCCATCCAGAAAGGGAATAAGCAGCGCTTGGAGTTTCTGATGTGCCTTAAGGGCGCGCTGGTGGCTTCTGTGAAAGGGGCCGCGCCCATCCTGGCGGTGGAACATGCCCGGCGGCTGGCCCCGCCGCATGTGCGCCCGAGCTTTGCCGAACTCGAAGAGGCTTGCAAGGGAGCCGGAGCCGCGGCGAAGCCCGAGGCCGCGTAACGCCGCGAAGCCGGCCGGAAGGATTCCATTGTGAGCAACCGCAACGCCACGAACAACCAACCCATCGTGATCGTCAAGAAAGTGATTGCCGGAGGGCATCACGGAGGCGCCTGGAAGGTGGCGTATGCCGATTTCGTCACGGCAATGATGGCGCTCTTCATCGTTCTGTGGCTGATGAACGCCAGCCCGGAGATCCAGAAAGCGGTCTCGATGTACTTCACCGATCCCCACGGCTTCAAGAACGAGGATGGAACCGGGAACATCGGAGCCGTCGATAATCACGAGGCTCTTCTGCTCGAAAAGAAGGACATGCCCGTCCTCAAGGAGAAGCTCAGCGAAACCCTCAAAGCCATGCCGGAACTGGGCGCTCTCAAAGATCAGGTGGATATGACCGTCACGGGGGACGGGCTGCGCATCGAGCTTGTCGATAAGGAAGGAAACAGCTTCTTCCAATCGGGAGCCAAGGAGATGACACCCACGGCCAAGGCGATTGTCTCGGCTCTGGCGCGGGAGATCGGAAAACTGGAGAACCGGGTTGTGCTCGAAGGGCATACCGACGCAAGACCCTACTCGGCCTCCGGCTTCTATAGCAACTGGGATCTTTCGACAGACCGCGCCAATGCCGCCCGGCGATTCATGGCGCTACACGGCCTTCGGAATGGCCAGGTGAGCCAGCTTCGCGGATTCGCCGACCAACGCCTACGCAACCCGGATGACCCTCTCGATTTCGCCAATCGGCGCGTATCGATTATCGTGGGGTTCGCAGGGACCGGGGAAAATACATCTCCTCCTTCAGATCCCGCCCCCTCGGATTCGCACCGCAATACTCCCCCTTCAGGCGAGAAGGAGCCCAATATCGCCACAGTCGCGATTCCGCAACCGGGAACCGACGCGGCTGCGGCAAAACCGGCGCCCGCGGCGCACTAGCGGGCCCAGCTCAGTACAAAGTGGTAGCGGTCACTGCCGCCTTGCGGATCGGAGATCCGAATGATCGCCGTGAAATCGTTCGTGCTATCCGGCCGTTGCATAAGTTCGACCGTGCCCCGCCCGTCCTTCTTCGTGACGCCGATGGAACTCAGCGTAACGGCCGGCAAGGGCTGCGTGAACCGGAACCTCTCCACTTTGAGAAGCTGCCCGCTCTGGACCAGGGCATTGATCCGGTCGCCCCGAACATAAAGATCCACCGTGTCGTCCACCCGGCCCCGGAACTCCAACTGCCCGGTGCGGCTGGAGTCATAACGCAGCGAATCGTTGTCAAACGAACTCAGGCCTCTTCCGGGCAGATCCGTGGATCCCCCCGTCCCACTCTCCGTAGTCCAGACCGGGGGCGTTCCGCGAGGGCGCAGAACCAGTTCGTCGGCCCGGCCTCCGGGACCTTCCTTTGGGCCTTCATCCAGTTGCCAGGAGATCCGCATTTCATACAGGTCGGCTCCCGCCGCCGTGTCGTCCACCCGGATCCAGGCTTGGAAGCCATTTC
>JADLCF010000254.1 GCA_020847315.1 Bryobacterales bacterium | reverse complement strand
GTTTGGCCGCAATCTCAATGTCGAGTTCTCCATCGGCAGCGAGAAGAACGATGCGCGCCCGCTCCACCTGCCGCGCCGGAAGGCTTCGTCCGCGCGCCCATTGTTCCAGGGTTTGCCGCTGCTCATCCGTCAACACAACTGCGGGGGCTACACGCATGGGCGATCGTCTCCTCCATGATAAAGACGCCGCCGAAAGCGTATTAGTTGCTATTTATGACGCACTACATTAGAGCGTCGGCTGCGGTACCGCGGTAGCCCGAAGCGTTGGTTCTCTCGCAAACGGGCACCGCCGCCGGGAGGATTCGGGGAACCTCCATCTTCCCCCTGGAGAGATGCCCTTCATGACTGTCCCGAAATCTCCGTTTGACGATTCGCGGCATGCGGGATCGCCGGACGTATCCGTCACCGGAAGTTGCGGCGTGGGCGGGCATGACCAGTACGAGGGACCAATTCGCCATTCCATCGCTGGCCGGGGCAGATGCGGATACGTAGAATGTGACCATGCGCGCAGCATCCGCCCGCTCTATCCCTTCGAACCCCCATTCACGGACGGGAAGATTCGGGCCGCGGCGTTGCCGTTTGCGCGAAAGATCGCCGGGTTTATGAAGCCCCTGGGGGCAAATGAAACCGCATCATGCGTCGCCGCGGCCGAGGCGGCTGACACCGCCCGGCGATTGCTGGAAGGAATAAGCACAGCCGCGCCTGCGCGGTCGAGAGACGAATGAACGGCGCCGGCGCGGCGGCAAAGGGCCTCGAAGAGGTCAGAGACGGAAGAGGTTGCGAACACGGCCATAGCGATTTAGAGGGATGCCGATGCTTAGAACGAATTATGTGTTGATCGACTATGAGAACGTGCAGCCAGCGGACCTGGAAACGCTTCACGTGCCGCAAGTACAAGTGCTGCTCTTTGTGGGAGCGAACCAGACAAAAATCGGAGTCGACCTCGTGATCGCGCTGCAATCGATGAACGGTTCCGGACGGATCGTTCGATGCAGCGCAAACGGCCCGAATGCATTGGATTTTCATATCGCCTACTATTGCGGTGAGATTGTCGCCCAAGACAAGAATGCCTTCCTGCATATTGTTTCGCGCGATACAGGTTTTGACCCGCTGATCACGCACATGAAAGGCCGGAAGATTCAAGCTCAACGCGTGACGGAACTATGCCAGATTTCTTTCCTTAAGATTGCGCGGGAGCGCAGCGTTTCTGATAGGGCAACAGCAATCGTGGAGCACTTTCGGAAGGGGACTACGAGGCCACGATCGTTGAAGACGCTAAGTAGCACCATCCTGACGGTCTTTCGCAAAGCGCTCAGCGAGCAAGAGGTGGAGGCGGTTGTGGCGGAGCTTCAGAAGCGAAAAGCGGTGACGGTCGAGAACGGCAAGCTGGTGTACGCAATCGAAGCGGCTTGAGTCTGGCTTGCGGCTGCGCCACCCGCGCCATCTTGCAGATTTTCCAGATGCTCAGCGCGTTATCTTCAAGATGCAGAGGTTCTCTTCCAGGTGTTCGAGCTTGGTGGCGCCGGGGATGGGTACGATCCACGGGTTCCGAGCCAGCAGCCAGGCCAGTGCAAGCTGCGTCCGCGCGTGGCCTTTTGCATCCGCAATGCGGTCCAGTTCGTCAACCCACCCCTAGTTGACCCGGCGGTGGGACGGGTTGGCTCCGTGATGGGGCGGTGGCGGATCCGGGCTGGAGCAGCGGCTCAAGCCCGGTTGAAGACAGCGTTGGGCAGGGTTATCGCAAGCCTTGGTTGATGGCGTCCAGCAGTTTGTTCTCCGGATCTCCGTGGTATTCCCAGAACATGATGCCGGCCAGGCCGCGCTCTTTCACGTATTGCGCCTTCAGCCCCACGGACTGCTCGTCTTCATACGAGACGAAGATCTGTCTGGCGGCATTGTAGAGGTAGGGCGCTTTCGAGAGATCGTCCCAATAGCGAACGAAGCCGTCTTTGTTCTCGAGACGCGCCCTGATGCCTTGAAACGAACCACCCACGCGCTCCCGGATCTCGCTTGCCGGTTGGTAAAGACCATGGTTCTCCGGGGGAACGGACGCCCACGCACGCCCATAAAGGGGGACGCCCACCACGATCTTTTCCGCGGGCACTCCCGCAGCGAGGAACTGCGAAACCGAAGTGGCGGCGGAGAGTTGCTTGGGGTTGGAGGGATGAGTGAAGAGCGGCGCGTGGTGCGCGGCCACCGGTTCGGAGTTCACGAACTGGTCATAGGCCATCAGGTTCACGTAGTCGAGAGAGGCCGCCACCTTCTGCATCTCCGTGTGCTCGAGCCAGGCAGGGGCGGCCTGAGCGGCGATGGTCAACAGATAGCGCTTGCCACGCGCCCGGCCAGCGGCGTCGAGGGCGGAGCGCAAGTCTGCCATCAGGGCGGTGAAGTTTTGCTTGTCTTCCGGACGATGGGTGTTGTTATTGCCCTTCTGGCCGGGAAACTCCCAATCGACATCGAGGCCGTCGAGTTGATGACGCTCGACGAAGGCCACGGCGCTGCGGACGAACTTCTCGCGCGATTCCGGCGTGAGCGAGACGTCTGAGAAATCGTTCGACCACGTCCAACCGCCGACGGAGATCAGCAGCTTCAGGTTGGGATTCCGCCGCTTCAAGCCGTTCAAGATACCGAGGGTCTGGGCATCGTTTTCGAAACCTTCCACCATCTCGCCATCCTTGATGTTCGCGAAGGCGTAATTGATGTGCGTGAGTTTTTCGGCGGCGATCTTCGCGGCATCCGGAGCCCGGCCGCTCGTGAATACGTAGCCGATCACCACTTTCTCCTTGGGGGCGGCGGCGGCCTTGCCGGAGGCAGCGGCGAGAAGGTACCATGCGCCGTGAGGCAGCCACTGTTCGCCCCAACGCCAGTCTGAATCCACTCCCGTTTGTTCATAGGGCACCTGGAAATCGATGCCCTCATCGTCATTCAATCCACCGGTGATGCCGTTACAGATTCCACCCGGCGCGCTCTTATACTGCCAACTGGTGAAGAAGCGATATTCCGGGTTGTTGCGGCCAGTGCCGGTGAGCATGGAGACATCGTAGGGGTTGAGGCCCAGAATCCAATTCAACTGATCAGTGGCGTAGTTCCGCAACGCCGCCTTGAACGCGGGGTCGTCATCGAACAGCGGGACTGCAAGCCTCGCGGCGGTGGCGAGCGAGGCCAAACGGGCATTCTCACCCTGCCACCAACCGCCGGTTTCCGTATCGTGCGGGAAGAAGAAAGCGGTGCGACGCCGGCCATTGCGGCTCTGCACGTACTGCCTTGCAAGGCCAAACGGGTTCGCAACTTCGCGCGTCACCCACAGTTCAAATTGGAGCGACCGGCGGATGGCCTGTCGGATTTGCCGGCGCATGGCGGCATCCGCCAGATCGTAGTAACCGAGCAATGCGACGACCGGCGCACCGGCGTCCGATGGGTGAAAGAAAGGCCGATCTCCGCCGTCGGCGCGCCAATAATCGCGCAATCCATTCGAGCTCACGAGGCGCGACATCAGACTCTCCGCACGACGCTTGGCCGCCGCCGCGTAAACGGGCGATTTTGTAGTGCGAGCCAACTCGGAGGCAGCGACGAGGGCGCAGTAATCGTCGACGATATTCTCCTTGCCGTCGTTGGTTAATTCCGCATTGTGCGCCTCAAGAAACGCGAACGCCTCCTCAGCGGCTTTCCGATAAGCAGCATTGGTAAAATCGCCGCTCTGGGGGGCGCGGGCCGCGATGGCCAGGGCCGCGATCGCAAACCCGCCACCCCCTCGGTAGCTCACTTCAAACTCATGAGGACGTTCCGCGGGAGGCGGACGATTGGGCGCGGCCGGGCCGGGTGGCCCCATCATGGGCCGCCCAATGCGCCGATCCTCCGGCCGCTTCTCCGGGCTCTTGTCGTAGATATGGGCATAGAAGGATCCGCCTGGAGCCTTGATGCGCGCCAGGAAGTCCGCGCCATAGACGGTCTCATCGAGCAATCGCCGAAGGATCTGATCGAAGTTGGGCTCAGCGCGGGCAAGGAGGATCTCGCGCGCTTTCCCGAGGCTGTAGGCCACGAGGGGGACCTGCTGGGTGTTGAAATAGGTGGCGAAGTCGAGCTGCGAGAGGTGGATACCGTAATCGCCACTCGCGTCGTACCAGCCGCCGCGAGCATCGATCGGCATTCGGCTTGACCGATCAAAGGCGATCTTGCGATCCGCCTTATCGATAGCTCCCGTAGCGCGGACGGACTTAAAGTAATACGTGAGATCGGAGAGCGTACCGCGTTCGAATATCTCGCTCTGAATGCGGAAGGGTATTGACCTCGCAACCCCGCCGCCGCTCCCATTGGGGCACTCGATGGTGTACTCGCCTCCGATCTCGAGGGCGGTGAAGTCCAGGGTCCAGAACTGCCAGTCTTTCCATTTTGCAACGGCAACTCCGGGGCCGGTCTTGCCTTCGAAGGCGGCCAGGCGCGTGGGGTGAGTGAATAGGGTACAGGCCTCGAACCGATCGAATGCGGAACCGCGGAGGATTGCGCGTTTCGGGCCGAATGCATCGTAGCCAAGATGGTTGGTGAGAACCGCCGCGGGTTCAGCGGAAATGGAGCAGGCAGCGAGCGCGAGGATCGAGAGGGGAAGAAAGATGTGGCGTCGCATTGTGATTCCGGTAGCCTATCATCGGACGGATCGGGGCGCCATCGGGTGCGGGAAGCCGCCGTTGCGCCCCGACGGCGTTACAGCGCTTTGAGGGCGGGCTCGACAACGGTCATGAGATAGCGGCCGATGCCGGGGAAGTACGAACCCACCATGGCTAAGATGGGTAGGCCGCCGACCATCGCCAGGCGCTTCACCAGACGGAAGGCTCCGGGGTCTTCCTTTCCCCTGGTGAGCCGGCGGAGGATTTCATCTCTTTCCATTTGGAAGATCGCCACGGCCACGGGAATGCCCATCACGACGAATCCGACGGTACCGGCCCAGATGATCATCTGAAGGCCGCGGAAGGGGTAGACGAGCGCGGAGACCATGCCGAGGAAATAGCTGACGGCGACATAGAACAAGAGGTTGCGGAGCTGGAGCATGGCGTTGCCGAGAAAAGCCAGATAGGGCATGGCGACGATCTCCTCGGCGATCTGGTAGGGGCGGCGTTCCAGAGGGGCATCCCCCTTGGGTTTCGCCCCGTCATCAGCGGTTCCGCAGCCTGTGGACCAGACGGGCTCAAGGAACCCGGCGAGCACGCTGCCGATCTTCGCCACCGAACTCCAGACCGACGCAAGGAACTGCGGTTCGCGACCGATCGCGGCCTCAATCCGCCCTTCCAGCGAGCGCAGCGCGGCGGGGGCCAGGAAATCGAGTTTCGCCACACGCGGGCAGGCGGCAAGCGCCCGCAGACGCTGGCCCAAGTAGACGAGACGGTCTCTCGAATCCAGGGTGCCGGAGCCTTCGAGCACCGGAACTTGCGAATATCCACTGGGGAGGATGGAGAACGCGGCGCGCAAGGGGTGCAAATCCAGGATTTCAAGGAGGCCGCGCAGCTTCATCCAGGCGAGGACAAAGCGGGACCATGAGATGACCGCGAAGACGAACAAGGCGCGCAGCACGATTTGATACACGACATCGTACTGCCATCCTTCGAGCGATTGGGGCCACTCCCAGGGGATGAGGAAGAAGATGGCAAACGCCGGAAGGAGGATGAGCAGGGTGGCGCCGGGGTCGCTGGTAATGGGATTGGCGAGAGATTGCCCGACGGCTTCGACTCCCTTCTTCAGCCCTTTCGTCTGGAAGTCTTCGGGCAGTTCCGGAAGCACCATCGGCGCTTCGAGAGAGAGCGCGTGTCTTCGAGCGTGGAGCCTTGCCATGACAAAGAGTCCGCAACCCAGGAGGAGCAAGGGCGTAGCCGGCGAGACGCCATTCAGCAGGTTTAGCGAGCGATACACGAAGAAGAACAGGGAATGATCGTCGCGGCCAGAGAGGCCGAGCCAATACAAGACCAGGGGGACCGGATAAACAAGAAAGGTCACGACGGCAAGATGGATGTACTGGTTCGACAACATCGGCCCTTCGCCCTCCGGCAGGGTGCTCTGGGAGGCGTGATCGAGGAACAATCGCAGGAAGGGGAGGATGGCGCCCGCCATGAGCGCGAGGAAGGCGAACAAGCCGGGGATGCAGGCCAGCCTCGCCCAGTCTCCCGGGCTCACATAAGGAACGCCTTCCGCAGGGGATGGACTCTCCAAGGCAAGCAGCCAAAGCGGGCAGGCAACGGGATAGAGCATGGCCGCGAGCGCAAGGCACTGGGCCGAGATGAAGTATGCACGGCCCGGCGCACCCCGTTCCAGCGAATGAACCAGAAACTGGCGCCAAAAGGGGCGTTCGCGCATGGCTTTGAAGCCAGGGAGAATCCGCTCCACAAAGCTAGCGCAGACGGGCACCTGGGCCACGATCGTCAGGCACCCGAATAGCCCGCCGATGCACACCAGGAGGAGAAACACGACGGTCCAGGGGCGCCCGGGCTTCCCGAGATCGAGCACGGGGTTGCGGGCTGCGCTCAGACCGGGCTGCCAGGAGAGCTGGGTCTCATCCGTCTCCGAAGGATTGAGCAGCGCGATAGGCCAATATCCGTTGACCCCCACCGCGACCAGCCATAGAGGCGGCCTCGTCTTGAAGTTTCGGCCCGCGAAGGAGTGTTCCAGGAGACTGGGCCAGCGAACCGGGGAAGGGCTCTCCGCGATTGCCGCTCCGGAAACGGGGGATGCGGGAGCCGCGGACCGGCCATACGCCTGCCGCAACAACAGTGCTCGCACGGCATTGAACACGGCGACCTCATAGCGGCTCCCGGAGGGCGAGCGCTGGGGCCACTGGTCTGCCGCGACGCCGGGTGACCAGAGCTGGTTGTGGGTCACGACCGGATAGGTGGTGATTGCCAGAATCCCTTCGAGCGGGTACTGCGAGACAGCACGGACGTAGAGCAGATCCGCATCATCCATATAGAGCCGGACGTCCGGATTCGCTTTACGCAGGAAACCGGCGAGAAACAGGGCGTCAAAGACATCCGTCGCGGCAATGCCGGCGAGGCGGATGTCTTCATGCTGCAAGGTGGACGCGATATCGAGCAGCACCGCCTCCTGCACGACGGGCAACTGCGGACCGGAGAAGATCGCCACGGCATCGCGACCTTTCAGCACCTGCTGCACGGGCACGGAGAGTTGGGAATTCGCGGCTCCGCCGGAAATGGCGCCGGATTCGCGTTTCGCCGCGGCGGGTTGCGGGGAGGCTCCGCGCAAGCGGGCAATTTCCCGCGGGAAGCGGATCGTGAGGGACGCCTGGGCCTGCAGCATCGCCTGCGGGCTGGCCAAGGAATCGATGCCATAGGCCGTCTGTCCTTCGGCGAGAAACGCCGACGGGATCGGACCCAGCCAGCGGCGGCGCATGTAGCTCAGAAACCGCTCCTTCGCGAAGGTGTCGTTGTGCATGGCGGAAGCGAAAGAAACAGACTCCCGCCACTCCAGATCGCCCTTCGCGAACGCCTCCATCTCGCTCTTCACGGTCGCGCTGCCCGAGACGACCTGGAACTTGGCCGCGCTCCCTTGCAGGAAGAGCCGGCGGGCATCCGCGATGCCGCGCCGAAGGGAGGAAAGCGCCCCCGAATAGTTCGTGCCCGAAATGAAGAAGGTCTCCGGCGCGGCGACGGCCTGAACATACTGGACCGCCTTCAGGAAGGCTCGGCCGCGAATGCCGGAGACGGGAGATTCGCCCACGAGAAAGACGACGAGGGCATCCTTCCCCGCGCCGGACTCGCGAAACAGGAGCACGCCGGGTTCATCACCGCCGGCGCTCGCGCCTCCCCCGGCTGCGTCTTCGGTCCAGGGAAGCCAATGCCGGTCCAGATAAAACTCCACGCTTTCCGCGGCGCGCTGGATACTATCCATGGAGCGGTCGAAGTAGAGGCTGAGCCGGGTGAGTTCCGGGTCCGGCACGGTCACGATCAGGAAGCGCGTCTTGCCACGGGCCGTCTTGAGCCATGGCGCATTCTGCCAGACAGGTGACTCGGCAAGTGGAGGTTCTCCGGGCTTGGCGGCGCGTGGAGGCGTAGCGGGTTCCAGCGCGGCTTCCTCGAATTTCTCGCAAAGCGGGGCCAGTGGCCGGGGAACCGCTCCACACGCGGAGGCCGCAAGCCTCAGAGCAGGAAGCTCCTGCGGCTTCGCCGATGCGGCAGCCTGCGCGGGTGCGATCTCGACCGGCGCAGCCCGGTCAAGGACGGCGACGAACGCCCCTCCAAGTACAAGAATGATGGCAAGCAGGATTGTGGGTCTCGATTCCATAGCGGAATGTGCCCCCAGCCACACTCCCGACTACCGAAGCGCATGGATCAGGATCGTGGGGTTACTATATCCCCCAAATTCCTTTCGGAAAAGGGAGAATTGCCGGTGGAATCGAAAAGTTTACAAGTGCGCGGGCGCAGGGAATCAGCCGGTAGAAGTGGAATTGCGTGGCGGCTTGGAAGACGCTGCGATGGCAACCCACGCCGGCAGAGCGGCGCGCCTAGCGGGATCGGCGTGGTAGCGCCGTGCCCGCCGGGTAGAATCCGATAAGCCGGAATCAGAGGCCGGAGAGATTGAGATTCCAGGAAACAACTGTGCGTCTCTCATGTTAGTTTCAGGCATGAATTGCTTCAGGATCCAACATTCTCTCCGCGCTGGAATCAGCGCTTTTCTACTGCGATTGCGCCATCCACCTTCTCAACTTCTCGCGGGCGCAAAGCCAAGGGGACACCTCTTGCGGAATTGGTTCAGCTTGGCCTTCTGCATCCTATGGGCGGCGGCCGCCTCCTGGAGCCAGGGGACGGTGACCATCTTCGGGAGCGTCCAGGATGCGAGCGGCGCCGTGGTTCCATCGGCGGAGATTCGCGTCGCCAATGCGCGAACCGGCATCACCCGTACAACCGTCTCCAACCAATCGGGGGATTATGTCGTCTCCCAGCTTCCCATCGGCGAGTATAGCGTTCGCGTCGAAGCGAACGGCTTCAAGGCCTATCTCCAGCAAGGAATTAGCGTTCAGGTGGACGAGAACCGGCAAGTGAACGTGGTTCTCGAACTGGGCTCGGTGACAGAAAGCGTGGAGGTGGCGGCGGAACTCGTGCAAGTGGAAACCCGATCCGGCGCGTTGCGGGAAGTGATCGATCACCAGCGCATAGTCGAGTTACCGCTCAATGGAAGGAATCCGCTGCAACTGCAGTATCTGGTTCCCGGCGTGGGAGGCATAACCGGAAAGGACCAGGCGCAGAACGATTCCGTGTCCATCAATGGCTCCCGTTCGAACGCGAACAATTACCAACTGGACGGGGGCGACAATCACGATCCCTATTTCAATAGCCCATCGGTGTTCCCTTCCCCCGACGCGCTGGAGGAATTCAGTGTCCAGACGAACTCGTACGGGGCGGACCGCGGGCGCAACGCGGGCGCATTCATGGCCGCAGTGACGAAAAGCGGAACGAATGAGTTCCATGGCACTCTCTTTGAATTCCTCCGCAATGAAAAGCTGAATGCGAGGAACTTCTTCGCGCGCACCGTCCCACCGTTCCGCCGCAACCAATTCGGCGCGACGCTGGGCGGGCCGATTCGAAAGGACAAGACCTTCTTCTTCTTCTCGTGGCAGCGCACATCCGAAAGGAGCGCACCCGGCGCGATTACCGCCACCGTTCACACGGCAGCACAACGCGGCGGCGATTTCTCTAACCTCACGGCGCCGCTTAAGGATCCGCTAGGCGGCAATTTCGCGGGCAACATCATCCCGAAGGCGCGGCTCAGCGAATCGGCGATCCGCTTCCTCGAAGCCATGGTGCCGCTGCCGAATGGCGCCGATGGACTGCTCTCCACCTCCAGCCAACAGAAGGTCGACGACGATCAATATATCGTGAAGATCGACCACCACTTGAGTTCCGCGAACCAGATCTCCGGACGGCTGCTACGAAACTCGAACGACTTCGACGAGGCCACGGGAAATCTACCCGGGTTTCTGGCGCGCATCAACTACGAAAACTGGAGCCTGGCGCTGAACGACAATCACATTATCTCGCCGACAATGCTCAACACATTTTCGTTTTCGTACAACGATATCGACCGCCGGCAACTTACGATCGTGCCAGGAAACAAGACCTGGAATGATTTTGGCGCCGGGTTCACACGCACGTTCTCGGTGGATGCTCCGGCCGCGATGCATACGCAAGTGGACGGCTATTTCAACGCATTCTCCCGTTTTCCGCTGAACCATTTCCGCAAGGGTTTTCAATTCTCCAACACGCTTAGCTGGAGCAAAGGCGCGCATTTCCTGAAGTTCGGCGCCGACGTGCGCCGCTCCGTGCTGGATTTGCAGGAATTGTTTCGTGGGGACCCTTTCATACGATTCCGGAATACGTTCACGGGCGACGCGGGGGCAGATCTGATGCTGGGCCGGCCGACACAGTATGAGCAGATTGCCGAAGCCGCCAATAAGCCAAGAGTGACGGAACTGGGCTTCTTCGCGCAGGACGATTGGAAGGTATCGAACCGGTTGACGCTCAACATGGGCGTGCGCTGGGATCCGTGGTTCCCCTTCGTGGACAAATTGAACCGCTTTGCACAGATCCGGCTGGGCGAGCAATCCAAGGTCTTCCCCACCGCGCCAGCCGGGCTGATCTATCCGGGCGACCCTGGCACGACCCGATCTCTCCTCCAGACTGCGTGGGGCAATGTGGGCCCACGATTCGGATTCGCATTCGACCCCACGGGCAAAGGCGTCATGAGCATTCGAGGAGGTTACGGCATCTTCTATTCGCAGATCCGCCAGCAGGCCAACAACCAGATTTCAACGAACCAGCCGTTTTCCCTGAAGCTCACGGTGAACAACCCGACCGGCGGCGTGGACAATCCGTATCAGGGCGTTGGCGATCCGTTCCCCTTCGCGCCCCCCAGCACGCCGGAAGAGATCGCCAAGTACCGGTGGGTGATGCCGATGGCGCTAACGCAATGGAACCCGAATTTTCGAAATTCAATCGCTCAGCAATGGAACTTCAACCTGCAGCGCCAATTTTTTTCGAGTTGGATCGCCACCGCTGCTTACGTGGGGAGCAAGGGAAATCATCTCTTCATGCCCACCGAGTTAAATCCGGGGATCTATGGAGCGCCAGGCAACAACCTTAATGCCCGCCGTAGATTGTTCCCCACGTTCGCGAACGTAACAGACCAATCGAGCCGCGGAAATTCGATCTATCATGCCATGCAACTTAGCGTGAACAAGCGCTTTTCCGGCGGGTTGACCCTTCTCGCCAACTACACGTTCTCGAAGCTGATCGACGATGCTTCGAGTGACGGCGACGCTCCCGCGAATCCGTTCAACATCCGGGCCGAGAGAGGCCCATCGGACCTGGATCGCACGCATCGTTTCGTGAGTT
>JADLCF010000253.1 GCA_020847315.1 Bryobacterales bacterium | reverse complement strand
GATCTGCAAGTTGTAGTACGTCTTTGTGGTGGCTCATTCCACAACTCTTGGATAATTTTGAGACCGTTCCAACGGCCTGATCCTCCCCGTACTATAGTCGGTTTCCGCTGGAAATCCAAGTAGTTCCAGTCTGTTTCTCCATTTATTCGTTTGTCCGTTCTTCGATCGGAAAGTCTCTAAGATCACGAACCTGAACAATTGTTATTGCGAATGTTTCATTAACAATCGGCTGATCCGGATTTCTACGGGCGTACTGGGACCTGCAGCACGGGAACCTCTCCGGAGCTTTGGCCGCTGTGGTAGCCATCGAAAATTCGTCCATCCCTCATGGTCACCGTGCGGTGGCCATAGGCGGCCGCTTCCGGGTTATGCGTAATCATGAGCACCGTCTGGCCAAACTCTTCGTTAAGCTGCTTAAGCAGCTTCAGCACCGTGAGCGAATTTTCCGTATCCAGATTGCCGGTCGGTTCGTCGGCGAGCAGCAGGGCGGGCTCATTCACCAGTGCGCGCGCGATCGCCACCCGCTGCTGTTCTCCCCCGGAGAGCGCGCGCGGCTTGTGGTTCAGGCGGCGGCCGATGCCGAGCACTTCCAGCACGCGATCGAAACTCTTCGGGAACTCGGGCGGCATGCCCGCGATGGTGCGCGCGATCCGGATATTTTCCAACGCCGAGAGGATCGGAAGCAGATTGTACTTCTGAAAGACGAATCCGACGGTCTTTTTCCGCAGATCCGTCCGATCCCGGTCCGACATGGCCATCAGGTCGCGCCCATCGATCTTCACGGTTCCGGAGGTGGGCGTCATCAATCCGCCGAGGATGTGGAACAGCGTCGATTTTCCCGAGCCCGACGGCCCGACTACGGAAAGAAACTCGCCGCGCTCCACCGTGAGATCGACGCCGCGCAGCGCGTATACATCCACTTCTCCGGCATGATAGATCTTCCGCAGATCCCGAACCTCAATCATGGGTCCGCCGTTCCCGGCTTGTGCTCTACTCATACGACAATGCCTCGATCGGATCCTGGCTGGCCGCGCGCCACGCGGGATACACCGTTCCGAGCAGCGCGCCCGCGAGCGCTACGGCGGCGGCGATGGGCCACCATTCGGGCGTCACTTCCTGCGCGAGCGAGGCCGGCACAAACCGGTCAATCGCCCAACGGCTCGCGAAACTCAACAAAATGCCCGCCACCGCTCCGGTCAACGATAAGAAAACCGCCTCGCGCAGAATGATCTGCAGGATGAGGAACGGGGACGCGCCCAAGGATTTCAGGATGCCGATTTCCCGTGTCCGCTCAAGAACGGCGGTATACATCGAGAGAAAGACGACCAGGAAGCCGACGAGCACGGAAATCGCGATCACCACGTTAATGAACGCCTGCAAGCCTGGAATGTTTTCCACGGCGAAGAACGACACCACTTCTTCCATGGCGTAGATCGGATAGCCGGGCAGTTTCTGCTTCAGCGCCGCGATCACCTTCGGGACGTTTTCCTTCGTATCCACTTTGAGGAAAACCTGGCTGATCTTACCCTCATTCCCCGTCAACTCCTGCAGGCGCTTGGAATCGACCACGAGCCGCGCCAGCTTGCCCGACGCGATGATGCCGGAGATCTTCCACTCGTGGTTCGCCACCTTGAGCGGCATGCCCACGGAGAGCTTGTTCTGGCGCGCGTAATATTCATCCACCAGGATGTCATCCGGATGTTTGAGAGGCCCGCCCGAGCGATACGTGAATCCGCCGTTCAATTTCGAAAACTGTTCGAGATTGATGCCGGTAATCGTGTCGATCCCACCAATCGGGAAGACGATCTGGCCGACGGCGATCGTGACGTCCGGTTGTTCCGCGAGCACGCTTACGAGCTTCTCGTTGAGCGGCGCGGAACTCAGCCCAAGCATCGACGTTCCCGGAGGACGCACGACAATATCGGCGCCGATGCTGCTCTGGCGCTCGGCCGCCGCTTCCAACATGCCTCTACTCAAGCCCACCAGGGTCAGCATCATCGTCACCACCACACCGATGGCCACCACGCCGAGCAGGCTGCGGATGGGCCGGTGCATCAAATTGGCAATCACCAGCTTGGATATCAACGGGAACTCCTCATCGCGAATATGTCCTCGGGACGGACGCACCGCGCACGGTTCCGATTCGCGGAAGCGGCAGCCAACTGAGCGGCGGCTCCGGCAGCGAATCGAGCGGCGCCTCGGTAGAGGCAGGTTGCGAGGGTGACAAAGACATGTAGGGAACAAGTTCGAAGGTCCGGGAATTCTCCGGATTTGCCGGAGCGCCCGAGTTCTTCGAAATGGCTTCGTTTTTCATTGTAACCGCTTCTTTACCCGTTCCTCATGCCGACGACAACCGCAGGGCGCCTGACGGCCTGTGCGAAGAATTGCGATAATTGCCCTTTAGCCGCCTGATTCCTCGTCAGGCTCCGGCGTAAGACGATTTCATGAGTGCATCATTTCCCAAACCTACCGAAAAACCCGTCAATCCCTGCTTTTCTTCCGGCCCCTGCGCCAAGCGGCCGGGCTGGAGCCTGAGCGCGCTCGACGCCTCGCTCACCGGCCGTTCTCACCGCGCCGCGCCCGCAAAGGCGAAGTTGCAGCAGGTGATCGACCTGCATAAATCCCTGCTGGGCATTCCCGCCGATTACCATGTGGGCATCGTCCCGGCCAGCGATACCGGCGCCGTCGAAATGGCGATGTGGTCTTTGCTCGGCCAGCGCGGCGTGGACCTCTTCGCCTGGGAGGCTTTCAGCAGCGATTGGCTCAAGGACGCCACCGGCCAACTGAAGCTATCGGACGTCCGGTCTTTCGAAGCGCCTTATGGCGAACTCCCCGATCTCACGCAGTACGATGGCGCACGCGATGCCGTATTCGTGTGGAACGGCACCACCTCCGGCGTGTGCGTGCCGAATGCGGATTGGATTCCCGCCGATCGCGAAGGTCTCACGATTTGCGACGCCACCTCCGCCGTCTTCGCCTACGATCTTCCCTGGGAGAAACTCGACGTCATCACCTGGAGCTGGCAAAAGGTGCTGGGGTCGGAAGCCGCCCATGGCATGCTTGTGCTCAGCCCGCGGGCGGTGGCGCGCCTTGAAAGCTACCAGCCCGCCCGCCCGCTGCCGAAAGTCTTCCGTATGACGAACAAGGGCAAGTTCAGCGCCGGTATTTTCCACGCCGAAACCATCAACACTCCTTCGATGCTTGCCGTGGCGGATTGCCTGGACGCCCTGGCCTGGGTGGAGAGCATCGGCGGGCTTGAGAGCACCATCGCCCGCTCGCAGGCGAGCCTTGGCGCCATCGCGGATTGGGTAGCGGCAAGCGATTGGATCGGCTTTCTCGCCAGTGCGCCGGAGACGCGTTCCGCAACTTCCGTATGCCTCAAGATCACGGACCCGTGGCTGCTCGGCCAGCCGGACGACGCACGCCTTGCCTTTGTGAAAGAGATGCTCAAGCCGCTCGATAAAGAGAAGGCGGGCTACGATCTGGCGAGCTATCGCACGGCCCCGGCCGGCATCCGGATCTGGTGCGGCGCGACGGTGGAGACTTCCGACGTGGCGGCGCTGCTACCATGGCTCGATTGGGCCTATGCCACGGCGAAAGCGGCACGCCAGCAGACGAGCGCATAGCCCAAGGCAGGCACTTCGTTTTTCCCGTGTTTTTTCCATTTACCCGGCGCGTCGTTGAGAACCGCTCGAAACGCGCCGGGTTATTCTTGAAACCTAACCCGCGATACGGCTCCGCAGCACCTGCAACGCCCGCAGCGCTTCCTTGCCCACTTCCACATCGCGATCCTGGCTCAGCCTTTCGAGATACGGCACGGAATCCGCGCCCCCACTGCGCGCCATCACGTTGCAAAGCGCGATGCGCTCATCGCGCGTGCCGCCTTCGAGGAAGCGGTAAAGGGCTCCGCGCACATCCTGGTTGCGAGCCAGTTCGGTGAGAAACGCCTGCGCCACGGAGCGGTATGCGCTCTTGTTGGTTTCATTTACCAGGTAGGTCAACGGGCTGAATGTTTCTGTACTGTTGTCCCCGGTTGCGACCAGCGCGAATGCGAGCGAAAGGCGCGGAGAGCGCTTGGTCTCCTCGTTGAACTTTTCCCGCAGCATGGCTACATCGTCGCGGCTGCCCAGCCGCCCGAGACCCTCCGCCGCGCCCGCCCGCATATTCTCGTCTTTATCGTTCAAGTAGGTGAGAAAGGTCTCGCGACTGCGCGGCCGGGCAAGCATCGCAATGGCTTCGAGTGCAGCCCGGCGCACGTCCTTGTCGCGCGAGCGGGCAAGCAGGTTTTCGAGGCTTGGCAGCGCGTTCTCGTTCCGCAGCATTCCCGTGGTCTCGATGGCCGCAAGCTGGATCTTCTTATCGGGATCGCTCAGCAAGTAGGCGATCTGCGAAGCCACTTCGGGATCCCCAATCTTCTGCAGCGCGTTGAGCGATTCGTAGATCACTTTGTCGTCGCGCGTCTTCAGACCGGCCAGCAGTTCCGGAATGGCCAGTTTGCCGCGCAGGATTCCCACACCCCGCGCCGCGTTCGCCCGGGATTCCATGCTCATGCCGCTCTTGATGAGCTTCGCGATGGCTTCGATCACTTCCGGTCGCGCGTGCACATAGGGGTCCACAACGCGGTCACTCACTTCCGTAAAGCGTGACTTGATCGAGCGGGTAAAATTGTTCCAAACGGCGGAAACCCCGGTCTGAAAATATCCAGGGAGGTAAATGTTGACGAGCCCATCCACCGCGAGCACCTGCACTTCGGCGTCGTTATCCTGGGTGGCCTGAATCAGCAGCGGAATCGAGGCCTGCGTGCCGATCTCGGCGATGGCCTTCACGGCTTCCTGCCGCACGGAGCGGTCCACGTCCTGCAGCACCGGCGCGAGTTGCGGCAGCGCGGAGGCCCCTTGCTTGGCCAGTTCCGTGACGGCCTTCCGCCGCTCTTTCACCTGGTCGCTGTTCAGTTCCTGCGCAAACCCCATTGGGATCGCGCACACTGCCGCCAGCAGAATGAAGGAGAGCAAGCCGCGGTAGCGGTACGGGGTGCGTAACGTGTATCGACACATAGTCCCAAGCTAACATGCCCACTGCTGCTACTGGGCTGGTTGCGCGGGCAGTTCCTGGGGGGATGGTTCCGGCGGGAGGACCTCCGGCTGGGGGAACCTCCCAGCGCCGGGCGGGGCAGGCGCCAGGAGTGGGATGCGCTGCCCGGTTCCACTCACTTCAAACTCCAGAATGGAATAGCGCCACACGCCGGCGCTCTTACGGCCTTCCACGTAGAGCGTGCCCGCCCCGTTCGGGCCGCTGAGCGGTATCGAAAGGCTGGCATCCGCCGATGTACCGGAGCTATTGACGGAGCCGGTTACGAACCAGCCTTCTTCGACCGGTTCGCCGAGCGCTGCCCTCACCTCCGCGTTCCGGCGGGCCAGGTCAACGGCTTCGGCGTATGCCCCCGAGGATTTCACCAGGCTCATCACCCAGAGCGCGATGGCCGCCACGAAGCCGACCACCATCACGAGAAGCAGCGCCACCAGCGCGCAACCGCCGGCGATGGCCAGCTTCTTGTTGCGCTGAAACCAGGATGGGCGCCGTTCATAGGGTGGCAACGGCGGCATGTAATACGGTTGCTGTGGCGGGTATGGGGAGCCCATCATTTTCCTGTCGCTTACCGCGTTCCTTCCTTGGCCCACCGGCGATCACCCGGACATCTCGTACAGCATACACGAACCGGGGACTCTCCACTTCCGAGCCAGGGTGGCAGCAGCCTCAGACCGGAAGACCGGGCAGAAACCAGGATATGACCAGCATCGCCAATGCGGCGCCCGCAATCACCCAGACCGTATCGAGACGGCTGACGACAAGCGCCACCAGCGCCGATGCGGCCACGCCCCACGCAGCCGGCGAATTCAGTGCGCTCGCGGAAAGATCAAACGCCGTTCCCACCATCAGCCCCACGCTTGCAATCACCACGGCATGGATCGCGGAGCGCATCCGGCGGCCCTCCCGGTGCGCATGGAGAAGCCGGAGGATCGGGATGGCCAGCAGAGCGGGCGTCACGAGCGCCAGCAACCCGGCGAGCGCTCCCGGATAGCCCGCCGCGAAGTAACCCACGCAGACCACGTGCAGCCCATTCGGCCCCGGCGTCGAACGCCCGATCACGATCGCCGTGTTCAATTGATCGTCCGTGATCGCGTGCCGCTTGGTAACCAACTCATCCCTCATCACCGGAATCACGGTCATTCCGCTGAATGCGCTCACCGTCGCTTTGAGCAGCAGCAGATAGAGGAGGAAGACGTTCATGCCTCACCCCGATCACCGCTCGATTCGGGAAGCAGAAACCCAACGAGCGCCGCCATGCCCAGGATGGAGAGAGGCGATAATCCCGCAACCAGCATGAGCGCCAGACTCGTGAGGAGGAGGGCGACGTGCCGCGGCCAATTCCGCATCTTGCAGTAAGGCTGCATGATGGACCAGCCCGCCGCCAGCATCACCCCGATCGCCGCGGCCATCGCGCCTCGCAGCGCCGTTGCAAACCACGCAAGGCCCTTCAACTCCTCGTAGGCAAGCAGCATCCCCACGGCAATCGCGGCGCAAGGAAGGGCCGCTGCCGCCATCCCCAGTAACGCTCCGCGCCATCGGTCAAAACTCCAGCCCACGGCGGCGCAGAAGGCCAGAATGCTTGTGCCGGGCGTGATCCGCGCCACGGCGAAACAAAGCCCGTATTGCTCCGCGCTCAGCCACGCCTTCCGCTCCACCAATTCCCGCTGGAACACGCCGAGAATCGTGCTTCCTCCGCCAAAGGTCCCGTTCACGACTCGCGCGGTCAGCGTAGCGAAATCCCTCAAGCGCACCGGCGCAGTTTCACCGGATACCGGAACACTCTCGGGCGGGAGCGGCTCTTGGCGGGAAGCTTCCATGCATTCAATGTAGCGGGTCTTGGGAAGCTTCGAGCGCAGATCGGTTCCCGGCCGTCATCGCCCCGGAAGGAGGCGATTCTCGCTATCCTAAAGTGGATGTCTGGCTCTTTTTTACGCCTGCCGACAGAGCTTTGATCCAGAAAAGCGATGAATCGAGGTTCGCGAAGGAGACTTCCCATGAATTCCATCATGTTTTCGAGATGGCTTGATCCGCGATTCACCGGCGCTCTGCGGCTGTTCGGCGCATGCGTGATGCCGATGCTCCTGCTATCGGCAACAATCTTGGCGCAATCGAGCGGAGGATTGAAGGAAGTCCAACTCAGTACGAGTCATCTGGCCACGGGGACCGTCGTCATCAACGGCACTTCCTATACGATTACAAGTACAGGGGCGACTTTGGGAACCACGGCCATGCTGGACCTCTCGAAGCCTCTGGTGGTCTCCGTTGGCCCCACGGCAACCCCTAAACCTGGCATCGAGTATCGCGCTGAGTCGTTCCACCTCTTCTTCCATGGAACGACATGGCGCCAGGAAACCTATCCTTCGACCCAGGTAGTGACGATCGAGGATCCGCATGATCTTGAAGAGATCCGTGTCATACGGACTCGATACGTTGAAGTGAAGTCCGTGGTAATCGGCCCAGGCCAGCTTCGGCGATACAGTGTCGAGTCCCCCCCGGACAACTTCTATCAAGTACCGGCCCACATCTACTTTGAAGCAGTCCCCGATCCGGGCGCGAAGTTCATAGGTTGGGATCGCTATGGGTTCCTCGAGCCGCGGACCACATTCTGGGACCCCGAAATCATGGTCGCCCGATTCTCGAAGGTAACCAACGCGCCGCCACTCATGATTGAGGGTACTATCCCCACATTTCATCACCGATCCACGCCGCAAGTTCTCGAAGCCACTCTTCGTGTAACCGCCGCCAGTAACGTGACGCCAGCGGGCGTCGGCGCGGAATGCAAGGATTCCCGGGTATTTTATATCTGGACGATCCTATCGAACGACACAACTCCGTTCGATGTTGGGTTGAAACTTGCCACCGATGTGTTGGACCACAATCATATTCCCAACGGAGAGTATTCCTGTGAATTTCGCATCACCCGCCAGGACGGCGGCCAGGATGTGTCGATCCCCTTCAAAGTGGTTCTTGGCCCCTACACCCCCGAACCGGAATCGACCGATGCGGTGGCGGAAGCGGTAGTCAATGCCGCCTCCTACCTTCCTCAATCCATCGCCGCCGGTTCCATCTTTTCCATATTCGGCAAGCGCTTGGCAACCGGCGAAGCGCATGCCCAATCGCTTCCCCTGCCGACAACTCTGGCTAGCACGCAGGTTCGTCTGAGTATCGGGGGCCAATCCTGGCTGATGCCGCTCTTCTATGTCTCTCCGGGGCAGGTGAATTTCCTGGTCCCCGTGGAAGCGCCGAACGGAGGAGGATTTCTCTCCGTAATCCGCGATGACAAGGGAGGGCCGCCCCACAGCGTCACGATCGAAAGCACCGCGCCCGCGCTGTTCACGACCAATGCCGACGGCAAGGGCGCGCCCTCCGGCTATGTCATCCGTGCATTGGGGGAAAGGCAGGAGCGGGATGAAATTGCATACTGCCCCGAGGGCGGGCCATGCACTCCCCTTCCATTGATTTCCACCGATCTCAACGAAGACGTGTTCCTCATTCTATTTGGGACCGGTTTCCGGAATGACCGCCGCTCGGTTCCCGAAGCGCGCATCGGCACAGCCATGGCGGAGGTCACCTACTTCGGTCCGCACCCCGACTTTGCCGGGCTCGATCAGATCAACGTGAAGATCCCTCGCGCCTTGCTCGGCAGCGGGCCCCAACCCATTGTGCTCCGTCATTCCGGGAAGGAAACCAACGAAGTCACCGTCCATTTTTGAGATACAGCCTACAGCCTGGGAAATTCGTTCCTATTCGGCCAACCGCTCCAGGATGCTCACCAGTTCGGCGCCGCCGAAAGAGGTGTTGGCCACG
>JADLCF010000252.1 GCA_020847315.1 Bryobacterales bacterium | reverse complement strand
ATCCGGACTTTTTCCGGAACCGTCATGCTGCATCCTGGGGATTGCTCGCCGTCTCGCAGGGTCGTGTCAAAGATGAATACGTGAGGATTCATGGTGTGCGTATCCGTTCGCGCTTCCAAACTTACCCCCGGCGGCCAGTTCCTCCGCCGGGATATGCACTCATTATCAACACTCTCACGGTGATTTGGCAAATTTATTCTTTTGAGGACTATCATAAACTTAACGAATCGTATAAATTAGTCTTATAGCCTGACGGCGCGGCCTGCGCGGGCGGACCGGCTACCGGCGCGGGCGGGAAGGTGCGCGATGGAACTCTATCTGCTCAAAGTTTTTCTCACGATCGCCACGGAGAAAAGTTTCTCTCGCGCCGCCGAACGCCTGGGCCGGACGCAGCCGGCGGTGTCGCTGGCATTGCAGCGCCTCGAAGACGAGCTAGGGGAGCGGCTGATCGACCGCTCGGGAAAGGATTTGCTGCTCACCGATGCCGGGCGTATCGTCCTTGAATATTCCCGGCGCTTCGGCAATCTGCAACTCGATCTGGAGAACGCGCTTACCGAGCTGCGCGACAACGCGGCCGGGCGGCTCTCGATCGGCGCCAATGAGAGCACCGCGCTCTATCTTCTGCGGCACATCGAGAGCTACCGGCGCACATACCCGAAGATCAAAGTGCAGGTGCGGCGCTGCCTTTCGAGCAAGATCCCGGCGCAGTTGATCGATGGGGATCTGGAACTGGGCGTGATCAGCTACGACCCACAGGACGACCGGCTTCGGACGTCGGTGATCTATACGGACCGGCTTGCGTTTGTGGTCTCGCCCCGCCATCGCCTGGCGAAGCGCAAGAGCGTGAGCATCGCGGAACTCGGCATGGAGACGTTCATCGCGCACAACGTGCTCTCCCCCTACCGGGAGGCCGTGCTGCGCGGTTTCCGCGAGCACAAGATCACGCTGAACATGGATGTGGAAATGCCCACGGTGGAGACCATCCGCAAGCTGGTGCAAATGAACGAGGGCGTCGCCTTTCTGCCCAAAATGTGCGTGGAGCCGGAGATCCGCCAAGGCAATCTGCACGAGGTCCGGGTGAAGGAACTCGACATCGAGCGCAAGGTGCTGCTGATTTCACCCGCTCGCCGCGCTCTTAGCCACGCCGCGCGCGCCTTCCTCGAACTCGTGAAAAGCGAAGGGGAAGCCGCGCCAACCTGACGGCTCCGGAGCCGCGCGTTAAACGGGCCAGTTCAAGTTCCGCAGACGTTCGGCAGCCGCCTCCAACGTCTTCCGCGACTTGGAAAAAGTGAAGCGGATGGCATAGCGCGGGCGTCCACGCTCATAGAAGACGGAACCGGGCACCCCGGCCACTCCGCCTTCGAGCAGAAGCTTCTTTCCGAACGCCACGTCTTCGAGATCGCTCAACCGGTCATAGCGGCACCAGAGGAAGTAGGCTCCGCCGGGCTCATACCAGGTGAAGCCGGCCTGCCCGAGCGCGTCGCACAGAATCTCTTTCCGCGCCCAATACTCATCCCGCATGCGCTGGTAGAAGGACTCCGGCAGGCGTGTCGCGTTCGCCGCGGCGATCTGAAAGGGGTGCGGCGCGGTGACGGTATGAAAATCGTGCATCACGTTGAGTTTGGCCGCGAACTCCTCGGGGGCGACCAGATAGGCCACGCGCCAGCCGGTGATCGAGTAGGTCTTCCCCATGGAAATGATCGTCACGGTCCGGTCTTTCGCGCCGGGTAGGCTTCCGACGCTCACATGCTCCCGCCCCGGGCCAATCAAATACTCATAAGTTTCGTCGGCGAAGATGAACAGATCATGCGTTACGGCGAAATCGACGATCGTCTGAAGCTCCTCCCGCGTGAAGACCTTTCCAATCGGGTTCCAGGGATTCGAGAACAGGATGGCCTGCGTTCCCTCGACGTAGGCGGCCTCGAGCGTCTCCCGCGTGAAGGCGAAGGCCGGTTTGCCGGGTTCGGCGTGTTCATCCAACTCGATCGACTTCACATGGATGCGGGTGGCCACGCTTTGCAGCACGTAGTTTTCGTACATGGGCGCGAAGGTGAGCACGGTGTCGCCCGCTTCGAGGAGGGTCTCGAAGGCGATCATCATGCCTTCGGTGGCGCCGCAGGTAACGACGATATGTTTGTCGGGATCCGCCTCGATTGCATTGTGTTCCCGCAGCTTCTCCGCGAGCGCTTGGCGTAGGTAGGGCGCTCCCCGAACGTCGGTGTACTGGTGGCATTCGCCGCGGATCGCCTCCATCGCCAAGGCCTTGATCTCCGGAGCCGCATCTTCGTCGGAGAATCCCTGAGCGAGATTCACGCCTCCCGTTTCCCTCGCTAGAATCGTCATCTGGCGGATGATCGATTCGCGCATCTCAATTTGCTTTCGCCGCATTGCTGGCAGAATCGCAGGTTTTGCCGGGCGGGCGCAAGCGGTGCGGGCGCGACAGACGGGGAACGGGAGGAGCGCGGCATACGGTGAGCTAGCGGCTGGGGCGGGCGAAACTGCACCCTCGTTCCGCGACGCAACGCTCACGCTGATACTGCCATTGGCTCTGGAGTTCGCTTGTTGCGCGGTGCTGCCCGAGTTGGTGGAGTTTGGCTTCGAGGCGGTCGAGGGCGGCTTCGTGTTCCTGGCGGAGTTGGGCGGTGCGTTCGTAGAAGCGGGTTTGGCTGGTTTCTTTCGCTTCGAGGAGGGATAGGGCAATGCAGGCCGGGGCGGCCGCGTTGGGGTGTTGCTGGCGAATTTGAGCGACTCTTGAATCGGCGATGACGCGCTCCCAGGTTTCGAGACGGCGGAGCAGCCAGGCTTTCTGGGTGATGCGGAAGATGAGGAGTTCTTCGGCGGGCGTGGCGGGCTGATAGGCGCGGATGTGGTTATTTAGGAGGGCTTCGAAGGCTTTGGGGCTTTCGTGCCCGTGAAGGAAATGGGCGCTGAGCCAGGTTTGGCTGAGGGTGGTCGAGCTGGACGGGGCTTTGGGTGATGAGGTTGCGGGCGATGAGTCTGATAGGGCGGTGCTTGCGGCGGGGGCGGCGCCGGAGGACGGCTTCGGCGATTCGTGGCCTGCTTGGGCGGCGGGGTTTGCCGCGGATAGGAGTTCGTTTTCGTGGACTGCCGGATGGCTATCTGCGTGGATCGGCGCAGGCGAGGCGGGATGGGGTATTTCCGGATTGTTGAAAAATTCCGCAGCGTGGCCGGATGCCGACTGCATGGATGGATCTTGTTGATGTTCCACGGTGTTAGCGGCGGATTGGGAGTGTGGAGTTTTGTCCGGATTTTCCGGATTTGATCCGTACGCCGGGATGAGGGAATCGGAGGGGATACGCTCGTTTCCGGCGGACGCGGCAGCGTTGACGATGACGGGGCCCGCAGGCCTGGGAATGGGGACCGCTTGCTCGTTGGTCGCGCTGCGCGGCTGTGGGGCGGGAGCGGATTCGGCGTGCGGGCTTGCTTCAGGGTGTTCGTCTTCTTCGTCTTCGAAGGGGGCGAGCGGGGCGGCGTTGGCCGGGAGGGGCTCGGGCAACCAATCGGCTTTGCCTTTGCGCGAGAGGATGGATTTCGAGGCGCGGTAGCGAAGGGCGGCGGGGAGGGACTCGTCGCGCTGGATGGCGTCGAGCAGCATGCGGGCGTAGGCGTCGGCGGTGTGGAAGCCCGAGAGGATGTCGCGGCGGTGGGATTCGCGGGCGGATTCGACGGCGGCGCGGAACTCCGGGTGATTCCGCCACTTTTCGTAGCAGGAGCGGCTGATGTCGACATAGACGCAGGCGTTGGTGATCGATTCGCCCTGGGCGAGGTAGCGGAGGAAATCCTTCTGGCGTTGCTCGCGGGCGCTTTCGTTGGATCGCTTCTTGAATGCGAGGGGTTTCGGGTTGGTGGACTTCATGGCTCTGTTTCCTTTCGCTTGTCCGGGACGTTTGATCTGGTGGCCCGGCTTCGCACTCAGAGGGATTGTAGAGGCGGGCGTAGCGGGAATTTGGTGCGCGGTTCGCTAACTGGTTGGCAGTAGGAGAGATGCAGTTCTATAACTTCTGTGATTGCGCCGGGAGTCGGGGGTGTTTTGGATGACATCCAGCACGGAAAGCCACGGGCAATGGGCGGAGGATGGAGAGGCGGCGAGCGTGGCCGCAGGGGAGTCGCGCCCGCAAAGGGGCGGTCGCTTCGTGGACTCGCTGGCGCGAGGCGGTTTGGGTTTGGGCGTTCGATGCCGGGGGTGTTCCCACACCCGGCTGGCTTATGCTGCCCTGCGGGCTCTTGGCTGCGATAAGGGCTCTTGGTGACGATGCGGGCATAGGGGGCGGATTGCGCGAGCTTAGGGTTTCTGGGTTCGGGATGGGCCTATTTATGGATCCGTTTGATTGTAGCGGCGGTCTTGGCGGAATCGTTCGGCTTGCTGGGTTGGAGGTGGGCTTCGCGCGGCTTTCTGGGCTTGGACGTGATTGCAAGGGTTGAAGTTGGTTGCTCCCGGCGGGAGCAGCACTTTCTTTTGCTTGGACGTGATCGTGGGTTGTACCGACGTTGGAATTGCGCCGAAAACGGGCGTTGCCCGATGGTGAATTCCAAATGGGAATTAAGTTGCCTGATGGCGAATTT
>JADLCF010000251.1 GCA_020847315.1 Bryobacterales bacterium | reverse complement strand
GTTCCCGAGTTTACTGGCTAGCCGGATGCGCGGGAAATGCCTTGTGGCGGCTGGCTGGCGGCGTTTGTGAGTGTTGCGGGAGGGCGGTCTCCTTTGGATGGCCGCAGCGTCCGGCCGAGTCTTGCTTTCAGTTTCTCGATGAAGTCATTGCTGCCAACCGGCCGTCCCGAAGTAAGGGCATGGCGGATCCGGTCCAACGGTCCATGGTTGCGGAAGCCCGCTTCCAGGATTTCCGCCAATTGCTCGCTGGGGCAGCCATTTGCCCACGGGGCCGGACTTCGCCATTCGGGAAAGGGAATCCGCCCGGCATGCGCTCGCGCGCTGGACCCAGGGTCGCCCACGGCGCGGATGGCCCTTTCCGTGCGCACCGGGTTACGTGGGGTGTACAGAAGCACTTGCCACGTGTGTGCGCGGTTGCAGCGGAGAGGAGTGGAAACGGTCTTGGAATCGGTGACCCGTTTGACGGCGGCGGATCTGCAACCAACGGCTGTATTCCTGATGGGCGCGTCCCATGCCGCGGGCGAGCGATTCCGGCCTGCGCGGCATCACCAGCAGAGGCACGGGATTGGTCATGAGGCAATGGCTAATCCGATCGATTCGCTGCCGGACAAAGTGGGTGGCTAACCGTTCCAGGTAGAGAACCCGGTCCCGATCGGAACAGAAGTTGGAGGCGCGGGGATTCCCTCGCCGGGTCACGGGGTGGGGAACGTCAATGGCAACACTACGGGCAATGCGCGGCATCGATTGGTAAGGTGCGCCGGCCAACCGAATCCTCTCAGCAAAAACCTCGGAATCACGGAGGTTGGACCGGTTGGACCCGGACCCGGCTAAGTGCCGTCCCGTTACGGCAACGGCAGCCAACGAATGGCGAAATAGTAGAGCGGCGCGGATAGCCATAGCGAATCCACGCGGTCGAGGATGCCTCCGTGGCCCGGCAGCAGCGTGCCCCAATCCTTGATGCCGCGCGCACGTTTTGCCGCGGAGAGAAGCAGACCGCCGGCGAACCCGGCTGCGGCGACCAGCAGCGCGAGAGTCGCGGCCAGCCACGCGGGATAGGGCGTTAGCCACCACATCCCCGCGCCAAGCAGCGGCGCGCCCATCAAACCTCCGAGCAGGCCCGCGACCGTCTTCGACGGAGAGATGCGCGGAGCGATTCTTCGCTTTCCCGCCAGCTTGCCGACCACGAACTGGAACACGTCACTGGCCTGCGACACCACGAGCAGGAACAACAGTTGCAGTGTCGCGCGCACGCCCACGCCGCTGCCGTTCGCCATGGCGACGGCCATGGGAAAGGACAATCCGTAAACACAAACCAGGAGTCCGCTGGATATTCGCAGGTACGATCTCACCCACGGATGGCGTCTTCCGGATCGCAGAAGCCGGACGACGAACCAAAGCGCGCAGAACACGGGGATTGCCGTGACGGCCCACTGCAATTGCCCCGCCGCGAGCAACGAATACTGCATCGGGAAGAGCACGTAGAAGGCGAGGAGCAATAGATACCGGTCCTCGGGCATGGAGCTCGCCACGGAAAGGAACTCCCGGAGAGCAAGCAGGGAGATGGCGGCAAAGAGAAGGAGCAGAAGCGGGGTACCGGCGACCATGGCGAGGGCGGCGACGGCGCACATCCACCACCAGGAATTCACGCGGTCTCGCCAATTCCTCGCGAAGGCGGTGGCGTGTTCTCCTTGCGCGCGGCGCGCCAGGGCATGCCCCGCGACGGATGCGGCTACCAATGCAGATGTAACGCCGGCCATCGTCCAGATGAGTTCGGTCACGATGGGCATTGTTCCCCCAGAAGCGCGACGGATCGCCTTAAGTGTTCCAACGTGGCGGCTTTGTCCGCGGCCGGGTCACGGAGAAACGGTTGCCCGAAGCGCAGGGTGCAGGGAAGTGGAACCGGCAGCCAGCAGCCGCGCGGCAACACCCGGTGAAGGTTGTGGATCCACACCGGAACGATCTCGACGTGGGGCCGCGCGGCCATCAGGTGGTAGATGCCGCAGCGGAAGGGCGCGACCGCGGCGCCGGACCCGCGCGTTCCTTCCGGAAACTGGATGAGGGAATCGCCCCCGTCGAGGGCCGCCACTAACGGTTGCAGGGGATTGCGATGCTCCCAGAGGTTGGCGCGTTCGAGTAGCACCGATCGGAAGACGCGCTCCGCCAGGTATCGGCGCACGCTGCCGGAACGCCAGTAGTCCGCTGCGGCAACGGGGCGCGTGCGGCTCCGCAAGCCCGGGGGCAGCGCGCTCCATAGCACCAGGAAATCCGCATGGCTGGCGTGGTTGGCGATGTAGATTCTCTGGCGCTCCGCCGACGCGCGAAGCACTTGGTGCGGATCTTCCACCCTGGGCGTGGTCATGAGCCGGGCGAACCCGCAGAGCAGATTTCCCGTCCATCGGGCCAGGTAGCCGGCGCCTCCCTCTTCGTGGATTCGCGCGCCATCCCAGGCAAGTGATGTGGCCTTCATGCGTGGCCTCCTTTCGACAGGATCAGCGGGCGGCCGCGCACAGTTCCTCTTGGGCAGCGGGCGCGGCGGGCGAAGCGATACGCCGGGCGAGCGATACGGTGAAGATGCCCCATTGGTCGGTAAACTGGCCGATTTTGTGGAAGCCCGCGGATTCCACCAACTGGTCGAGTTCCGCCTGCGTGCGGCGCCGCATGATCCAAGCGCCGCGATCGCGATGGTTTACGAGCGTGCGGGCGATGGTTTCGAGTTGCGGATGCCAGGGTTGGCCGGTGTAGATCAGGTAGCCGCCGGCTGTGACGGCGCCGGCGATTCCCACAAGGGATTCACGCACGGGTTCGTTCTGAGGGATGAGTTCGTAAAGGCCGGAAGCGATGGCGATGGTGCAACGGCCTTGCAGACCGTGGAATGCGTTGGGGTCCAGGGCGTCGGCGGTCTCGAAGCGGGCGAAGGCCGCCATGCCGCGATCCGCGATCATCCGCGTGCCCGCCACGGCGTTGTTCGGGCAGAAGTCGCGCAGAATCACCTCATCCGCCGCTTCATTGCTGGCGCTCAGCGCATCGAGAATGTAGCGGCCGCGCCCGGCGGCGACGTCCAGAATGCGCACGGGTTGCCGGTTCCGCCGTAGTTGCGCGATCGCTTGGACGAGTACCGTTTCGAGGTGTTGCTTGCGAACCCGGATTCCCCGCCAGCCGAGAGCGCCAAGATAGGCGCGGTCCAGCAGGCGTCCCAAGGGACCGACGCCGGCCGGCTGGTTGCGGTACACATAGTCGAGGGACGCACCGGAATCGAAGCCTTCGCGCAAACCGATGCGCATGCCCTGCGACAGTCTCCCGCCCACCCGCAGTAGCAGCCGGGTGGCTGCGTATCCCCAGCGCCGGAGGTTCCAGAAGGGAAGCGGGCGTAGAAGCCGCAGGTATTCGTCCCGGGTGTGGCCTCTGAGATCGGCCCGGCGAAGGTCCGGGGCCGGCTGACGGTCTTCGAAGCGGCGCAGCAGGAAGGCGCGCGCGCGGGCCACGGGCAGTGCGCGGTCTCTCTCTCCCAGAGTGTCGTGCAGAAGACCGGGGAAGGTGTGCATTTCCTTGTGGGGGCAACTCAGGTTGGCGAAGAACCGGCGCTGTTCGGCGAGGCCCACCACGCGGTCGTCGCCGGAGAGCAGCAGTTGCGTCGGCGTCTGGATGGCGGCGGCGTCCTGCACCACGCGACTGGCCGTGTGGAAAAGATCCAGCAAGAGCTGGGCCGAGATGTTGCGGCAGATCAGGGCGTCGGATTTGTAATCCTGGATGCGCTGGGCGTCGCGCGTCAGCGCCTCGGGCGTGACGTAGGAACGAACGTTGACATCGCCGCGCAGCGAGGTCCACCATGCGAGCGCCGGGCGCGCGAAAGGGACGTATAGCTTCACATGGAAGGCGGGGGCCGCCAGCACCAGCGCGCGCAGCGGAGGAGCGTAGTCGTGCGCCCAGCACACCGCGACGACGGCCCCGATGCTTTGCCCGATAACGGCCATGTGGTGAATCGGGATGCCATGTTCGGCTTCGATGTGGCGGGCGAAGGAATCGAGATCCTTGACCAGCACGCCCATTTGTTCCGCCGCGCCGCGCGGGCCGGGCGTGCGGCCGTGGCCACGCGCGTCCCACGCGAAGAAGTCGTAGCCCGGCAGGTCGAGTTCGTCAACGAGGTGCGCCACGCGCCCGGAGTGTTCATGGCCCCGGTGCAGCAGCAGAATGGCTTTGCCGGGCATGCCGCCGGGGTCTCGATGCGGCGGCCAATGCCGGTAGACAAGTTCCTGCCCGTCCTGAGCCTGGAAAGCTCTCCATTCATGCGGTCTCATTGCTATTTCCCTTTCATCGAGATGTCGCGGCGGACGCGGTTGACCAAGGTGACCCCTAACAGCAGCCACAGCAACGGGGCGAAGGCAGCCGCGACAAGCGGCGGAAACGGCCCGGCTACTCCCACCCATAGCGCGGTGGCGCCAAGAAAGAGGGCGCGGTCGCTCTTGCCGAAAGGCCCTTCGTAGCGCCGCGGGCAGTGCTGCGCTGCCGCCAGGACGCCCGCCATCTCCGTGAGAGCGATCAACAAGACCGCGACGGCGATGCCGCCCGGATGGATGCCCGGCACGAAGGCGAAGGGCAGGAACAGGAAGGCGTCGGAAACTACATCGCCCAGTTCGTTCAGGTACGCTCCCAGCGGGGACGCCTGCCCATGCTCGCGGGCGAGCATGCCGTCCATCGCATTCAAAGCCATCCGTAGCAGCAGCGCCGGGGGCATCAGCAGGAACAGGACGGGGCGATCCGCGAAGCGACTGAGAAGAACTCCGGCCCCCATGCTGAGGGCGAGGGCTGCCACCGTGAGCATATTGGCGGTGATGCCGGCTCTCGCCAGCACGTTCGCCCAGGGCCGCAGGAAGTTCTGAAAGCGTGGCTTCCACCGGTAGCTGCTGACGGCAGTGAAATGCAGAACTCCGTGCATGTCTCCACGATAGGGGGAGATCCAAAGCGAAGTCCTTCGCAATTTCTGAAGAATTTCTGACGTAGGGAACATTCCCGCAAGGCTCGATCCGAATGTCCCGAGAGCCATGTGTCACCGCGACAATTTCGATGAAGGAATGGTAAACGTACGTCCAACCGCAGTCTTGACGGATACGATCAGGCGTGACGCTGTTTCCAGCGGGCGGGTGAGGTTTTTCGCGGCGTGGTGCTTGCGGCCGGCCCTGCCGGGTAGTGCGCCGAGCAGGTAGCCGCGCGCGGAGAGATCGAGCCTGCGGCAGGTCTAGGTGATGCTCAGGATGGCCGCCACCCTTGGCCGGCATTCTCGCTGCCCAGTTGGATCCAGTTCGTTCGTCGAAGCGTCGCGCCGCGCTCGACTTCCAGCGCATGACCGTTGGCCAAGTGAATGCGAATGCCGGCGGGGCGGCAGGTACACTCGCCTGGAGAGTTGGCCCTTCAGGCGTCACGATAACGCATCACCAGTTGCTCGCCGTAATCCAAAGAAGCGATCGAATTGCTCATGCACCCAGATCAACACGCCTCCGCGGCGGCTTCAAGAATGGGGTTGCTCTGAGGCTTTCCATCGAGCGAACCCAGGCCTTCGGCCCGGCCTGATGGAACGCACGCATGCGGCACGGGGGCTACGGAGCCAGGGATGAGGGGAAGCGCTGGGCTATGGGGCGGCGAGGATGGGGAATTGTTCCAGTTCGCGGGCGGTGGTGCGTTTGAGCTGACCGCAGGCGGCGAAGATGTCTCGGCCGCGGGGTTTGCGGACGAAACAGGGCATTGCGCGGCGCAGGATGCCTTGGAAGCTGACGATGCGTTCCGGGAGGGGCGTTTCGAAGGGGATATCGGGGCCGGGGTTTAGCGCGATCAGGTTGACGATGGCGTTCAGGTTAGCCAGGAGGCGGACCACGCGGCGGGCGTCGGCGTCAGTGTCGTTGACGTCTTTTAGGAGCACGTATTCGAAGGTCAGCTTTTCCCAGGGGCGCAGCGGGTAACGGGCGCATGCTTCGAGGAGATCGGAGAGGTGATATTTCCGGGTGATGGGCATCAACCGGCGGCGCGATTCTTCCGTGGATGCGTTGAGGGAAATGGCAAGTTTCGGGCGAACGTCCGCGGCGGCGAGTTCGTCGAGTTTCGGAATGATGCCGGAGGTGGAGAGTGTGATGCGCTTCTGAGAAAGGCCTACGCCCGCGGGGTCCGTGAGAATGCGGGTGGCCTTGAGGACGCTCGGCAGGTTGAGCAATGGCTCCCCCATGCCCATGAATACGACGTTGACGCGATCAAGGCCTCCGGTGAGGCGGTTGTCTTCGAGGGCCACCAGAATCTGGCCGACGATCTCGCCCGCGGTGAGGTTCCGTTCAAGGCCCATGCGCGCGGTGAGGCAGAATTTGCAATCGACCGGACAGCCGACCTGGGTGGAGACGCAGATGGTGTTACGCTCCCCCTCCGGCATCAGGACGGTTTCGACGGTCTTGCCATCCTGGAGGCAAAGCAGGTAGCGGCGGGTTCCATCGATGGATTCAAAACGCTGGGCGATCGCCGGCCAGCCGACGACGTAATCCGCTTCCAGGGCGCTGCGCAATGCGGCGGGAAGGGTGGTGATGGCGGAGAAAGAGGCGCAGCGCTGGCGGTACAGCGCGGAATAGATCTGGGCGGCACGATAGCCGGGGAGAATCGACGCCAGATGATTCTCGAAATCAACTTTCTCCAGCCCCAGGAGTGGCTCCGGCATTCCTTTCATCGTAGCATCGCGCGCACTCCGGGCATTCCGGTGGCGGACACCGGTGGCAGCGCCTGTAGGAGGGGCGCATGGCTACAATGAAAGGCGAATGCCCCGCTCGAGCGCGATGCCCCGGTCTTCGTTCCGAATCCATTTTGGCCGGGGCTTTTGGCTGCTCGCCGTACTGGGGGCGTTGGCTCTTGTCTTTTCCTGCTACGCGCTGTTTGAAGAGCGCGAGAGGCTGGACGCGCTGCGGGGCCGGATCGACGCGAGTTGGGGCGATCTTGACGAGGAATTGAGGACGAAAGAGGCGCGCGTCACGGAACTGCTGGAACTGGCCGAGGGAGACCGGCTGCGCATGCAGGGAAGGGATTTTTCGACGGCCAGGGACAGTTTGGCGGACGCTGCGCGGAACCTGGGTGGGGCGCGGAACCGGGAGGAGCGGGTGGAGGCGAATCTGAACCTGGACCGGGCGCTGCGCCGCTTCATGAACAGCCTGGCCGCGGACGGGGTGGAGCCGGGCGGCCCGCGCGCGCTGCCCGGATTGCGGCGGGCGCAAGAGGACATCCTGGCGGTGGAGCACCGGGTGGCGCAGCGGCGCACGGCATACAACGAGGCGGTGCAGCACTTCAATACGCACCTGGCGCTGTTCCCCGCGAACTTCGCGGGCGCGGTATTCGGGATCAAACGGTATCCGCACTATATGCCGACGAACATCCGCGACATCGTGCAGTTGCCCGCAGCGCCGGTGGGGTCTCCGGAAACGGACGGCAAGGCGGCCACGAGAGGACGTTAGCTTACTCGCCGTTTGCGAACTCGTCGAGATCCGCCGCCAGATGAGAGTGCGCGCGGAGAGCGGCGACGGATGCGGCATGGCCGAAGCCCGCGCGGCGAAGTTTTCCGTAGGCCCGCCGGAGAGCACGAGGATCTTCGAGCTTGTCATCGGATATCAACGAGGATAGCCGTTTCTCGAGATGGGCGAGCGCCATCGCGGCTTCATCGAGGCCCTCATAAGCGGCGCCAACGGCCAGGGCGATGGTGGCGGGGTCCAGTTCCCGGGCCTCCAGTTCGCCGGTGATGCGGCGCTTGCCGACCAGTCTTCGGGATACGGCGTCGGCGGCCATCCTACCGGCGAAGCGGGATTCGTCGAGGAAGCCGAGTTCGCGCAATCGGGCGAGGACGACGCCGATTTCATCCTCGGAGGCTGCGTGGGGGGAAAGGCGGTGGCGCAGTTCGAGCTCCGCATAGTCCCGGGTTGCCAGCAGCTTGAGGGCGCGTTGCAGCAGATCGGCGCGGGTTGGCGGTTCCTGGGGAGCGGGGCGATCTACGTCCATTTGAATCCTTTCCCCCGTGCGGCGATGTCTGGGTTTTCCATCCGGGGCGGAAGCGGTTCTTTCGGCGGCGAAGCCTGAAAGACGGCTGTGCGGCAGTGCTAAACAGAGTATTCTATTGGTAGCCTATCGCGTTTCTTAGCGGGTTAAGGCATCATTCCAAAGAATCTAGCGAAGGAGAAATCGATGGCAGAAGATAGCAAATT
>JADLCF010000250.1 GCA_020847315.1 Bryobacterales bacterium | reverse complement strand
CCGTCAATCACCTTGATGATCTGGGCAATCTTGTCGCTCTCGCCCTCAATGCGCTCCATCGATTCCGTCATTTCGGCCAGGGAGGTGCTGCCCTTGGTCACGTCTCCATCCGCCTTTTCCATCAGTTCCGCGGCCGAAGTGACGCGGCGCAGGTTGGTCTGGGCCATTTCCTCAATCTGTTCAAGCGAGGTAGCCGTCTCCTCGAGCGACGAAGCCTGCTCCGTCGTTCCTTGCGCGAGAGACTGGCTCGATTGCGCCACGTTATCCGCGGCAGAGACCATCTGCTCACTTGCCGCGTGCAACTGAACCACGGCTTGCCGCACGACCCCGCTGAACGTGCGAATGAACAACAACATCATCACCACCATGCCGACCGCGAGTAGCGCAACCGTCGCGATCAGGATGACTGCCCACAGAGTGTACTTTTCCACTTCGCCGGCCATGCGGCCGTCGAGCAAGCGCTCGAAATCGTTAATCGCCGCGGAGATCTGCGACTTCGTGCCGCTATAGCGCTCTCCGTATACCAACCCTCGCGCGGTATCCCGGTCCGGCGCTCCCTGCTTCGTGAATCTTCCGCTTCCGTCGTCGTAAAGCCCTTTGATCGCGTTCATGGCCTGGGCTTCCGTCAGGGCAAGCTCATTCGATAGATCCTCAGCCCGCCTGATCTTCTCTACCTCCTGCGAAGTCAGGCCAAGGCCATCCAACAATTGGCGAAATGGAATCCGGCGCCCATCCGCTCGCGGCTTCTCTCCATTGCGCACGGCAATGATATCCCAGTATTCCTTTTCGTGAACCGCGTCTCCCGTCGCGACGTAGTATCGCACCAGCGCGGTCAAATCATCGGAACTTTTCCGAAGCTCCGTCGACAGGACCCGCGCGTCAAACCGGTTGTTTGAGCTTTGTTCCCATTTGCGCTGATTCTGGAATAGCGCGCCGATGGCGAGCGCAAACAGGACGACCACCACAATGCCGCCCCGGTTCAAGAGCTTGGTCTGTTTCTGAATAGTCATTGCGGATCCCAATCCGATTTGTTGATATAAGCCAACCAACTCCCTCATCGGCAAGATGCGAACAATTCTTTATGGCGAAGCCCCACCAGAACGCAAGGCAAAGATAGCCTCAGCTCACCGCCTGTCCGCTCAACTTCCCGCTCACCGGGCTGACAAACCGGCGCACCCCTCCGCCAAACGACAAAAAGGGCGGCCCGAAGGCCGCCCTTTCTCCAATACCCGAAGAATGCCGGTAGACGAAAACTACTTCTTCTTCTGCTTCTGCTGACCGACACGGACCTTATTGATCGAGGCCTTCATGTCCCGGTACGCTTTCCAGTCAAAGCGGGCTGAAGCCTCTTTGAGGTACGCTTCCACATCCGTCCCCTTCGGAATCACGGCCATCAAGCTGGCATGGTCCCCATCGGGGCTGGTGAGACGGTAACGCTTTACGTTGGGAATCGACATGGCTTTCCTCGCGAGCGCAGCAGCGCAACCTTTAGAATACTACGGCCTGCATGAGATCGTCTACCGCTTTCAGCCTGCAAAGGGAAGCGTTGCGGCGTCAGGGAGGCCGGACAGCTTACGGAAACCGCGAAGCTATTTCGGCTTCTTCTCCTCCGGAGGGCCGTGACGCACAATCCCGGGCATGCGAATCACCGGGATGAGGCTTCCGCGCTCGGGAGGCGGAGGAGGCGTGAGACGAATCGACATCTCTTCGTTCAGGCTTTCGACGAACTCCTGCATCTGCTGCTGCATCATCTCCATTTTCTGGCGCATGTTGAGAATGATCTCGACCCCCGCCAGATTCACTCCGAATTCGCGGGTGAGTTGCAGGATCACTTCCAGCCGTTCAAGATCTTCGTCCGTGTAGAGGCGGGTGTTGCCCTCGGAGCGCGAGGGGAAGAGCAGGCCCTCACGCTCATACAGACGCAGAGTCTGCGGGTGGATTCCGTATTGCTCGGAGACCGCCGAAATCATGTATGCCGCTTTGGTTTTCTTCCTTGCCGCCATGGTCTTATCCACCCACCGCGAATGTCATGGTATCGCCGGAACTAGACCTTCGTCCACAATTCCTCGCGCGGATCGGTCTGGTCCGCCGTCTGGAGTTCCTTGAGCAGATCGCGCACTTTCTCGTCGCGTGTATCCGGGGCGCGGAGAACGATCTCGACGATCTCATCGCCGCGTTTGCCGCTTTTCGAATTCAGCACGCCCTTCTCTCTCATGCGCAGTTTCTGGCCGTTCTGGGTTCCGGGCGGGATGCGCAGCGTCGCACGCCCGTCAATCGTGGGCACGTCGATCTTCGCGCCCAAGCCGGCTTCGCTCACCGTGATGGGAAGCTGCACGTGGATGTCGTCGCCCTGCCAATCGAAGACCGGGTGAGGCTGCACCCGCGTCGTGATATAGAGGTCGCCGGGCAAACCGCCGCCTTCGCCGGCGTTCCCCTTCCCGCTAATGCGCAGCCGCGACCCCGTGCGGGCGCCCGCGGGAATCCGGACTTCCACCGTATCCTGCCTCAATACCCGGCCGTCGCCGTGGCAGGCAGGGCACGTATTGCGCAATCGCCCCGTGCCCCCGCAGCGGGAGCAGGTCACCTTGAACCGCATTGCCCCGGCGTTTTGCTCAATGGTTCCTGAACCATGGCATTGCGGACAGATCGTCTCGGCCCCGCCCGCCGAACCACTCCCTCCACAAGTGGCGCAGAGTTCCTGGCGGTTGATCGTCAGGCGGATCTGCGTGCCTCGGATCGCTTGCCAGAAGTCGATATCGAGACCGTACTCAAGATCGGAACCCTGCTGCTTTTGCGGCGCGCGCGAGGCGCCGCCGGAACGCTTAAAGAACTGGTCGAACAGGTCTCGGAAGCCCGCGCCGCCACCGCCGGCATCGCCGCCGGGAAATCCGCCCGCGCCGGCGGCGCCACCGGCGGTCTGCGCAAAATCCCCGAAATCAAAACCGTTGAAGTCCATCCCCGGGCCGGGACGGTACCCCCCTCCGGGCGGCGCGCCTCCTGGCGGGATGTTGTCGGAATAGAATCCGTACTGGTCGTACACTTCCCGCTTCTTCGGGTCGTTGAGGATGCTATAAGCTTCCTGCACCTTCTTGAAGCGGTCTTCGGCTACCTTGTCGCTTGGGTTCAAATCCGGGTGATGCTTGCGGGCGAGCCGCTTGTACGCCTTCCTGATTTCCTCCGGGGTCGCCTTCTTTTCGACGCCCAGCGTTTCGTAATAGTTCTCGGTAGCCATGAGTTTGATTCACACTGAGGTTCGGAGCGGAGACGAGCCCTCGCCCGTCTCCGCGAATCGAGGCGGGGAACCGCCTACTTGCGATCTTCGACGTCCACGAACTCGGCGTCCACGACGTTCTCATCGGCCTTTTTCCCGTCAGTGGCGCCCGCGCCGGCTCCGGGGTTGCCGGATTGCGGATCGGGACCGGGCTGCGCGGATTGCTGCGCGGAGGCCGCATACATGGCCTCGGCCAGTTTGTGGCTGGCCTGGGTGAGTTGATCGTTGGCCGCGCGGATCTTGTCGAGCCCGCCCTCCTTGATCGCGTCCTTGGCCCCGGTGAGCGCGGCTTCCACGTTCTTCACTTCGGTCTCGCCCAGCTTAGAGCGATTCTCGTTCAACATCTTCTCCGTGTTGTAGATCATCGAGTCGAGCTGATTGCGAGCCTCGATTTCCTCCTTGCGCTGGCGGTCTTCGCCCTGGTGCGCTTCCGCATCCTTGGCCATCTTTTCCACTTCCTCCTTGCTGAGGCCGGAGGAGGAAGAGATAGTGATCTTCTGCTCGTTGTTCGTGGCGCGGTCTTTCGCGCTGACGTGCAGGATTCCGTTGGCGTCAATATCGAAGGTTACTTCCACCTGAGGGACGCCGCGGGGGGCCGGAGGGATGCCGACCAGTTGGAAGACGCCCAGCAGACGGTTATCGGCCGCCATCGAGCGCTCGCCCTGGAAGGTCTTGATCTCCACGCTGGTCTGGCTGTCGGACGCCGTCGAAAAGACCTCGCTCTTACGCGTGGGAATGGTCGTATTCCGGTCGATGAGCTTCGTGAACACGCCGCCCAGCGTCTCGATGCCTAGAGACAGGGGAGTGACGTCGAGCAGCAGCACGTCCTTCACTTCGCCGCCGAGCACGCCGCCCTGGACGGCCGCGCCCACCGCGACCACTTCGTCCGGGTTGACGGTCTTGTTCGGTTCTTTGCCAAAGAGCTCGCGCACCGCCGCCTGCACCTTCGGAATACGGGTGGAGCCGCCCACCAGAACAACCTCCTGGATGTCGCTGGGCTTCAGGCCGGCGTCGGAGAGCGCGCGCTTGCAGGGCTCGAGCGAACGCTTCACCAGCGGATCGATCATTTGCTCGAAACGGGCGCGCGTGAGTTTCTGCAGCAGGTGCTTCGGTCCGCTTTGATTGGCCGTGATGAAGGGGAGGTTGATCTCCGTCTCCATTGTCGTCGAGAGTTCAATCTTGGCCTTCTCCGCCGCTTCCTTCAGCCGTTGGAGCGCCATCTGGTCTCCCGAGAGATCGATTCCCTCGGCCTGCTTGAACTCGGTGATCAGCCAATCGATGATGAGATGGTCGATATTATCGCCCCCAAGGTGGGTGTCGCCGTTCGTGGACTTCACTTCCACCACGCCGTCGCCCACCTCAAGGATGGAGATATCGAAGGTGCCGCCGCCGAAATCGTACACGGCGATGACTTCGTTGGTCTTCTTGTCGAGGCCATAGGCGAGCGCGGCGGCCGTAGGCTCGTTGATGATGCGCATCACTTCGAGACCGGCAACCTGCCCGGCGTCCTTGGTGGCCTGGCGCTGCTCGTCGTTGAAATAGGCCGGCACGGTGATGACCGCTTTGGTGACCTTTTCGCCAAGGTAGGCTTCCGCCGCTTCCTTGAGCTTGCCGAGCACCATCGAGGAGATCTCGGGCGGGGCGAGCTTCTTGTCGCCGATCTCGACGCGCGCATCGCCCTTGTCCCCCTGCACCACTTTGTAGGGAACCAGCTTGGTCTCCTCCGACACTTCACCGTAGCGGCGGCCCATGAAGCGCTTGATCGAATAAATGGTATTCTCCGGGTTGGTGACCGCCTGCCGCTTGGCCACCTGGCCTACCAGCCGCTCGTTGTTCTTCGTGAACGCCACGACGGACGGCGTGGTCCGGGCGCCTTCCTGGTTCGGAACGACAACGGGCGTGCCTCCTTCCATGACGGCAACCACGGAATTGGTGGTGCCGAGGTCAATGCCGATAATCTTGCTCATGACTGCCTTTTCTTCCTCCGTAAGAGTCTTGCGGCGTTATTGCCTCAAATTACGAAACGAACCCAACTGGCCCGGCCGCGATCCGGAGACAACCCCGGAAACGGCGCACGAGCGCGCACGGAGGCGCCGCAACATGAGCGTCTTACGAAACGAAGCCATTGCGGTCTCTGGCGGCATCAGTTTTAGTCCATCCCCATTATCGAATATGAGTGGCATATTGTCAACTACTGCTGTACTTCTGTTGAGTCTCCTCATAGCATCTTGCGCCGGTCCGAAAGAAGATACGCAAACGGAACCTCTCACGGTGGCGGCGGCAGCGGATTTGAGCCCCCTTTCCGAGCCTATCGGCGCTCTGTACTTTCAGACTTCCGGCAAACGGCTCCGTTTCGTCATCGGATCCAGCGGGATGCTGGCGAGGCAAATTGAGCAGGGCGCGCCGTTCGACGTCTATCTCTCCGCGAATGCGCGCTACGTGGAAGAACTGGCCGGCAAGGGCAAGATTCTGCCGGATTCGGTGAGGGTCTATGCGCTGGGCCGTCTGGGCGTCTGGGCCAAGGGAATCCGGATTCAGGAGGCTCGGGATCTGCTTCAGCCCGGCATTCGGCGCATTGCTATCGCGAATCCGGCGCATGCACCATACGGTGAGGCGGCAAGGGATTATCTCGAACGGGCGGGAATCTGGAAGGAGCTGGAACCGAAGATCGTCTACGGGGAGAACGTGCGCCAGGCGGCGCAATTCGCGGAGAGCGGGAACGCGGACGCCCTCATCAGTTCCTGGTCAACGGTGCGGCCGCTGAAAGGGGAACTGGTTCCGGAGAACCAGCACGCGCCCATCCGGCAGGCGGGCGGCGTGGTCTCGAAGAGCGCGCGCCACGACGAAGGCATGCAGTTTCTCAAGATGCTGGGAGACGCGCCGGCGCAGGCATTGTTCCGCGAACACGGTTTCGGGCTGCCCTCCCCCATCGCGCGGTCAGTGGGCAGACCGCAACGCCCTAGCACTGGGAACACGGACGAATCTCCCGCCCGGTGGGATTCGGCATGGCGCGGCGATGCCGTCACGATATGATGGTGCGTACTCTCGATTGCTTCCCGCGTTAGCCCTTCCATGGCGAAGATTGTGCGGAACGGGCGGGATGCATCGGCGGCCCAGTGAGAATCCATGGTTGTTCACACCCCATCATCGCCCCTCGAGTTCGCGCAAGCCTGGGGAGACGCTTACCGGGAGGGCGCCCGATTGCGGGTGCAGGGCGCGAATACGAAACCCCGGTTTGCGGGTCCGGTAACGGACGCCGACGTGGCGTTTGACACGAGCGGGCTGAGCTTCATCGGCGAATACGAACCTCGTGACCTCACTATCCGGGTGGGTGCTGGAATGCCCTACGCCGATCTGGCGAAGACACTGGCGGCCGAAGGACAAATGCTGCCGCTCGACCCGCCGTTTTACGACGGCGCCACCGTGGGGGGCGTGGTGGCGGCGAACCTCTGCGGATCCCGTCGCCGCGGCTATGGCACGGCGCGCGACTTTGTGATCGGTGTCGAGTTCGCAGACTGGCAGGGACGTCTGGTGCAATCGGGCGCGATGGTGGCCAAGAACGTTGCCGGTTACGACCTCAACAAGCTCTTTGTGGGAAGTTGGGGCGTGCTGGGCCCGATGCTCACGTTGAATTTTCGGGTGTCTCCGCTCGAGAAGCAGACCACGACGTTTCTCATCCAGGGCCGCATGGAGGCCGAGTACCGTGCGGCGCGGGATCGCGTGCTACGCGGCATCGCCCAGCCTATCGCCGTCGACTACGTGAATGCCACCGCGGGCGAGCTTCTGCGGCTGAACGGGAGCGCCCTGCTGATCCGCTACGCAAGTCCGCCGGCCGTGATCGAGCGGCTGCGCAAAGGCCTCGACCTTCCGGAACCGGTGGATCCGGAATTGGAGCCGTTTCTGTGGCTGCGCTTGCGAGAATGGTTCCAGCATCAGGTGACGGGCTACGCGGATGGCGCGGTGCTGCAACTCTCCACCGTGCATTCGCGGCTGTTCTCCGATGCCGCTTCGCTGGGCGGACGGGTCATGGCTAGGGCGGCGTCCGGGGTCGTCTATGCTTCCTACCGGGATTCGGAGGCGGCGCTCGAGACGATGCAATTCCTCGAACGGCAAGGGCGCGCGGTGCTGCTTCTGAGCGCTTCGGCAGCGGCGCGAGAGGCGGCCGCTCACACGAGAGCGCCGGCATGCCTCGATCTCATGGAACGCGTGAAATCGCATTTCGATCCACGGGGACTGATCAACCGGGGGAGGCTGCATGGCTGGTTCTGAGATCGGCGGCAACGAACTCCCCGTGCTGCGAGCCACCGGGCCGAAGCGCCAGGACCTGGACACCTGCGTCCATTGCGGGCTTTGCCTGAATGCGTGCCCCACTTATCGCGAGCTTGGGCTTGAAATGGATTCGCCGCGCGGACGCATCTACCAGATGATCCGGGTAAACGAGTGCCGCGCCGAACTGGACGAAAACTACCGGAGCCACATCGAGTTATGTCTGGCGTGCCGCGCGTGTGAAACGGCCTGCCCTTCGGGCGTGCCCTACGGGCGGCTGGTGGAAGCGGCGCGGGCGGATCTCGAGGAGCACGCCACGCGGCCTTGGGTGGAGCGGATCACGCGCGATTTCCTGTTCGGAAAGGTGCTGCCCTCTCCACACTGGCTACGGCTGCTGGCGGCGCCGCTCTATCTCTATCAGCGCAGCGGCCTCGAGCGTTTTGTGAATCGCGCAGGGCTATTGAATGCGTTCCCGCGCCTGAAGGAATTGGCCGCGCTGAGCCCGCGAGCGACGCTGCCCAGTTTCTTCCGGCATTACGGCAAGACGTTTCCCGCAGTTGGCGAAACCCGCTACCGGGTGGCATTCCTGGGCGGGTGCATGGCGAACGTGAGCTTCGCAAATCTGCATGAGGCCACCGTTCGCGTGCTGCAACGAAACGGCTGCGAAGTGGTGGTCCCCGCCGGGCAGACCTGCTGCGGCGCACTGCACGTGCATGCGGGCCGCAAGGATGACGCACAGAGGCTGGCCATGCGGAATATCGAGGCAATGCCCGCCGGCGCATTCGACGCCATTCTTACCAACACGGCAGGCTGCGGCTGCGCGCTCAAGGAATACGGAGGCCTGCTCGAAGACGACCCCGCCCATGCGGAAGCGGCCATCCGGTTTGCCGGGAAGATCAAGGATGTCAACGAATTCCTGGCGGCAATCGGACCCATGCGCCCGGAGCGGGAATTCCAAGCCACAGTGACCTACCAGGATTCCTGCCACCTGACGCACGGCCAGAAGCTGCCACTCCCGCCGCGAACGCTTCTGAAACTCGTTCCGGGGCTGACCTTCAAAGAGATGCCGTGCGCGGACCATTGCTGCGGAAGCGCGGGTATCTACAACGTGCAGCATACCGAGATGTCCATGGCTCTGCTCGAAAAGAAGATGGGCTATGCAAATGGAACGAGCGCGGAGATCATTGCATCGGCGAACCCCGGCTGCCTGCTGCAATTACAGGCCGGCGTCCGCATGCACGGCAGCGGCCAGCGCGTGCTGCACGTGATGGAAGTGCTGGACGAAGCCTACGGCGGCAAGGAAAACGTGCCTCCGGGGCGCAAGGACGGCGAGACGAAATAGCGGCCGGGATCGCAGCCGGCCTACTCGGCAACTTCCTCGCCAATGGGGGGCGCGCTTTCCACCGGCGGCGCTTCGGCAACGAACTGCCGCGGAACGGAAACCAGATTCAGCAGACGCGCCTCCAGGCCGGGAATCCACACCCGGAACTCGCCGCCACGCTGCGCCAGGCCGGGCTCGCCCGGGTCTGACCGCTGGACGGTGGAGGCGCCCATGAATGCGAAGACGGATGTGTTCAGGCGCATGAGCACCAGGCGCGACCCCGGGTCCGCGCACCCAAGCTTGATGTCGCCAACCGGAACGAAGCGGCCATTCGGATCGATGCGGCAGCCGGAATGGTGCAGGAAGGCGCGAAAGCCGCCGATGACGCGCTGATCCTGCAAGGCAAAATCGTCGAACAGCATCCACCATTCACAGGGCGTGCCTGCGTTTGCGAAGCGGGCAAAGCGGAAGAGGTGAGTGCCGCTGTGCAGCACTTCTTTCGATTCCGGTTTGCCGCCGAGAAAGATCGATCTCGAAAGGCTGGTGGCGACATCGTCATAGTCGCGCAATTCGTTGTGAAGTGGCATCGCGGCAGGGAAACGGCCCAAGGTGGGCGCTCTTCCACAAGGGTACCGGAAACGGGGGATCTCCGCTCCCTCCATGCGAAGCGGGGATGCCCGGAGACCGTCGCTCACGGGCGCAAGGCATTACAATTGAGTAACGTATGCATCGAAATTTTCTTCATCAGGATCGGATCTTACCTCAGACTGAAAAGACGCTTTCGGCCGGGCAGGTAGGTCTGATGAACGGCTGGGGTGTTTTCAGCACGCTTCGGGCAGAGAAGGGCGTGCTCTTTGAATACGGCCGGCATTGGGCGCGAATGACACGGGATGCCAAGGCGATGGGGGTGCCCATGCCATGCGGCGAAAAGGATCTGGAAGAGCGGCTGCATCGCCTGATGGATGCGAATGACGCGCCCGACGCGACGGTTCGCGTGGTGGTGGTAAGGAATCGCGGCGGGATGTGGGAAGGAAGCGGGATTGACCGGGATAGCGATCTGATCGCGTTCACCGCGCCGCTGAAGCCTTGGAAAGACGGCATCGCGGTTGGCGTTCAACCTCATGCGCGTTACGCGGCCGGCGAGTTCGCGGGAGCGAAAGTACTCTCCTGGGCGATGAACCTGAGGTGGCTCGAACGCGCACAGGAGAAGGGTTACGACGAGGTGCTGCTGCTAAACGAACATGACGCGGTCGCCGAATGCACCTCCGCCAATGTGTTCGCAAAGTTCGACCGGCAAGTGCTGACGCCTCCACTTTCGGCCGGCTGTTTGCCCGGCGTCACGCGACAGTTGCTTCTCGACACAATTCACGTGGATGGCTATCATGTGCGGGAAGAATCTCTGACCGTGGCGGATCTCTATCGCGCCGACGTCTGTTTTATCACGTCGAGCACGCGGGACGTGCGGGCTATCGGCTCCATTGAGGGAGAGGCGCTACAGCAGGATGCCGCATTCATCGCCGCGTTTCAGCAAGCGTTTGGAGAGTATCTCGCCCTCTATGTGGCACAGCACAAGCGCGGCCCGCGCCCGTAACCGGCGGCTCGAATGACACCCCCCTCGCGAAAGCGCGATGATCCACCAGACTAGGATTTATTGAAATGTCCGATATCGCTCATGGCGCCCCTCCCCCGCCCGCAGTTACTCAGAGCCGGAATGGCCGCGTGCTGATGCTGACGCTGAATGCGCCGGCCACGCACAACCGGATGACGTTCGCCATGTGCAGGGAACTGGTTGGGGCGCTGCAGGATGCCGACCGTGACTATTCGGTGGGCGCGGTGCTGTTAAAGGGAGCGGGGGCGGCGTTTTGCACCGGAACGGATCCCCATGAACTCTTGCGCGAAGGCGCGGTGGAAACGGCGTCAATCCACGAGGAACTCTTCACCCTGGGAAGCAAACTCACGACGCCGATCGTGTGCCAGGTGCATGGCGCGGCTCATGGCGCGGGCGTGGGGCTGTTATGCCAAGCGCACGTGGTGCTCGCGGCGCAGGGAACCACCTTTGGGCTGACAGAGATCCGAATGGGGAACTGGCCGTTCATGACCTTTCGCTCGCTGGCGGCGGCAGTAGGAGAGCGGAGAGCAGTGGAGCTTTCCCTCACAGGGCGGATTTTCGGCACAAATGAGGCACTGCAATACAACCTGATTCACGCCGTGACGCCGCCGTTCGAACTCGAGGAGCGCGCGGAAGCGACGGCGGGACTGCTGGCGGAATCGAGCGCGGAGTTAATTCGCCGGGGGCTGGATTTCGCCGCCCGCACGCGAGGGATGTCCTGGGGCGACGCTGGAGCGCTGGCGCAGCAGATTCGATCCGAGTGGTTCGAGCACCCCGATTTTGCCGAGGGAGCCTCCGCGGCGGCGGAGCGTCGAAAGCCGGATTGGCCATCCCTGCGCGGAAATGCACCGGATTCGCCGGGTTAGCGCGCCACATTCCAGACTTCGGCAAGCCGCTGCGCGCCGCGCCGGTGGTCCTTGAACAAATCCACCAGGACCTCCGTGTTCTCCCCCCTTAGACGGAGCGAATCGAAGAGTAATCCCTTCTCGAAATCGATTCGCTTGAGGCTCGCATGCGGCAACTCTTCGCCACGCCAGCCGCCCAGCTTTTTCGCGACGAAGACGAAGCGGTCATCGAGAAGACAGAGATAGCCATCCCGGTTTCTGATCCGCTTGCCGCCCCGCCGCATCACCCCATGAAGCGCGAATGCAGAATCGACGCCATGCTTGTTTCGAAGGTGCGCCACGCACGCTTCCGGCAGCGAAGAAGCCACCCCGGAGAAGGCGGTGGCGAGACGCTTCGGATCGGCCGCCAGCGCCGCGGGGTCACCCGAAAAGGGGTTCTTGACGTCGTCGCCGGGGTTCAGCCAAGTGGTGAGCAGCGCGCTCAGCGCAAGCCAGTGAATACGCACCACGCGGAAGACTTTCGGGGCGAGTATGAGCGCGACCAGGATAAATAGCGCGGCAACTCCGCCAATCAGCAGGGGATGTTCAAAAGCCAGCCAAATGCCCACGGGCACAGCGGCGTCCCCCACCAGGCTAAGGGCGACGTTCGAGAAGGGCTCCGGACTCTGGTTCACGGCAAGGCGGGTGGCGGCTTTGGCGGAATGGCTGGTGAGCGCGGCCCCACCGGTGACCAGCACCAGCAGGAAGCGGAGCGCGGGATCGACGCTATCGAAGGCCGCCACGCTGAGCGCCGCCGCGCCGACCGGGCGGATGAACGTATGGATGCTATCCCAGGCGGAATCAAGCCAGGGAATCTTATCCGAGAAGAACTCGACCAGCGCCGCCGCGGCGGCAAAGCCGATGACCCACCAGTTCCCCAGGATGGAAAGCTCGGAAAAATGGTCGCTCAGCCGTAGCCATTCGAAACGAACGGCCAAGCCAAGCGTGAGCACCGTGAGATAGAGACGGATTCCGGCGAGAAAGCCAATTCCGGTGGCCGACGCAATCAATTGCAAGGTATCCATGGTTCGAAAGCCCCCCTATTCGCCGTCTACGAATAGGATACGCGGAATTGCCCCGGATCTTTGTGGGAATCTGGCGAGAACGCCCGCACCTGGAACTTCCAGCCCGAACGCCGCCGGGAGTTCCTTTCCGTTCGGCGCGCAGGAGGCGCAAGAGGCGGCAGAAGCCGCCTCTTGCTCAACGCGCGCTCTCCGGGGTAGAAGACGGGTTCGCTGCGACGCTACGCAGCCGCTCGATCCGGCTCCAGATCGCCGTCGTGTTCGTGACGATCCCGATCCACGGCCTCCTGGCAGCGGACACAGTAGAGCGCCCACGGCACGGCATTCATCCGCTTGACCGGGATGGGCTCCTCGCAGCGCTCGCACTCCCCATAAGTCCCATCCTGGATACGAGCGATGGCCTCGCGAATCAATCTCACCTTGGCCGCAATGCGGGAGATATTTCCCGCTTCAAAATCGCGAGCAGCCGCACTTTGCGTCACATCCAACGGGTCCGCCTCGTTGGAGATTTCGAGGGTTTCCCGCCCCCTGGTGCGCATATCCAATGCAGCCAGTTCCTGCTCCAGAATGAAGCGGAATTGCAGAACTTCCTTCTCTGTCATTGGCTCCATCTTCCTTTCGTCTCGCGCGAAATCCATTCCTTCCGGGGAAGAATCCGGGCTGAGACCCGCCACGGCTCGCCAGATGCATTTCCCTTGTACAAGAGAGATTCGGGCCGCATGGGAAGCGTTTCAAAATCTCCGGATTCGGCATTTCTAATCCAGCATGGGCCGGCGGGCGGGATGAATCGATCTCCGCGCAGCCCGGAATTGCCATCCAGCGCGGGCCGAGGCCCGGAATGGGGACGGAGAAATGCAGTTCCATCCGCGCCGTGCTTTCATGGGTGGGCTTCGCCGAGAAAGAACTTTACAATTCGGTGGAGATTTGCATTACACTTGTTAGCATCGCGATCAAGGCCAGTAAGGAAACGAGAGCCTGGACGCAATGGAAAGAGCCACCAGCGGACCCCGAACGGGTCCATTTTGACAGATGGAAACAAGGGATCCGTCGCTTACCGCGGATCGCCGGCGATCGAGACAAATTCGTATTTTCAAGAATGGCGAAGAGCTAGGAAGCGCTTCGGCCACGGCACAAATCCGGGTATAGAACGGAGCATTTGGCAGGCCCCCGCGATGAGGCTGAGCCAAGGCGGTTTCTGGCCAGGAAGCGAATTTGACGGCAGCGGCTTTCGATGGAGCTCTTTCCAAAGCGAGAAATTCTCCCTGAGGCGGATTCCCCCGCCCGGAGGAGAGAGGCCCAGTTCCTTCCGGCCGCGCTTTGGAAGCGAGTGATGCATTTTCTGGCTTGCAGAAATCGGGACGCCGGCTGAACGGTTGCCGTCAGCCTCCGGCTGGGATGATTGCCCGCTTCACCGGGCGCTCGTCCGAAAAGCGAGGCAGCCGGCTCCCAACCAGTTTGCCCCTGGGGCACGGGAACAGATATCCCTGGCCCTCTTCTCTCGTGTATGTTCTCTCTCCAGCCGTGGGAGCGGTGTCCACCACCGCCAATGGCATCAGACGAGGATAGAAGCCCGGCCTGGCGGATTGACGCTGTCACCAAGGAAGGTAAGAACACGATGGGACTCAGTGGACATCGCCCACGAAGAGATTACGAAATCCCAGAGAAACTCCCGCTCCGCCAGTACTTTGAAGAGTGCCCGCTTGACCGGATCGAGTGCCTCTATAACTTCGCCTATCTGCCCGAAGACAAAATTGACCGCTTGCGGCACGCAGCACTGCCGGAAGACTGGGGCAGACAGAACAAAGTGCTGAAGCGGTATCTCGCCCTGCATGTCGGGCTCGCGATCCGGCAGGAGAAATATGTGCAGCAGGACGTGGGCCTGATCTTCTGCGCCGGACAGTTGCAAACGCGGTTAGGCAATCCCCTCTACCTGAGATTCGAGGAAAACAAGCAGCAGAAGCCCGCTTACTATTTGCAGTATGTGGGCGAAGCACTCAATTCCTGGGAGACCTTGCCTCAGCCCCCGGACTATCCGTCGTGGCCAGCGATTTCACCGGGCGCGGAAATTGTGTTGGCGGGGGAACACATCCTCAGCGATCATTCCGAACGCATCGGAATCCTTCGCGAGCTACCGCCCATCGCCCGTGTTTGCGCGCTCACGGGCGCGATTCACTGGGCGCTCTTCCGGGATCTGGCGATCAAGCAGCTCTACTACGGGATTCCGAGTTACTTCGTGCCGATTTACCTGCAAAGCCGCGACGACATCACGGAACCGCCCGATCTGATTGCGCCGATTCAGGTTCAGGATCATAAGATTTACGTGCGTACCGCGCTGGAGCCGCACATGGCGTATCCTTCCGCGCGCATCGTTTCCACTCGCCATGACAAGCTGCCCACGTGGTTGTTGCAGGCATGGGAGGATTACTGCGCCGAACAGGGCGACGAAGCCTATGAAGACGATGATGACGAAGGGCAGACGGAGCGGGCCTGACCATTCTTCAGGGACGCGCGGGGAGACTCCGCGCCGGTAACGAAAATCGAAACGAGTTCTCCACCGGAGCCAAGCCAGCGGGCGCGGCTCCGCTTTTTTTGGCGCGTTCGCGCCGGCGCCGTACATCCGCTCTGTGTGGCTTTCACCTGGGAGACTGGCGGATAATCGATGCCATGATCGCATTGCTCTTCCTGTGGCTCCAACTGGCTGCGGCGCTCCCACCGGGCGTGGTGGTGGATCACCAACCGGCGGCCACCCGCCAATACATCGGTTCGCCATCCATTGCGATTCTGCCGAACGGAGATTACGTCAGTTCCCACGACTTCTTCGGCAAAGGCTCGACCTCCACGGAATCCGCCGTATCGCGGGTTTTCCGCTCGACGGACCGCGGCAAGAGCTGGACCAAGACCGCGGAATTCCACGATCAGTTCTGGTCGAACCTGTTCGTTCATCGAGGCAAGCTGTATTTGATGGGAACCACGTATGAGTATGGGCGAATCGTGATTCGCTGCTCCCTCGACAATGGAATAACCTGGAGCGAGCCATCGTATCTCACGGAAGATGCGGGATACCACACCGCCCCGGTACCCATGGTGGAGCACGCCGGCAGGCTCTGGCGGGGCATGGAATACCATCCTCCTGGAAAGTGGGGATTCTTCGAGGCGATGGCCATTTCCGCGCCCATTGATGCCAACCTGATGCAAGCGGCAAGCTGGACGATGACGGAGCGCCTGCCCTATCCGAAGAACCTCGCCAAAGAGGGCGAGCATTGGCTGGAGGGCAACGTGGTGGTGGACCGGAAGGGGAAGCTGCTCATTCTGCTGCGCGTGGCGAATATCGAGAAAGCCGCCATCGTGCGCGTGGATGGCCGCAAACTGACGTTCGAACGGCTGATCCCCTTCCCCGGCGGCGCCAAGAAATTCACCATCCGCTGGGATCCGAAGAGTAAGCGCTACTGGACGCTCTCCAACCCCGCGCTGCCGCAGTTTGCGCTCTCGGCGACAGACCCGGCCTCCGTACGGAACACGCTCGTGCTGATGTCTTCCAAGGACCTGCGCAAGTGGAAGATCGAGCGCACCGTGCTCTCGCACCCGGATCCCGAAAAGCACGCCTTTCAATACGTCGACTGGCAATTCGATGGCAATGATCTGGTGGTGGCGTCGCGGACGGCGTTCGACGACGCGGAGGGCGGCGCGCCCCGGGGCCACGACGCCAACTACCTCACCTTTCATCGCGTGGAGAATTTTCGGAAATAGCCTGCGGCATGCAGGAGGGAAGGCCTTTATGAGAATACGCACTCGCGACGTTCGAACCACGCGGCGGGAATGGATGGGCTATAGCGCGGGAATCGCGGCGACTGCGTTTTCCGCTCCCGCTCAGGAAGCGAAGCCGAACCCCGGAATCGCGGGCGCTACCGTGATCCCGCTGCTCCCTCCCGGCCCCGGCAATCCGCGCAACACAGAGGGCGCCTTCGTGGCCTTGCGCGATGGCCGTATCCTCTTCGCATATACGCGCTTTAGCGGCGGGGATGGCGATCACGATGCCGCCGTCATCGCTGGACGATATTCCTCGGACGACGGCAAGACCTGGACTCGCGAGGATGCCGTGCTGGTGGCGAATGAGGGCGCGATGAACGTGATGAGCGTGAGCTTGCTGCGCCTGCGCGATGGCCGCATCGCCCTCTTTTACCTTCGGAAGAATTCCGTGTTTGATTGCAAACCGTTTCTGCGCACTTCATCCGATGAAGGAAAAAGCTGGAGCGAGGCGCGACAGTGCGTATTTGAAGAAGGCTACTGGGTGCTCAATAACGATCGCGTCGTGGAACTGCCTTCCGGCCGTCTGCTGATGCCGCTCGCGCGCCACCTGCGCACCGGCGATAACTATAATCCACGCGGCACCGCGCATGTATATTATTCCGACGATGCCGGCTCTACCTGGAAACACAGCAAGACGGTGCTCGAATGCCCCACGCCCAGCCGCGCGGGCTTTCAGGAGCCGGGCGTCGTGGCGCTGAAGGATGGGCGCGTGATGATGTTCATCCGCACGCGGCTGGGTAGCCAGTACCGCTCCTATTCCGAGGACCGGGGCGAAACCTGGAGCGCGGCGGAGCCATCGCCGCTGCTCTCGCCGCTCTCGCCCGCTTCCATCAAACGCATTCCTTCGACCGGCGATTTGCTGGCCGTTTGGAACGACCATGCTTCCGTGCCCGAGGAATTCCGGGCCAAGGACACGCCGCCGGACGCTCGCGACGGCAAGCGGACACCACTCACCCTGGCCATCTCCCGCGACGAGGGAGAGACCTGGACGAACAAGCGGAATCTGCTCTCGCAGCCGGATGGCTGGTATTGCTACACCGCCATTTACTTCGTGAAAGACACGGTCCTGCTTGGGTTCGTTTCCGGAGGAGTTGGCTTGCCTGGGCTCTCGAAGACCGATATCGCACTCGTGCCGGTTGCCTCGCTTTACGCTTAGCGGCACGCAACCCCTTCGTCGGGACCTACTCGTCGGGGTAGAAATTCTTGTCCCATGCGTGCCGCTCCAAAAGCTCAAGCAGCGGCTGGCGCAGCGGCCCCTGATCGCTGAGCGCGCAGTTCGATTCCACGTGACGGAGCTTCCGCATCCCCGGAATCACGGTGGAGACGGCCGGGTGCGAGAGGCAGAAGCGCAACGCCACCTCGGCCAGCGGTTGCGTCACGCCGGCGGCGCGCAAATCGGCAATCAGCGGATCTACGTGGTCCACGACTTGTTTCTTGTGGTCGCCCCTGAAATAGGCGGCGCGAAATTCGGCGGGGTCGAACTGCGTGTCTTCGCGGATATTGCCGGTAAGCGCTCCTTCATCGAGCGGCACGCGCGCAAGCACGCCGATGTTGTGCTTTTCGCAAAGCGGGAAAAGGTTACGTTGCGGGCTTTGATCGAAGATGTTGTAGATCACCTGCACGGTATCGATGAGGCCGGTTTCGATGATCGAGAGGGCGCTATCGGGCTGATGGTCATTGATCGAGATCCCAAAGTAGCGCACCTTCCCCGCAGCTTTCAGGTCTTCGATGGCGCGCCGCCATTCGTCGCGCTCCACCCATTCCGGGTTCCAGACGTGGAACTGCTGCAGATCAATGCGCTCGACTCCCAGATTCCGGAGGCTTCGCTCGGTAGACGCGATGGCATACTCGTAAGGGTATACATCGTCCAGAGGGTGCCCGGTCCGCGCCGGCCACACCATGTTCTTTGGCGGGATCTTGGTCGCGATCAAGATGTGGCCGCCGGCATCCCGCGTCACTTTCCCTACGAGCCGTTCGCTATGGCCGTCTCCGTAGGCAAGCGCCGTATCGATAAAATTCAGCCCTAGCTCGAAGGAGCGGCGCAGAGCGGCGATGGATTCGTCGTCCTCGCCACCTTTCCATTGAATGCCGCCGATGCCCCAGGCTCCATAGCCGATTTCGCTGACCTCTAAGCCCGTTCGTCCGAGTGCGCGATATTCCATGTCGTTTTTATTATACGGATGGCTGCCTGCGAGGGCGTGGCGGATGAACCAAACAGATCGAATTGAGAGTCTTAGGGCTCATGGCTAAGCGGGGAAATGCAACCCGTCGCCGAGGCCCAAGAAAACCGACAATGCTTCATCGATTGCCGCCATCTCACTAACCTCAAGGTCACCGAACACGCGCCGGACTCGTCGCTTGTCAATCGATCGAAGCTGGTCGACGAGCGCGAACGACTCCTTCGATAGGCCGCTCTTTCCGGGTAGGAGCGGTGGATACAGAAGTCCTTCACCGGGGGTACCTGTGATCGGCACCACGCAGACGAGCGGGAAGCGCTGGTCTGCGGTGATGTTCGGGTCACTCACAATGATGCAGGGCCGCATACCGCGCTGTTCGTGTCCGACCGTGGGATCAAGATCAACGACCACCACAGTGCCGCGGCGCAATCTCACGACCGATCCTCGACCCAGCCTTCGCCTGGCACCCACCGGACAGCCTTCCCGGCACCGCCGGTTACGAGAGAGTCCGCATCTTCCTCAGGCAGGTTATGAGCCCACTCGTCAAACCCTTGCTGCACAAGGTCAGTGGTGTCGGGATGGGGATTCTCCAACGAACGCCGAAGCTCGGCGTGCCGGCGACGTTCAATCTCCCGGCGCACCGCTTCCGCGACGAACTTGCTGCGATTCCTCTCCCGGCGGTCAATTTCCCTGAGCAGGTTGTCGGGCAAGCTCACGGTCACTCGTTCAATACTGGCCATTTCATACTCTCGATATGATCATATCAGGAATGACAGTCAAAAGAACGCATGGGCCGACGCATGGATTTGACGTGGCTGCGGGCTTGGAATCTCATTTTGTTTGCGGTTGCGAAACGAAGCCGATTGCGGCTTGGGCGGCTCTCATTCGCAGGAAGTCCTGTTCGGTCATGGGGGCGGGGGCGTTCAGCAGGGATTCGAGATAGGCCAGGTCGGCGGCCTCGTCGCTTGCGCTTTCGGTGCCGGGATTGGTTGCGGGGCCGGTGGCGGGATTGGGATTCGTTGAGGCGGACGGCTGCTTCGCTTTTGCAGTGGCCATGCGGAGGGCGTGGAGTTCCTGCTGGCGGACTTCGCGGGCGAGGGCGAGTTCTTGTTTGAGGTCGTGGGCTTCGGCTTGTCGCTGGGCCTGGGCTTCGGCGCGGAGTTGGTTGGCTTCGGCGTGGCGGGCGCGCTGGGCGCGGTCGAATTCGGCGAGGGCGCGGGCGTGCTTGCGCTCCCAATGGGCGCGGTAGCGGTGGATCTTGTCGAAGGCGGGGAATTGGGTGTCCGGTTCGATGTATTCGCGGCCTTTCTCGTCCACCTCGGTGAGGACGGTGGCGGCGTGGCCGAGGCTTTCGCCGGCGCCGATGGGTTCTTCTCCTTCGAAGGCGACCGGATCGTTGCACCAATTGGTGAGTTTCTGCAGGCAAACGGCTTCGGCTTGGTCGAAGCGGGCTAGAGCCCAGCGGCATTGGGCGAGGTCTTCGACGGCGAGGGCTTCGCGGGGAGAGCGGGGATCGTAGATGTCGCGGAGTTCGGCGAGGAGTTGTGCGTAGAGGGCGGGGTCTTCGTCGCGCAGGACGGCATGGCGCTGGATGGAGAGTCCGTGCTTGAAGGCGTTCTGGGAGGAGGCGGCTTTGCCTTCGGCAGTGCGGGGTCCGGTGCTGTGCTGGGCGTTGGCGCGGTTTTGCGAAACGAACTGGATTCCGGCTTCCGGCTCCCGGCTTCCGGCTTCCGGCGATGCGTTCTGAATGTCCGAATCTGGCGTGTATTGGTTTTGCGGAACGAACCCGGACTGCGGATCCGCATGGAAAGGGGCGCTGACGCTTCCGGTACGGATTCTGTTGGCCTTGGCCTTGCGGGCGACGTTGCGTTTGCGGCTGGACTTCATCGTTTCGGTTCCTTTCAGGGTGACGGTGGGGTTTCGTCAATCGCCACTCGCCCGATTGTAGGGATGGGATGGGCGGATTCGAACGCTGCGAAGCTTGTGCGGGCAGCGGGGATGCCAGGGAAATACCGTGGAATCCGTGGCTTGCCCGGATGGGGATTTTTTTCGGGAGTGTGGTGACCGGCTGCGGGCTCAGTCGCAAATTTCTCTCGGAGCGCCGGGGTGGTTGTCTTGGGGAAGCGTGCGCGGTGGCGAGGGCGGCGCGGAGGCGTCACGCCGGCAAACGGGCCGTCGCGACATGGACTCGCTTGCGCGAGGCTGATTTCTGGCCGGCTTGTCTTGCCCGCGAGCTTACGCTCGGGGCTGGCTCATCCGGCCCTCCGGGCTCTCCGAGTCGGGTAGGAGGGCTGAAGGGCTTCCGGGATCACAGTAGCGACCTGAGGATGAACGCGATCCTTCCGGGACGCCGTATGGTCTCGTCAGCCAAGCCCGTTCCCGCGCGTGTTGCTGCCGTACTCGATTGAAGAACTCATTCAGAATCAGTGCGTTCGTATAGAGTGAGAGTGGTGACCGCGACCCGAACTCCGAACTCCCGAATTGTCTTTGGAGGTTGAAAAATCCTGCTCGGTTGGCAAGGGATCGACGGCTTCGGGACCTTCCAGGCGCTGCTTTGGCGAAGGCATAATCCGGCTGGAGTTTCTGCTTAAAGTTGCGTAACCTACGTGGAATCAGTGTGTTAGCATAGAGTGAAAGTGGTGGAGCCTGTCGGAATGAACACGCGGTGCAACGAAGAATCAATAACTTACGAGGGGCTGATCGTCCGTAAGTTATTGATTCTAGGTTCGAGAATTCTTTATTCCGACAGGCTCGGTGACTCTCTTGAAAATAGCCGCAAGCTGCTGATTCTTCAGATGGCCTATTGATCGGCTATTTTCATGATCGGGGGTGAACCCACGGTTCATGGGCCAGTGCTGTCCCTCTTTTCTGATGGCGAATTCCGTCCGCGGCACGCAGCAGCGCCTCCACTGAATCGCCACGAGGCGTTCCCTGCTCTTCTGGCTAGCCGGTAAACGCGAGATGCTCGAGCATGCTTCGTTCGAACGCGGTAGGAGCGGGCCGCAATGGCCGCTCCTACTGCGGCGCTACACAACCAGCGCTGGATACCGAGAACACGAGCCGGGTGGCGCTGCTACCTTGTCTGCGAGGCTGAATAGAGACCGATCGCCAAGATGCCACCGAAAATGGCGGTAAAAACCAATATCTTCTTGGTTCGTCCGCTCATTCCTTGCTTCTTTGGCGGCTGTGACGTCGGGAGCTGCTGCGGCTGCTGTTGTGGGCTCAGGTGCGGAGACGGCTGCCGCAAGCTGATGTAAGGAGGCGGTTGTTGCGAAGTCAGGTATGCGGGTAGCTGCCGTGGACTCCGGTACGGAGGTGACTGCTGCGAGCCTCCGTATGACAGTTCCCCCTGTTCGCGAGCGTCTCGCTCAACCACCCCAGCTAGGGCGGAACCAATGGAGCCGGTGCTCCGCTGGCCTTCCTCATAAGAACCCGCGCCTCGGGCTGGCAGGCTTGGCACCATACAAAACTGCGCAACCAGGAGCCCAAGAGAAAAGGTACGTCTCATCGCTAAAGCAAGGGCCATAGGATGAATCCTGACAGCTTATAATACTTATAATACAAACCGTATCGGCCCTGATCCTGAATCCATGCCGAACTGTTGATCGGGGCGTTCGCTTCACCAACATTATGGACCAATGTTGGCGCGTGGGACCAGCCCGGGTCGTCGAACTTCTCTGTGATGCACAAGGAGACAGCACTGGCCGATGAACCGTGGGTTCACCCCCGATCATGAGAATTAGCCGATCAACGGTCCACATGAAGAATCAATAGGTTGCGGCTATTTTCAAGAGAGTCGTAGTGTATGCTCCCGTGGCAATCAGGTACAGGTATGGGTCCGTGATGAATTGAATGGCTGTCAAGGCAGATGCCTGCACCCAAGCGGGCACAAGCGTGAGGCCGTTGGGGTTGTATGGGTATGATGCATGTTTGGAGCGCGATTGATCGATCCACATCTTCGGCACATATGGCAAGGCATCTCCCACTCCCGCGTAGGACACGATCATTGAACTGTCATTGGCAGTCCCCTCATGCGCAGCTGTGTAGGCTGCAATTCCGCGCCAATTGTGGACGTTCGTGTCATAGACGCCCACCGCAGTCGCAGGCGCCGCCAGGAGGTGGACGGTTCTTTCATTGTCCAGAGTATGCGATGCCACGCCATCCAAGACATACGACGCAGCATAGCCCGCCAGTCCGAAGAAGATGCTGTATGCGGCGGTGCAACCACTTCCCGTCACCAAGCCATCATCCCGATTCCATGAGCTTAGATAGTGGACCTCGATGATTCCGAAGAGCTGGCCGTTGGACGCAGTTGTAAAGCCGAGCGGTTTGACGGCATAGTGGGGCCGCGTAGGAACAGCCGAAAACGTCTGCTCGATGGTCTGGGGGACGAAGTTGTAGAACGTCGCGAATCCGGTACCCCCGCTTTCGTTGTTCGAAACCCGGTAGTCGAACCGAAACGCCTGTGCCAAGTCATCCTCAAACCCGTCATCAAGGCCATCGGCATCGAAATCAGTTCCAGAGAGCGATTGTACTCCAAGGGGAATGGTGGCATTGAAATCAATCGCTTTCCCCAAAATGGACACCTGCGGAGGGCCTGGATTCTCTTCGGGACGATAAATTCGCCTGCGAGCATCAATTCTCAAATTCGGGAATTTTTCCGAGAGGAGTACCGTCTGCCCTTTTAGGAAATTCGCATCCAAACTCCCGTCATTTTGAGCTGAAACGATAGGTTGTGATCGGCGCCGGACTTCAACGACCAAGGCTTCGGCCGTCGAACGATCCAGCGCTCGTATCTCCGCCTCCGTACTCGGAACGGTTCTGCGAAGATAGTCTTGGAGTTCGGCCAGTGCCGACACCGCTGTGTCTCGCTGCAGTAGGTCTGCTTCACGCGATACCGGTTGCGAGGAAAGCGAAATCGCGCAAAACAATAGCACGGCGAAAGTAGTATAAACAGAACGCATAGCTGCCTCCAGATGTTGTCGCTCTCCGGGGAGCAAGATCAGAGTACCGTGAGCGCGCCGCCGAAGTACTCCGCTAATGCCGTTGTTGCCGTTGATGCCGCAGGCAGGGAGAGTTTCATTCTGAGCGGTTTCGTTGTGTGAGCCACTGCTGGACCGCGTTGAGCCGGAACCGCCACTGCCGACCGACCTTATGGGCGGGGATCTCACCCGTTTCAGCCCACAAGCGAACCGTCCTACCGGCGACTTGCAGCCAAGTAGAGATGTCATTGACCGTAAGAAGGGGGGGAGGTTGTGCTTCCGCTTGAGGAGTTCGGTTCTGCGGGTGTACTACGATTCTGCGCACGCGCCAGTAGCAGCAGGACTTCGATGCTCTGAAGGTAGAGATCTCGCTCGACTGGGGCGACGGAGGCTGGAGCAAATGAGCGGTACGTTTCGAGTTCAATCCAGGTACGGACGACGAGTCTGGAGTCGCAATCGAGGCCCGTAAGATAAAGGTCGAAGTCGGCTTTTTGCCCTTCGAGATTCAACTTCAGCCATCGGCGGAAGACGGATAGATGAAGTTGACGAAGGAGGCCGTCATCTTCTTTTACCTTAGACCGCACTTGGGAGCCCGGATGCGGTACTGTCCGGTGTTTGGGTCGCGGAGCCCTGCCAGACAAACTAGCTGGGCAAGAATCGATGGCATGCTGCGGATGTCATCCTCAAGCAGCCTCGAGAGGGTTTGATGGGGCTGTGGTAGCACCATGGCACCTCAATACATCTGGCCTATCACGTCTCTCGCGTGGAAGTTCAACCTCGACTTCATTGTAGCCGCCAGACAGTTACGGTATCCGATGAGATGAGACGGCTGGTTCTGATGCGATAGCGTAGATCGCGTCAAAGAAAACCTGGCTAAAGGAGAACCAGCCATGAAGAATGCTGCCAAAGCAGAGACGTCGAGGGAAGCCAAAGCACTGCGCGTTGTGGCGAAGGGAGAGAAGCAATCCCGAGCGAAGGAGAAGCCCAGCGCGGCCACGGTCGAGCCAGGAAACGGCTTGTCGGGGGAAAGCATCGGTCTCGACGTCGGCGACCGGGCGAGCCAGTTCTGTCGTCTAAACCTGGCCGGCGAGATCGCCGCGGAAGGCCGTCTGCACACGAATGCCGCGAGCATCGAGAAGCACTTCGCCAAGCTGCCCGCCGCGCTGGCCGCCTCGATGGAATGACTGCTGCGGATGATCGATATCCTCTCGATGGCGATTGGGGAAGCAGCCGGGGATATCGAATTTCTGCTGAAGACCAAGTACCCGGAAGCACTCAAACGGAGGCAGGCGCGCGGCGGCCCAAACGCCAACAAGCGGGCGATTGTGGCCGTCGCCCGAAAGCTCAGCGTGATCCTACATAAGCTCTGGCGCACGGGCGAGGATTCCGTGCCGTTCCCGGCCTGAAGCCGCCTCCGCGCAAACGAAATCGCTGCAGGAACCCAAACGCTTTGAATGGGTAAACCAGGGAAGGATCGATCTTCTGGAGAACGCCGCTTTCGTGACGTGACTGCGGAATCACCTGTAGGGCAAGCCGCAGGACCCAGACCCCGAGTATCCGATAGCAGCACGTCCTCTGGCTCACGAACCTCAACCTGCATCCGGCCAAATCGAAGGCCACGGAGAATGCGAATGGAAGCCCGGTTCTACAGAGCCAGAAGAAATAACGACGGCCGACCTGAAGATTTCGGTTGACTAGAGACAGCCGTCTCATGGGAGGTTACTCAATGCAGTTTCGTCTTCAACCAGGCGAACTCCGCGAGCGGCGCTCGCTTCTTGTAAATCGCCTTCGCTTCCTCGGTCTCCATGCGGGCGAGGAAGGCGTCCACTCGGTCGTCTTCGGTGAAGCGGAGGCAGGCTCTGCGGGAGCGCAACCTGCTAGGGTTGGGGGCGTGCAGAGTTCAGTGTCGGTCCGGAGGGGCGGGCTTGCCACCGGCGTTTGCGTTGCTATTGTGCGTGATTGTTCATGCCACCCCTGCCGGGGTTCCCAATCGATGGGGGGCTTGCCCGCGAGTTTGCGCTCGGGGCTGGCTCATGCCGCCCTGCGGGCTTTGCGGGCGGGTTCGAGAGGCTGAAGGGTTTCGGGGATCGAAGTAGCGTCCCGGATGACGGATGGGAGGGTTCCAGGACGCCGGATGGTTTCGTCTGCCAAGCCCGATCCGGCGCGTGCTGCTTCCGTACGCAGTTGAAGAACTCATTCAGATATCGGAGTGCGTGGGCCTCCTGGCGCTACATGGCCGCCTGGCGGTGTTGTATCGTCAGAACCTATGCACCAGGCACCCTCCGCCGGACCTTTTCCCGGCAACCGGCCAGCGCGATCGAGGACCCGCTACCGGGTGCTCGCGTTTTGCGCGAGCCTGGCCGCGCTTACCTATCTGGACCGCGTGTGCATCTCCGTTACCGCCTCCGCCATGAGGGAGGAACTCGGGCTCAGCCAGGTGCAGATGGGCTTCGTCTTCAGCGCCTTCACCCTGGCCTATGGGCTCTTCGAAATTCCCACCGGCGCATGGGGAGACCGCATTGGCGCGCGCAAGGTGATCACGCGCATCGTGGTCTGGTGGTCCGCCTTCACGGTGCTGACCGCGTCGGCGTACAACTATGCGTCGCTCCTGGTGATCCGCTTTCTGTTCGGAGCCGGGGAAGCCGGGGCCTGGCCCAACGCGGCGCGGACCCTCTCGCGCTGGTTCCCTTCCACGGAGCGGGGCACGGCCCAGGGCATCTTCTTCATGGGAGCCCACCTTGCCGGGGGAGTCACTCCCATTCTTGTGACGGGGATGATGGGCTTCATGTCCTGGCGCGCCGTGTTCGTGGTCTTCGGGTGCATTGGCTTTGTCTGGACCTTTGCCTGGTACCGCTGGATGCGCGACGAGCCACGGGAACACCACGCCGTTTCGGAGGACGAATGCCATCTGATCGAGACGGGCAGGGTGGCGCAGGCTTCCCATCGTCTGGAAGGCGTGCCCTGGCGCCGGATTCTCACGAACCGCAGCGTGATGGGCCTCTGCGGCATGTACTTCACGCAAACATACGGGTTCTACTTCTACATCACCTGGCTGCCCACTTATCTGGAGGAGGCGCGCGGCTTCTCGGCGGCCTCCATGGGGCTGCTGGCGGGGATGCCCCTGCTGCTGAGCGTGGTGGCCGACCTGTTCGGCGGCATCACGACGGACCGGCTCAGCAAACGCTTCGGCCTGCGCTTTGGCCGGGTGTCGGTGGGAGTGGGCTCCTTCCTGCTGGCGAGTGTCTTCATGCTGGCGGGCGCGGGCATCGAGCAGCCGGTGCTGGCCGCGGCATTCATCGCGATCGCCGCCGCATGGTCGAACTTTTTATTGGGAGCCTCCTGGGGCGCGGCGGTGGATGTCGGCGGCTCCCACGCGGGCGTGGTAAGCGCCTTCATGAACACCGCCGGACAGGTGGGCGGCATGTTGAGCCCGGTGATTCTCGCGTTCGTGGTGGAACGCTTCGCAAGCTGGGCGGCCCCGCTGTACGTTACCGGCGTGCTCTACTTTCTGGGAGCGATCTGCTGGCTGTTCGTGAATCCGTCCAAAGGAGTTGATGCACGGGAGGGCTGAGGCCGGCGCTGAGGTCAGTGTCTGTCCAGATGGTCAGCCTTGCTTTCGTCGTTTGTGTTGAAATTGCGCGTGGTTGTTCATGCCACCCCTGCCGGGGTTCCCAATCGATGGAGGGAGCTTGCCCGCGAGCTTGCGCTCGCGGCTGGCTCATGCCGCCCTGCAAGCTTTTCGAGTGGGGTTACTAGCGAGCTCTCCGCATGGGATTAGCCGCGGGCTAGGAAATGCGGACGGGTTGGGCGGCTCGGCGATACTTCCCGGCGAGATCGTTCGAGCGGATGCGAAGGAAGTCCGCCAGCATGCGAAGACTATCCCGTACAAGCCGGACCTTGGTTCCTTCCACGTGTTTCCAGCGCGCGGGAATTTCGCAATAGCGGAAGCCACGCTTGCGGGCAATGAACAGGACTTCGGGATCAAACCCGAAGCCCTCAATCGTCTGCAGGGGGAAGATCGCGCACACGGATTCGCGGGAAAAAAGCTTGAAGCCGCACTGGGTGTCGGCGATATTCAAGCCCACGATCAGCCGCATCAGGAGATTCATGCCGCGCCCGCCGAGTTCGCGAAGCAGGCTCTGCCGCTCTTCGATCAAGCTGCGGTCAATAGCGCGGGAAGCAATGGCAATGGAACAATTCCGTTCCAGGCAAGCGTCGTGGAGGCGGTCCAGTTCCTCGATGGGCGTTGAAAGATCGGCATCGGAAAAGAGAGCCCATTCGTGCTTCGCATTAAGCATTCCATGACGCACGCTGTAGCCCTTGCCCCGGTTGCCAGGGTTGCGCAGCAGGTTGATGCGAGGTTCCCGATTCTGAAAACGAGCCGCCACGGCCGCCGTTCCGTCCGTGGAGCCGTCATCGACGACGAGGATCTCCCATTCCGTCCAACGCGCGGAGGCGCTGAGAAAAGCGAGGATGGCGTCGAGCGTGTCGGGAAGACGGGATTCTTCGTTATATGCGGGAATAACAATAGAGACGGAAGCCAACCCCCAATTATAATAAAGGTTTTGCCCCTGGGAGATCACATTGTCGCTTGAACAGGAACTACTCGGCCAGCGCCTTCGCAAGATCGACGAAATTGCGGCGCTCGGCTTCCGGCCCTACGGACATCGCTTCGAATTCACCCATCGCGTCGAAGAGGTCCTAGCCGAATTTGACGGGCAGACCGGGGAGGAGTTGGAAGCCACCCGCATCGAACTGCGCATCGCCGGCCGCATCATGACCGTGCGCCGCATGGGCAAAGCCTCTTTTCTCCACCTGCAGCAGGATGGAAAGAAGCTGCAAGTTTACCTCCGGAAGAACGACCTCTCGGAGACGGATTACCGCCTCTTCGAACTCCTCGAAGCGGGCGACATCATCGGCGTGCAGGGCTTTCTCTTCCGCACGCGGACGGGCGAACTGACGATTCACGCCACGGAGCTCGATTTTCTCTCAAAAATCCTGCTCTCCATGCCCGAGAAATGGCACGGCCTCGAAGACGTCGAAACACGCTACCGCCAGCGTTATCTCGATTTGATCGCCAACCCGGCGGTGCGCGACACGTTCGTCACCCGCGCGAAGATTGTTGCGTCGCTGCGGCGGCAACTCGAAGAGCGTGGATTTATTGAGGTGGAAACGCCGATGATGCAGCCCATCTACGGCGGAGCGGCGGCGCGGCCTTTCGTGACGCACCATAACACGCTCGATGTGGAGCTGTTCCTGCGCATCGCGCCGGAGCTTTACCTGAAGCGGCTGGTGGTGGGCGGCCTTGAGCGCGTCTATGAGATCAACCGCAATTTCCGCAACGAGGGCGTCTCCACGCAGCACAACCCGGAATTCACGATGCTGGAGTTCTACCAGGCCTACACCGATTACGCGGGACTCATGGATCTAACAGGGGAACTCCTGCGGAATGTGGCGCTCGACGCCACGGGCGGAACGGTGGTGGAATACCAGGGTCACCGGCTCGACTTCGGCAATCTGCGGCGGCTCACGATGCGGGAGGCGGTGGTGGAATATTGGCCGGGAGAGGAAAAGCCCACATTGGAGCAGGTGGCCGACCCCGCATGGCTGAAGCAGCACTCCGGCAAGGCGACAGCGGGGGAGGCGCTCGGCGACATCTTCGAGCGGGTGGCGGAACACCACCTGATTCAGCCCACCATCATCCACGAATATCCGGTGGAGCTTTCGCCGCTTTCGAAGCAGAATGCGTTGAACCCGGAGATGGTGGACCGCTTCGAGATTTATGCGGCGGGCATGGAACTCGGGAATGCCTACACGGAGTTGAACGACCCGCAGGAACAACGCCGCCGCTTCGAGATGCAACTCGACATGAAGCAGCGCGGCGACGAAGAGGCACACCAGATGGATGAGGACTTCATCCGCGCGCTCTGCTACGGATTGCCGCCCACCGCGGGTGAAGGCATCGGCATTGACCGGCTGACGATGCTGCTCACCAACAGCCGCTCCATCCGGGATGTAATTCTCTTCCCGCAACTTCGCCCGGAAGGCCCCATCGGCCTTGCCGCTCAATTGCGCGAGTTGGAAGGTTGACGCGTGGCGCGCGCCTCGTTTGAGTTCTTCGTCGCCAGCCGCTACCTGCGGGCGCGCCGGAAGAACGCCGCAATTTCGCTCATCACCGTGATCTCGATTCTCGGGGTGGCGGCGGGAGTGATGGCGCTGGTGATTGCGCTCGCCATCAACAACGGGTTTCGCAACAATTTGCAGACGAGCCTGCTGGGCGCCACGGCGCACATCAACGTGCTTGAGAAAACCCCGGGCGCGGGCATCGCGGACTGGCGGCCGGACGAAGCGAAGCTGCGAACGCTCGAAGGGGTGACGGAGGTCTCCGCGGCGCTCTACGGCACGGTGATTCTCACCGGCCCGCAACTTACGGAAAGCGCCGTGCTCAAGGGCATCGATATCCAGGATACGGCGGCGCTCCACCGGTTGAGTGAAGCGATCAAGCAGGGAGAGGCGAATCGCCTTGGTGAACCCGGCGCGTTCCCCGCCATCGTTCTCGGTTCAAAGCTCGCCGAACGCACGGGCATGATGCTCAACAGCGTGGTGAACGTGATCAATCCCGCGGGCGAGCTCACGCCGTTCGGGCCGCGCCCCATCTCGGTCCGCTTCCGCGTGGTGGGGATTGCGGAAACGGGCTTCTACGACATCGACGCCGGATGGGCGTTCACCTCACTCGAAAGCGCCCAGCGCATCATGGGAATGAACGATGTGGTGAACGCGATCGAACTGCGCTTGAGCGATATTTACGCGGCGCCCCAAGTCGCGGAACGGGCGGTGGCGCTGCTTGGCAAGGAGTTCGTGGCGCAAACCTGGATGGAGCAGAACCGCCGGATTCTTGATGCGTTGCGCATGGAGAAAGTAGTGACGGTCATCACGATCGGCCTGATTCAGTTAGTGGCCGCGCTCAACATCTTCATCGTGCTGGTGATGCTGGTGATGGAAAAGCACCGCGATATCGCGCAACTGATGTCGATGGGCGCGCGGCCGGGGCAGATTCGTGGCATCTTCATCACGCAGGGAGTATTGATCGCCGTCGTGGGAATCATCCTAGGGCTGAGCGCGGGCTACACACTCAGCTACTTCGCCAACGAATACCAGTGGATTTCGCTCGACGCCGAAGTCTATGCGCTGAGCCATGTGCCGTTTGAGCCGCGCTGGATGGATTCCATTTGGATTGCGGGTGTCACGCTCTTCGTGAGTTTCATCGCCACACTGCATCCGGCCGGCACAGCCGCGCGGATTCCTCCGGCGGAGGCGCTTCGCTATGAATAGACACACGCAGCTGCCGCCCGCGGAAGGAGCCATCGCATGGCGGCGCTAGCCACACCCACCGAAGCGCTTCCACCCACCGGCCCATTGCAGCGCCTGCTGTTCCACCGTCCGGAGTGGGTGGTGCTGCTCTTCGCGCTCGCCATCTTTGGCGTTGGTATTGCCGCTCCACCCTATCTGATGGACGACGTCGATTCGGTGCAGGCGGTGATCGCGAGGGATATACTGCGCTCCGGCGATTGGGTGACGCCGCATATCAACGGCATCGCCTATCTCGAAAAGCCGCCCTTCAAGTACTGGCTGATGGCGATGAGCTTCGCTGTCTTTGGGGTCCACGATTGGAGCGCCCGCATCCCGGTGGCGCTGGCGGCGATTCTGCTCTGTTTCGCCACGGCGAGGATCGCCCGATGGGCTTTCGACGCCCAAGTGGGCCTCTACAGCGGCCTCGTGATCACCACGTGCGTAGGCCTCTTTCTCTTCACCCGCGTGATGATCTCCGACGGCATGCTGACGCTCGCGATCCTCCTCGCGCTTGGCTGCTTCCTGCGCATGATGGAGCCAGAGGAAGTGAACCCACGCGCCTGGGCGATGTTGATGGGGCTGTGCCTGGGCATCGGCACGCTGATCAAGGGCTTGCTGGCCTGCGTCGTCCCGGTGGGCGCTATCTTCTTCTACCTGCTGGCGACGAAGCAGATTCTTCGGCTGGAAATGTGGAAGCGCCTTCACATTCCCGAGTGCGCCGGAATCGCCGTTGCCGTCGCCGCGCCCTGGCACGTCCTGGCCATGCTGGCCAACCCGCCCCTGTTCGATTTCACGATGCACGCCGAAGCGGGCCAATACCGGGGTTTTTTCTGGTTCTACTTCTTCAACGAACATCTGCTGCGCTTTCTGAACCTACGCTATCCGCGCGACTACAACACCGTGCCGCGCGTGCAGTTCTGGCTCTATCACCTGCTGTGGGTTTTCCCCTGGACGGCCTATTTGCCTGGTGTAGCCAAACTGGGTTTCCATGGTACGAACCGCGCGTCCCGGACGCGCCTGCTTTGTCTTTGTACCATCGCGTTCGTCCTGTTCTTCTTCACTCTTTCGACGACGCAGGAATACTACACGATGCCGGCTTACCCGGCCTTCGCGATCCTGGTTGCCTGCGCCATGGCCCGGCGGGAGCCGAAATCGATCGCGGCCTGGAACCGCATCGCTCGCATCGGCACGGGCGTGATTTTCTCGCTGGCGTTGGCGGCCATCGTCTATCTCCTTGCCAGGGTGTGGAGCGTTCCCGCGCAGGGCGATATCGCGGGAGCCCTCAGTTCCAATCCCGAGGCCTATACGCTGGCGCTTGGGCATCTCGAAGACCTCACGGTGGAATCCTTCGCGTATCTCACGCTGCCGCTCGCGGTCGCGGGAGTGGCCATGCTCGCGGGCGCGGCCGGGGCCTTCCTCTTCCGCGGCTACCGCTCCGTCCTGGTGATCGCGGCGGCGATGGTGATGTTCTTCTCCGCGGCCCGCCTGGCGCTCACCGTTTTTGACCCCTACCTCTCCACGCGAAGCCTCGCCGCCGCCTACGATGCCGCCCCGCCCGGCGAACTCGTATTCGACGACCAATTCTACGCCTTCAGCTCCGTGGCCTTCTATGCCGACGAGCGCGTTCTGCTGCTGAACGGGCGCATCAACAACCTCGAGTATGGAAGCTACGAGCCCGGCGCTCCGAACGTCTTCATCGGCAACGCGGAGTTCGCCGCGCGCTGGAGAGCCGCGCAGCGGTACTACATCGTTGTGGCCGCGCCCAGGGTACCCGCGATCGAGGAGATCGTGGGCAAGGAGCATCTGCACGAAGTGAGCGAAAGCGGCGGCAAATTTCTGTTCACGAATCAGCCGCTTCAGCGGAAAGGCCAACCCGGCGGGCGCGTGCTCCCATGAGAATCGCCATCGATGCCTTCCCGTTTCTTTTGCGTAGCGCGGGTGTGAAAACCGCCCTTTACGAATGGGTGAAGGCGTTGCGCGAGGCTGGCTCACCTCATCGGATTTCCTGTTTCCCGTATCTGGATCTGCCGGAAACGCTCGACCATGAACGGTCACCGCTACCGCGCCTGAACACGTGGCTGCGTCTGGCCTATGTGCATGCGTTCAACAAGGCTCCGGTTGCCGCGCGCAACCTGCTTGCGCCTCGCGCCGATCTCTTCCACATCTCGATTCACCTGCATCAGCCGCCAACGAGGGTTCCCATTTCGACGACGATCCATGACATGACCGTCTGGCTGGTGCCGGAGACGCACACGCCCGGCAATGTGCGCGCCAATAAGGCGTTTGCCGAACGCGTCTACCCGCAAGCGCGGGGGCTGATCGCCGTTTCGCAAGCGACCAAGGACGATGCCTGCCGCCTGCTGCGCCTCGATGAGGGGAAGGTGGAAGTGATCCCCAACGGTATCGCGCCAAGCTATTTCGACGTCCCGGATGCAGAAGCCGCGCGAGTGCGCGCCGCCTACCGGCTGCCCGCGAATTTCGCACTCTACCTGGGCACGATTGAACCGCGCAAGAACGTTCCAAGGATGCTCGATGCCTGGATGGCGCTAAGCGAGACGGAGCGGGAGGATTGGCAACTGATTCTCGCCGGCCCTGTCGGCTGGGAGCAGCAATCCACGGTGGAGCGCATTCGCCAAGGCGGCGCATCCCTCCGCTACCTGGGTTACGTGCCGGAGCGGGACTTGCCCGGCCTCTTTCGCGCCGCGAAGTTTTTCGTGTATCCGTCGCTGTACGAGGGCTTCGGGCTGCCCCCGGCGCAGGCGTTGGCTGCGGGGGCGCCAGTGCTCACGTCGAGAGTGTCTTCCCTTCCCGAGGTCTGCGGGCCGGGCGCGGTGTACGCCGATCCGTTGAGCGAATCGGAGCTCACCCACGCGTTTGCGCGCCTGATCGCGGGGGACGCGCTCCGCCGGGAACTGGCGGAGGCCGGGCGGGCGCACGTCAACCACTTCACCTGGCGCAATGCCGCGCTGAAGAGCCTTCGTTTCTTTGAGAGAATTACCGGATAGCTCCGCGAACGTAGAGGCTAAGCGATGGAACCGAACGAGCTTCTAGACGAGATCCGCCTCAAGCTTCACATCCCGCAAGCAGGGGATGCCGTGACGTCCGCACGGCCTCCTAGCCTTGGCGGCGGAGAAGCCTGGCACGCGCTGCGCAAGGCCATCCGGAATCTCGAAGAGAGCGCCGGACAAGTGGGCATGCTGCCCGCGAATTACCCCATGCACCTGAGCGTGGCGATGCGAGTAATCCATGCGCTGCTCCCCTGGTATACGCGGCCCGTGCAACAGCATGCCGCGAACACGGTGGCGGTTGCCCGCGCCATGGAATCCGTCCTGGAAACGATGGAGACCCGCCTGCCGGATGCGCGCAACCCCCGCGCGGATTCTCCGCGATGACGCTGCATCTCGTCCTCGACTACGCACGGGCATCCAGTCCCGCGGCGCGTTCCCTGCTCCGGTTGGCCGCACATTGTCTGGAGCGCAAGATCGCTTGCCGGTTGTACGCGGATGAAAGCGCCGCGCTGCATCCGGTCACCATGCCGCTAAGCGAGCTGGCGTTCGTTGACGATCCTGAAGACATCCTGGTTTGGCTTTACAGCCGCGAATCACCCGATATCCATCTTGCGGAGCGCTTCCCCGGCATCCGCGCGTTGCTTTGCGAACCGGCGGTGTTTGCGGGTGCGGGAGGGGAGCAGTTGCCCTCCCTCACGGATAGCTTCGAACACGTTTGGGGCATGGATGCGTTCGCGGCCGAGGGCCTGCGGCGGATGGGTTTCACTCATGCGGAGGGATGGCCGCTTCCCGGCGAGGATGCATCCCCGGACGTCCTTGCGCAAATGCTTGCCGGGTTCGGCCGCGCCGCCCGCCGGCCGCGCACGGGCGAGAGCGCCACCGTGAGCGTGGTGATCTGCACCTTGAACCGCGCCGCCCATCTTGAGAGCTGCTTGCGGCAGTTGCGTCTTCAACGCTATCCGCGATTCGAAGTGATTGTGGTAAACGGCCCATCCACGGACGATACCGACGCGGTGCTCGCGAGATTTCCCGGCGAGATCAAGGCGCGGCGAAATCCGCTGGCGAATCTCTGCATCTCCCGCAATCTGGGCATCGCCGCGGCGGAGGGGGAGATCGTCGCGTTTCTCGACGACGATTCTTTCGCGCACCCCGATTGGATGCTGGAGGCGCTCCCCGCATTTGACGATCCGCTCACCACTGCCGTGGGCGGGCTGAGTTACCGCTTTCGCGATGAGACCGTGGAGTTCTCGAACGGCTTGCTCACGGAGACGGCATACCCGTGGCCGATCCGGCCGAAACCAGGCAGCCACCATCGCGGGGCAGATGGACTCTGGAACACGGTCACCGGCAACAACTGCTTCTTCCGCCGCGATGCGCTGCTCGCCGTCGGCGGCTTCGACGAACAGATCCCCTACACGCACGACGAATCGAACGTCGTGATGAAAATGGCGCGGCAGGGCATGCGCGCGCGGCATCGCCCGCTCGCCATCGTCCACCACGGCAGCCAACCGAGCCTGAACCGACGCGATGAGTTCGACCTCAACTGGAAGGTGATGGTCCGCGATTCCATCTATTGCGGATTCCGCAACCGGCCGGCGGCATCGAGCGCGCTGCCGTTCCTCTCGCGCACATTCCTGGAGCATGCGCGCCACCGCCTCCGCGATCCCATCGATTGGTGGCTCTATCGCAGGGTTTCATTCGTGGGGTTCCTTCGCATCGAGAAGCAGTGCATGCACGGGTTGCTGGCCGGCGCGGCCAAGGCGATTCTCGCCGCTCCTCGCCCGATATCGCCGGAGCTGCTCGCGCAGCCGCGCGAACCCTTCCTGCCGTTCCCACGCGCCGAAGCGCCTTCACCGGGAAGCGTGGCTCTGTTCATGGAAGGCGCGCCCCTGGGCGAGGCGCTCGCACGGGAAGGCTTCCGCGCGAATGTGCTTCGCGAAGGCCCGGCGGCTTTGCTCGACTCGCGCCGCGGCGTTTTTTTTCACACTGTTCCATGCGCGGAGAATGCGAATCGCCCCATCGGCTTCTGGCGCAAGATGCAGGAACTGGCCGTGCGGTCTGGAGCCTCTTTGCTCATCGTTAGCGCCGAAAGCGAGGATGCGCTCCTCATCGGGGCCGACCCCCGCTTCAAAGTTGCGAAGCTCGAGTCGACAGACACGGTGGAATTCTCCAAAATCGCCGAGCACATCCGCGATGCAGCCACCGCGCCTCAAGCGCGCTGCCCATTGATCGAGTGCGTCCCGGCGGAACGGATGTCGCCCTCCAGGGGCGCAATCCGGTGGCGCGATCCCGTTTACGAACGCTGCTTCTGGAATCTTCCGGCGGATGGCGGGCAGTCGCTGAAGGCCACCATTGGCAGCGCGCGCGAAACCGGCGAATACCGGCTGGACCTCTTCGCCGGGCTCGACGAGCCCCCGCGCGAATCGGATGCCGTCTGCGAGCTGGCTCTCAACACGGCGGAAGGAGTTCCGCTCATCGCCACCGCCTTCGGAGGAAGCCATTTCGGAGGAACACGATGGGCGATTCTCTCCGCTTCCGTTCGCCTTGAGCAAAGCGATGCGCCGCTTTGCCTGACCTTGACGAACGTGGGTTTCAGCGGCCTTCGCGTGCAGCGCGTGGAACTGCGCCGGTGGAACGGCGCGGCGGCCGGCTCTTAACCGTCAGGCCACGTCAACGGCGCACTTGGCGGCAATATCCGCGGCGATCTGCGCGCCGTGGAAGCGCCCGTTCTCAATGAAAATTTCGTTCGTGTGCATCCCCGCCACCAGCACTCCCGCGAGGTAAATTCCAGGCGTCTCCGATTCAAACGTGGACTCGTTAAGGCGCGGTTTGTTCGTGTCCGGGTCGAGCGTGATTCCCACCGAAGCGAGAAACCGCAGATCGGGCTGGTAGCCGATCAACGCCATGACAAAGTCGTTGCGAAGAGTGGCCTCTCCCTCCGGCGTCGCGAGCACCACTTCGGTTTCGCGAATCTCTTTCACCGTCGAGTTGAAGAAACCCCTGATCTCTCCGCTCTTGATGCGGTTCTCAATGTTGGGCTTGATCCAATACTTCACGGAATCCGAGATGCGATCTCCCCGATGAACCAGCGTGACGCGCGCGCCGGTCCAGAAAAGTTCGAGCGCCGCGATCGCCGCCGAGTTCTTCGCGCCCACCACGAGCACATCGTGATCGTAATACGGGTGCGCTTCCTTGTAATAGTGCAGCACCTTGGGCAGTTCTTCGCCCGGCACATTCAGCAGGTTCGGGATGTCGTAGTAGCCTGTCGCGAGAATCACCTTCTTCGCGCGGTAAGCCTGGCGCTCCGTTCCGTGGCGGGTGGTCTCCACGAGGAACGCGCCGTCGCCACCACTCACGCGATCGACCCGTTCATACTGCCGCACCGCGAGTTCGAAATACTCCGCCACGCGGCGGTAATACTTGAGCGCCTCCACGCGATGCGGCTTGTCGTTGATCGACGTCATCGGAATGCCCCCGATTTCGAGCAATTCCGGCGTCGTGAAGAACGTCATGTTCGTCGGGTAGTGGTAGATCGAATTCACCACGCAGCCCTTGTCGAGGATGATGGAATCGATCCCTCGCCGCTTGAGCTCGATGCCGCAGGAAAGGCCCGTCGGCCCCGCCCCCACAATCACCACGGGCGCTTCAGTGATGGGAACCGCGCTCACTGCAACAGCCCTTCCACAGCGGGGTAGAGCCCACCCAGGGCTTCGTCGATCCTGCTTGGGTCCTTGCCCCCGGCTTCCGCCAGATCCGGCCTGCCTCCCCCTTTGCCACCGAGGATCTGCGCCGCCTGCCCCACGAGTTTGCCGGCATGCACCTTGGCCGTGAGGTTCCTGGTGACCGCGCACACCAAGGACACATTGCCATCCTCGGCGGCGGCGAGCAGGATCACGGCGTTCTGCCACTTGTTGCGGAGTTTGTCCGCAAGCTCGCGCATTTGTGCGCGCTCAAGGCCATCCACCCGGGCCGAAAGCACCTTGGTGTCGCCAACCGTTCGTACCTTGGATTCCACATCCTCGGCCTGGGACCCCGCCAACTTGCTCTTCAACTGATCGATCTGCCGCTCGAGCGCTTTCTGCTGCGCCATCAGCCGCTCCACGTGATCAAGCAGCTCCGGCTCCGATGCGTGGACGGCGTGGGCCACGCGGGAAAGCGAATCGCTCGCGTTGCGGAAACGGTCGAGCGCGCCATACCCGGTGATCGCTTCAATCCGTCGCGTGCCCGCGGAGATGCTTCCTTCGTAGACCACCTTGCACAACCCGATATTGCCGGTGCGCGCCACGTGCGTGCCACCGCAGAGTTCGCGGCTGAATCCAGGGATATCGACCACGCGGACGCGATCCCCGTACTTCTCTCCGAAGAGCGCCATCGCGCCGGTAGCGACGGCGGATTCGAGGTCCATCACCTTGGTTTCGACGCCGATGTTCGCGAGGATCTCCCGGTTGGCGAGGCGCTCCACTTCCTCGATCTCCGCGCGGTCCATCGCCGTGTAGTGGGAAAAATCGAAGCGCAGCCGCGAGGGGTCCACCACGGAGCCCGCCTGCTTCACATGCTTACCGAGCACTTCCCGCAGCGCCGCGTGCAATAGGTGGGTGGCCGTATGGTTGCGCATCGTGGCTTCGCGCAGTGGCGCTTCCACGCGCGCTCCGACGATGTCCCCTTCGCGAATCGCGGCATGCGCGGTGATCTTATGCACATTGAGGCCTGGCACCGCCGGATACGTGCCGCGCACCTCCGCCAGCGCCGCTCCCGTTTCCGGATGGAAAAGCACGCCGCGATCCCCCACCTGTCCGCCCGTCTCCGCGTAGAACGGCGTTTCCGAAAGAATTGCCTCGCCCTCTACCCCCGCGGCGAGCGCATCCACGCGCGCGCCGTCCACCACGAGCGCGACCACCATGGCGGCTGGTACCTCGAAAGACTCGTAGCCACGGAAGATCGTAGCCCCGGTATCCCGGATCTGTTGATACACGGGCGAAATGTGCGTTTTGCCGGCGCTTTTCCAACTGGCGCGCGCACGGGTTCGCTGCTCCTCCATCGCAGACTGGAAGCCGGCCTCATCGAGCGAGAGACCCATCTCACGCGCCATCTCTTCCTGCTCATCGAGCGCAAGGCCGTACGTATCGTAGAGCTTGAAGGCGGCCGCGCCGGGAAGCACGCCGCCCACGGCATGCTTCGCTTCGTCCTGAAAGACGCGCTCGGCGAGTTGGAACGTGGTTGCGTATCGATGCTCCTCTTCCTTGACGATGCGGCTGACGCGCTCGATCGATTCGAGCATGTCCGGGTAGGCGCCGCCCATGTGCTGTGCCACGAAACCCGTGAGCTTGTGAAGATACGGGTCCTGCACGCCCACGAGACGCGCATTACGCAGGGCGCGCCGCATGATCTTTCGCAACACATAGCCGCGGCCTTCATTTGCGGGCACAACGCCGTCGTTGATTAGAAACGCGGTGGCGCGGGCGTGGTCCGCATTGATGCGGAGTGAAAGATCGACGCGCGCATCCGCGCCGGGCTCCGTGCCGAACAGGCGCGCGGCTTCCTCCATGATCGGGAAGATGAGGTCCGTCTCGTAATTGGAGAGTTTCCCCTGCAGAATGGCGGCCATGCGCTCCAGGCCCATCCCGGTATCGATGGATGGCCTTGGCAGCGGCGTAAGCTTGCCGGTCTCGTCCCGGTCAAACTGCATGAAGACCAGATTCCAGATTTCGACAACGCGGCCCCCGCCATCGTCGGGGAACTGCTCGTGCTCACGGCCCGGCTCCGCGGCGCCGGGGCCCAGATCGTAGTGAATCTCGGAGCACGGGCCGCACGGGCCGGTCTCGCCCATCTGCCAGAAATTGTCTTTCTCATCGAGGCGGAAAATGCGGCTCTTGGGCACGCCCGCCACCCGCTGCCAAAGTTCTTCGGCCTCGTCGTCTTCCCGGAACACGGTAACGAACAGCCGGTCCTTCGGCAGGCCATAGCGCTTCGTCACCAGGTCCCACGCGAAGTCGATTGCCTGCTCCTTGAAGTAATCGCCGAAGGAGAAATTACCCAGCATCTCAAAGAAGGTGTGGTGGCGGCGGGTGTGGCCGACATTCTCCAGATCATTATGCTTCCCCCCGGCGCGGACGCATTTCTGCGACGTGGTCGCGCGCGCGTAATCGCGTCGTTCCTGCCCAAGGAAGATGTCCTTGAACTGGTTCATCCCCGCGTTCGTGAAGAGCAGGGTGGGGTCGTTCGCGGGCACCAGCGAGGAGCTCGGAACGATGCGGTGGCCTTTGGAGGCGAAGTAATCCAGGAAAGCCT
>JADLCF010000249.1 GCA_020847315.1 Bryobacterales bacterium | reverse complement strand
TTTCCCGATGACCTCCTCCCAAAGGTATCGGCGATACGATTCGGCGCTCTCGTCCCAACGCGCGGGACTGGTGGTGTTTGCCTTCGACCAGAATTCCTGCCGGACGAATTGGGACTGGCGGGCCAACTTCTGGGTATATTCGACAAGCTGGAAGAATTGCCGCCGCTGCCGGTCGGGGTCCGGACGGGTGCGGCGCGCGAGTTCGCCCTGGGGACGCGTCGCGTTCATCTTCAGGGTGCGCAGGAACCTTCCCATCGCCGCTTCCGAGCCCGGCTCGCCGCGTCCGTCTCCGCTGAGCACCAGGCTCAGCCGATCCGCCTCCCCGAGCTTCGCATAAACCACCCGGGCGCGAGCGGCCTCATCCTCGACGCTGCGCGGCTCCGGCGTGGTGAGCCGGCCTGGGGCGCCGGCGGAGCGGTGGGTCTCGCTCGGCGCGGGCGGCCCGGCGATCTCGGGCGCACGGCACGCCTCCACCACCAGCGGCCGCGGAGCAATCATCCACGCCAGTTCAGCATCGCCAAACTCTTCGAGCAAACCCCAGACGTTGCGATACAGCGGTTCCTGCCACAGGTTCTGGCGAGCGTCGAAATATCCGCTCACCAAAGTGGCGTCGATCCGCGGGTCGGCGGCAGCGCTGTATAGCGCCAACAACCCGCCTTCCCCATAGCCAGCCACGCCGACCGGCTGGCCCGGATGCCGGCGGACTGCCCAATCCACCACAGCCAGCACCTTCTGCACTTCGTAGCCGATGATGTGCCGTCCGAGTTGGTAGGCCATGCGGTAGATCATCTCGCGATGGGCCATGTTCGTCAGGTGGGCGTAGGGGCTGCCTGAGTAAGTGTCCTGGCGATCGATCAACACCGGCACGACCACGCGGCACCCACTCTCCGCCAGGCGGCGCGCGATCTGCATCGAGTAGGGCGTGCCTGGCGCGAGGCCGGCAAGAGCTTCCGGCGAGGAATCCGCATCGGGGAGCGCAATGACGGTAGCCGCTGCCGGGCGGGTGGGCTCGAGCAGCAACCCTTCGCCCTCCACTCCGTCCAACACCGGCCAGCGCACTGCGTAGACTCGGTAACCCGGACCTTCAGCCAGCAGCGCCGAGCCGGAGAGGGTAGCCTGCGGCGTCCAATCGTCGAACCCGACGCGATGATCGGCCAGCCCGATGATCCTGGCAAAGCGCGCGCGGTTGCCCGCGACGGATCGCGCATAGGCTTCAGGCGAGGAAAAGTCCTGCCGCCAATAACTGAGTCGCCGCGCCACGGAAGCATCGGTCTCCCGCAAGAGAAAACCGCGGAGACCTTCGAGCATTCGCATCCTCACGTCGCCCGTCTCCGTCAACGGCTGCGTGCCGGCAAGCGGCTGCGCCCATGCCGCCGGCAGTGCCAGCACCCAAATCAGGGCGCAGACGCGAGCCCATTGCGATCGATGTTTCGTGCGGAGGATGTTCATAGACTAACTCCAGGTCAAAACTTGAAGAGGGGACCGGGCTGTACGGGTATACGTGAGGAGACTCGGGCTACAATCCCTTCGAACTCATCCTCGACATCGGCTTCCAAGTGTATCGGCTTCCAAGGGGCCTTCGCTTCGGATACGAAGAACATCGAAGTCTCCGCGCGGGAGAATACGGGGTGCGCGCCGGCGTTGGCCTCCGGCATCACCTGGATCTTTACTCGATCCGATATTCCCGCATCTTGTCGTAGAGGAGTCTTCGCTGAATGCCGAGAATGCCGGCGGCGCGGGCCTTGTTTCCGTCCGCGCCGGCCAAGGCCGCCCGCAAGAGATACTCTTCGACCTGGCTGAGGACCCGTTTGTAGCCAGTCTCGAAAGGGATCTGTTGCAGCCACGTGGGGCCGTTCGCGGGAGCGCCTCTTCTGAGTTCAATGCAATCGGCGGTGATGACTCCGCCGGGGGCGATCGCCAGGGCGCGGGCGATCACGTTTTCCAGTTCTCTGACGTTGCCGGGCCAATCGTGCGCCAGGATCAAATCGAGCGCTTCCCGGCGGATCGACGCCGGATGCTCGGAGCGAGCGAGGAATCGCTGCACGAGCGGGGCGATATCTTCGCGGCGCTCTCGCAGCGGAGGAAGCGCGACCTGGACGACGTTCAGCCGGTAAAACAGATCTTCGCGAAATTTGCCCGCCGCCGCCGCCTGTTGAAGATCCTGCGCAGTTGCGGCGATGAGACGAAAGTCGACCTGAACCGGGCGATTGCTCCCGAGCCGCTGCACGGTACGTTCCTGAATGGCGCGCAGCAACTTGGGCTGCAATGCCACGGGAAGCTCTCCGATCTCGTCCAGGAAGAGAGTGCCGCCGGCGGCTTCTTCAAATCGTCCGGTTCGCCTGAAGAGCGCATTCGTGAACGCCCCTTTTTCGTGGCCAAAGAGTTCGGCTTCGAGCAACGATTCGGGGATCGCCGCGCAGTTCACTTTCACGAGCGGTCCGGAAGCGCGAAGGCTGTATTCGTGGACGGCGTTCGCGACCAATTCCTTCCCCGTGCCCGTCTCGCCGGTGATCAGCACGGTTGCATTCGAAGCCGCCACGCGGCCGATGAGCTTGTAGACCGCCTGCATGGCGGGACTGTGCCCCACGATCGCCGGGATTACGGGTTTGGTTGTTTGCGTTGCCCGGAGCGCGCGAACCTCTCTATCCAAGGCGCGATACTCGAGCGCCCGCCGCGCCACCACGAGCAAGTGATCGAAGTCGATGGGCTTAACGATGAAGTCGAAGGCGCCGAGTTGCGTGGCGCGGATGGCGCTGCTGCTTGTGGCGTCCGCAGTCATGATGATGGCGGCCGCTTCCGAGTATCCGTCGCGCAGACGTTGGAGCATCGTCAGCCCATCGATTCCCGGCAAGCGGATATCCAGAAGCACCAGATCGGGTTCTTCGCGAAGGGCAATCTCCAAGCCACTCTCCGCATCTTCCGCCAGCAGCACGCCGTAGCCTTCGTCGCGGAGCATTACGGCGAGGGAGTGCGAGGCGGCGCGCTCATCTTCGACGATCAGGATTCGCTCTCTCATGCAGACACCTTGGGGAGCGGGGCAACGATTGGGGCATCCGCGGGGAGTTCGATCCGGAAATGTGCGCCGGTGGATCCGTCATCCACGACGTATTCGATGGATGCGCCCATTTTCTCCAATAGCGCTCGCGTGACAGCCAGCCCCAGGCCCGTACCAGTTGGCTTTGTGGTGTAGAACACCTCGAACAGATGCTCCCGTTGCTGCGCCGCGAGCCCTGGGCCGGAATCCTTTACGCTGATCTCGACGCGCGAGTCTATCTGCTGAAAAGCGATCGCGACTCGTCCACCCGGGCCCGCGGCGTCGATGGCATTCAAGATCAGATTCATGACGGCCTGCTGGAGATGATCGCCATTGACACGCGCGCAGATATCCGAGGGTCCCGTCAATTCGGATTGAATGCCTTTCTCGCGCATCTGTGGCTTCGCCAAGGCGAGGGTCCGCTCCAGCACCGGGCGCACGGGTTGACGCCGGGGCCGCTCCGGTTCATCCGCGCCGAAAACCAGCAGGCTCTTCAACAGGCTGTCGAGGCGGTTCACTTCGCCCAGAACGATCGGCACGCCCTCGTCCGCGGCCTCGCTGCCCCGGAGCTTGCGCGCCATCATCTGAACGGTGAGGCGGATGCCGTTCAATGGATTGCGAATCTCGTGCGCAATGCCCGCGACCACGCGCCCCATCACACGGAGGCGATCTTCCCGGCGCAAATCGGCTTCGAGCCGCTGCCGGCTTTCCGCCATCCGGTTGATCGCCATCACGATCGGCTGCAATTCGTTCTGTTGCCCGGAGAGCCGGTAAGAAGGGTTCGTCCGGAGGTGCGCGAGACCTGCCTGGATGCCCGCGAAGCCGCGCTGCATCCGGTAATTGATCCACAGAGCGCCGACGACGCTAAGCAACCCGAGCACCAGGACGCCCACCAGAATCAGGTTTCGCTGAAGATGCCTTGACTGGTTGAAGCCGATATAGCGCTTGAGCCCCCACGCGGCGAGGTTGCCGTCGCGCGGCGCCAGCACGGCCACGACAACCAGATCGAGTTGATCGTCGAATACGCGCTCCGCCACCAGGCCGGTCCGCTTGGATTCGGCGAGCGCATCGAGCACAGCGTCGCGTTCAATCGCCGGCTGTTTCAGGTCGCTACCTGGTTCCGTATAGGTGGGGAAGCTGTGCCCGATGACAGACCTGGCGGCCAGATAACCGCCTTCGACGTCGGGATACGAGCGGAGGATCCGGTAGGAAGCCCGGCGCAGGAGGAGATCGCGGCTCGAATCCGGAGCCGCCGACCCGGCGGGCAATTCCAGCGGAACGCCGCTTTCCTGGAGGAGTTCGCGGACGGCATTCGCGAGACTCTTACTCGCGTCCGACACGACGGTGGACCGGAAGCTCCGGACAAGATCCGAGAAGAGCAGCGCCGCGACCGCGATCGCGGTAAGCGTTGTGAGGAGGAGCAATGTCTGAAGCCGTTGCGCAGCTCGAACTTTTGGAAATTGCATGGCCTTCACAGCGACAACCAGCCCGATTCCCGAGAGGCAAGCCGGTATCCATGGCCTCTTGCTTTCCTACGGCCATGCGAACTGAATTCGCGAGCACTGGGTGTACGCTTTCCGTACGCTCAGTGTACGCCAAACGCACAGGTGGAGGCCAATGCCAGCTTGACGACGCCACAAAATGAGGCTCTCCGGCTGGCCCACGACGTGCGTCTCCATGAGTCAATTCGATGTCAAACGCGATGCGTGCGCTATACGCCTGTCTGCCGGTGCTCCTGATGCATGCTCTGTGGGCGCAACCCGCTCAACCGGCAGCACCACTGACGATTGATGCGGCGGTGAAGGAAGCTCTCGACCACAACCTCGGGCTATTGGCGCAGCGCTTCAACGTGCCGATTGCGGAGGCGAATCTCATCACGGCACGGCTGCGCCCGAATCCGGTGGTGTCAGTTGGCGGCGACCATTTGGATGTTCTTGGAACCGGCTACAACGCGAGCAATGCCGCCGGCCCCGCGGAGTACAGCCTTCGCACTGACTTTGTGCTCGAGCGCGGCGGCAAGCGGCAGAGCCGGATTGAAGTGGCACAGAACAGTATTCAATTGGCGCGGCTTCAACTGCTGGATGAGGCCAGAAAGCTGATTTTGGAGGTACAGAGTTCCTTCGTCGATCTCCAACTCGCCAAGGCCAACCTCTCCCTTGCGCAAGAGAGCCTCAAGGCCCTGAGCGAGGTTGTGGAGGTCAATGCCGTTCGCGTGAAAGCGGGAGACCTCGCCGATGTGGAACTGGTGCGCAGCCGTATCGCGGCCCTTCAGTTTCGCAATCAGGTGAAGCAAGCCGAGTTGAGCGTACGGTCACAAAAGAACCGTCTTCAATTCCTTCTGGGCCGCACGCAACTCGCGGCGGATTTTGAGATTGGCGGGGACTTCCGGGGAGAGAGAAAGACGGTGGATCCATCGCAGATTCGCGCGAGCGCCGAGGAATCCCGGCCGGACCTTCAAGCATTGAAACGGGAACTCGCCCGCTCCCAGGCAGAGCTTCGATTACAGATTGCGGAGGGGAAAGCGGACTACGTTGTGGGATCTGAATATCGCAGGCAACAGGGCCTGGCCGGAACCGGCAATTCCCTTGGCATTTTCTTTCAGACCAACATTCCGGTATTCAACCGGAACCAGGGAGAAATTGAGCGAGCGCGGCGCGAACAGCAACAGATTGAAGCGCGATTGCGCGAGCTTCAGACCTCGATCGGGGTGGAAGTGGAGAACGTCTACCAGCGTTACGGGACGGCGCTCTCCCTGCTTGCGGATATCGAGAGGGACATGCTCGGCCAAGCTCGCGACGTTCGAAACATCACCGAATACTCCTACAGGAGGGGGGAAGCGACGCTGATCGAATTTCTTGACGCTCAGCGGGCGTTCAACGAGACGATGCAAACCTACAACGAATCCAGGGCCGAATATGCCCGAAGTCTTTACACGCTCGACTCCGTGGCGGGGACGGCCGGAGACTCCAAATGAAGTGGCGCATCGCCATGCCTGCCTTCGCCTTGTGCGTATTGTGCGCCGGATGCTCGCGTGACGGCAAGGCGGGGAACGACCCCATCGAAACGGGTTCCGCCCAAACCGCCGATGCGCGACCGGGCGTTCGAGAAGCACGGGTGAATCCGAATTCGCCACAGGCGCAGCGGATCAAGACAGCGGTGGTCGAGACCGCGCGAATGCCCCTGGAGGAAGTGACCGCACCGGGCAGGATCCAGGCCATCCCCACGCACGTCTACAGAATCGCGGCGCCCGTGCCGGGCCGCATCCGTCAAGTGAGGGTAGGGCTTGGAGACGCGGTTCAACCTGGGCAGACGCTGTTCACTCTGGACAGCCCGGAGGTGAGTTCCCTGATGTCGGCATACCGGCAAGCGGAAGCCCGGGCCGGGGAAGCGAAAGCGGCATCGGCGAAGGCGGAGGCGGATCTAGCCCGCGCACGCGATCTGTTTGCGCACGGGGCGATTGCGCAGAAAGATGTGATCGGCGCGGAAGCGGCACTCGCGCAGGCGAAATCCGATGGGGAACAGGCATCGGCCGCAATACAGGAGAACCTGGGGCGGCTCGCTATTCTGGGCTTGAAACCGGGCGCCTTTCAACAGGAGATCGCGGTTCGAGCGCCGGTATCGGCGAAGATTCTCGACATCGGCGTCTCCTCCGGCGAATACCGCAACGACACGAGCGCGCCGGTTATGACCATTGCGAATCTGAGCTCCGTCTATGTGGCGGCGGACGTGCCGGAGAGTCTGATCCGGTTGATCACGCCGGGCGAGCGCATCGAGGTGAGCCTCGCGGCGTTTCCCGCTGAGCGGTTTACGGCGCGCGTCGCGAGGATCTCGGATACGGTTAACGCCGACACGCGAACGATCGAAGTGATCGCGGAACTCGCCAACCCCCTTGGCCGATTCCGCCCCGATATGTTCGGAGAGATCCGTCATGAAGAGACGTTTCGGACCGTTCCCGTCGTCCCGAATGCAGCCGTCGTGCAGCGGGAGGGAAGCACCTCCGTATGGCGGGAGAGAGCGCCTGGAGATTATGAAGCTGTCGACGTGAAGACCGGCCGATCGAGCGGTGGGGTCACGCCATTGCTTTCCGGTATTCAGGCCGGCGATCGCGTCGTGATCGACGGCGCGATGCTGCTGGAACACGGTAACTAATCAAGACCTATGATCGGCCAACTGCTTCGTTTTGCCCTGCATCAACGCTTCCTTACCGTCGCCCTCGGCGTGGTGCTCATCGGGTTGGGCGTTTACTCCTTTCAGCAACTGAAGATCGAAGCGTATCCGGACATTTCGGACACGCAGGTGGTGGTCATCACGACCCTGCCGGGCAATGCCGCCGAAGAGATGGAACAGCAGGTTACCGTTCCGATCGAACGCGCGCTAAACAGCGTGCCGCACGTGATTGCCAGGCGATCCAGGACGATTTATGGATTGTCCGTGGTGGAGCTGACCTTCGCGTATGGAACGGACGATTACTTTGCAAGACAAGTTGTGCTGGAGAAGCTGCGAGATGCGGAGTTGCCGCCGGAGGCCCAGCCCGCGCTCGGCCCGCTCTCGACTCCGATTGGAGAACTGTTCCGTTACCACATCGAGGCGCCCCCGGGATTCGACGGGATCCGGTTGCGAGAGCTACAGGACTGGGTGGTGGCTCCGCGCCTGCTGCAGGTTCCGGGCGTGGCGGATGTGGTCCCGTTCGGCGGATTGGTGAAGCAATATCAGATCGAGGTGGACCCTCTATCTCTCGAAAAGTACGGCTTCACCATCACGCGCGTCTCGGAAGCCATCCAGGCCAACAACCGGAATGCGGGCGGAGCGATGCTGGACAACAAGCAGCAATCGATGGTGATTCGCGGCGTTGGCCTGATCCGCTCGACCGAGGACATCGAGAACATCATGCTCTCCGCCAAGGGCGGGACGCCAGTGTATGTGCGCGATATCGGCCGGGTGAAAATCGGGGCGGCGCCACCGACGGGCGTCTTCGGGCTGGGTGGGGAGTCCGGAGGAGTAGAGGGAATCGTGCTGATGCGGCGCGGCGAGAATCCCTCTGAAGTTCTCGCTGGAGTTGGGACGGAGATCGACGCTCTCAATGCAGAGCGCTTGCCGGCCGGCGTCCGGATTGAGCCGATCTACGACCGGCGCGACCTGGTCAGCAACACGTTGCTGACGGTATCGCGAACGCTAGCGGAAGGGCTGATCATCGTTGTGGCGGTGTTGTTTCTATTCCTTGGAAGCGTCCGGGCAGCGCTCCTGACGGCTGTCACGATTCCGCTCTCGTTGTTGTTCGCATTCATCTGCATGGATCTCGCCGGAGTGCCTGCGAACCTATTGAGCCTGGGCGCGCTTGACTTCGGAATCATCGTGGACGGGACCTTGGTTATGGTGGAGCACATCGTGCATCGCCTCTCGCATCTCGATCGCCCTGGCGAGTCGGTTCTCGACCGGATACGCGCTTCCGCCCTGGAGATCGAGCGGCCCATTTTTTTCTCGATGCTGATTCTGATCTCGGCGTACCTGCCCTTATTCACGCTGGAGCGAGTGGAACGCCGGCTGTTCACGCCCATGGCGTTCACGGTCTGCGCGGCTTTGTTGGGATCGATGCTGATCGCGCTGACGCTGATCCCAGTGCTGTCAACGTACCTATTCCGGGGTGGAGTCAAATCCTGGGATAATCCGCTGTTTCGCTGGATCTACCGGGGTTACGGCCGCTTGCTCGAGCGCACCATCCCCCGGTCTGGCCTGATCGTTTCGAGCGCCGTGGCGGTGGTGCTGGGCGCTTTCGCCCTCGGCTCTATTCTTGGAACGGAGTTTCTCCCGCACCTCGATGAAGGCGTCATCTGGATTCGGGCGAATCTTCCCCCTGGAACATCTCTCGAAAAATCCGCTGAGATTGCATCGGACATGCGCCGGCTCATCGCGCAATCGGCGGAAGTGAGGCTCGTTGCTTCGCAGACAGGCCGCAACGACTCCGGCACGGATCCGTTCGGGCCGAACCGCAATGAGATCCTCATCACCCTGAAGCCTTATGACGAGTGGCCGAGAGGGAAGAGCAAGGCCGACTTAGTGGATGAGCTTGGCGCACGGCTTCGCGAGAATATTCCCGGGGTGAGCCTCAACTTCACGCAGCCCATTATCGATACGGTGACGGAATCCGTTACCGGATCTTCCGCGGATCTTGCGGTTATTCTGACCGGCAGCGACCTCGGGAGGCTCAGGCGAACGGCGCAACAGACACTGGCCATGATTCAGAAGGTACCCGGGGCAGCCGATTCGGCAATCGAGCAGGAACCGGACCAGGCTCAACTTCGAGTACTGATCGACAGGACGCGGATTGCCCGTTACGGCTTGAACGTGGAGGATGTGCAGGCGTTGATCGAGCTTGCCGTGGGCGGCAGACCCGTAAGCACGCTCTTCGAAGGCGAGCGCCGCTTTGACATTACGGCGCGCTACATTACGGGATCGCGGGCGGAGATCGCGGATTTGAACTCCATGCTGGTCAGGGCAGCAGGAGGAGCGCGTATCCCGCTAAGTGAACTCGCCCAGATTCAAGTGGTCAACGGAGCGAGCATCATCGGCCGCCGCGAGAATCAACGGCAGATGACGGTAAGGACCAACATCCGCGGCCGCGACCAGGGCAGCTTTGTCCGGGATGCGCAACGGCGGTTCGCGCGAGAGATTTCATTGCCGCAAGGCTATCGCGTAGAGTGGGGCGGCCAGTTCGAGAATCTCGAGCGCGCCAGGCACCGCCTGAGCATCGTGCTGCCGATGACGGTGGGGCTGATCTTCGCGCTTCTCTTCATGGCTTTCGGGTCTGCGATCGAGGCGGGCCTGGTGCTTATGAACGTCCCGTTCTCTCTGGTTGGCGGCATTCTGTTGCTCTGGCTGCGCGGGATCAATCTCAGCGTCTCCGCCGCTGTCGGATTCATCAGCTTGTTCGGCGTGGCCGTGATGAGCGGCGTACTGCTGATCGCTGAGATTTCGAGACAACGCCGGGAGGTTGGGCTGGATCTCGAGCAGGCCGTCGTCGAGGGGGCAAAGTCGAACATCCGGCCTGTACTCATGATGGTGATTGTCGCCCTGCTTGGCATGATCCCAGCCGCCCGAGCGGTTGGCATCGGCTCCGATGTACAGCGCCCATTGGCTACCGTTGTGGTCGGCGGCCTGTCCTCAACGCTGATTCTTACGTTGATCGCACTCCCAAGTCTGTACTATCTCGTTGAACGATTCCGTTCCCGGCGTACCCCAAAGGAGGAGAGCAGTGGCAGAAACTGAGAGACTCACCTCGGCAGGCCTTGGCGCCAAAGCGATGCTGGTATTCTTCGATGCCACGGATGAATGGGACGGGGCTCCGCTTCACGAGCAGTTGGTTCGGCAACTGGAGCGCCACGGCATCGCCGGAGCGACCGTTCTCACGGGAATCATGGGTTATGGCATCCACCGGAGAATCCACCGGAAGGGCCTGTTCGGCGTCGTGGACAACAAACCGATGACGCTGATCGCAATTGACAGCGAGGAAGCATTGCGCCGCATCTTGCCATCGATACGGCCCATGATCCGCGAAGGCGTGGTGGTGCTGCTGGATGCAGAGCTGATCCCCACCGGTGAAGCTTCGACACAGAAACCATGATGGCCGCCGGGGATGGGCCCCTCTCGCCGCCTTTTCTTCTGGAGCGGCCGCTTGGCGCTTCCGCCCGATTCGGACTGTGCCGCCGTCAGCCCGCAATCCCTCGACGCCTTGCCGATGGGGGAGAAGCGCTTCACCGGGCCCATCCCCGGCGCCCGTCTCACCCTGCGCTACGCAGCCATTCGAGAGCGCGCTGTTGCGTCTTGCGCGAAAAGCGGTTGATATCCTCCGGCGTCTCAAAGGTGAGAGCGGCGGAGGCACCCGTGAGCGCGTAGATGCGCCTGGCCGCCTCCACCTCTTCGCGAACATCCGCGGCGCGCACGTAACGATCCAGCGCCGGAGCGACCACCAGCATCGGTTTCGGCGCCGCAAGCGCCATTACTTCGTCAAAATCGAATGGGACGCGCTCTTCGTTCCCGATGAAATCGCCGAGGCGCGGCAGTAAGCCGTGCAGGTGCGAATAATGCCGGAGACCCTCGCCTCCCTTGGCCGCCGTATTGAGACGGAGGGCGTCCGCCCCACAAACGGAAACAACCCCTCGCACGCCATCCTCAAACGCCGCGGTCAACAACCCCACCTTTCCACCGAGACCGTACCCGAGCAGAAAGATCCGGGAAGCGTCGATCTCTTCCAGTTGGGCGAGCGCGCTCACGGCCGCGCGCGTATCGACGAGCATGTTCCCGAGGCGCGACCACTTTGGGTAGCGTTCGTAAAATGCCCTAGCCTCATGGATTCGTGTGCCGAAACCAACTTGGTCAAACGCAAACACCGCGAACCCGGCATTGACGAACAGCGGGAAGGAGGGCCGCTGGTCCTGGGTATAGATCCACCCGCCGGCGTTCCAGGGCCCTGCGGCGCACCACCCGTTCTGGTAGGCATACGGATGCAGCCAGACCAGGACCGGCCACTTGCCGGACGCGGGTCTCCCCTCCTGCGCCGCCGGGTAGAACAACTCTCCGGCGAGGCCGTCGCCGAACGCGACATGCGCCACCCCCATGCCTGTGTTCCGGAGGCGAGGCGTATCGCTGGGGCGGCTAAAGAGAGTGGCTAACCAGCCTTCACTCGCCATCATCCGGTCTGAGAGTTTACGCGCCGCTTTGAAGGGCGCCATCGGGGGCGCCTCGCCCAGAAACGAGGCGATTCGGCCGCGGAGGGACGGGCGCGCCGCGGCCCAATCCGCGGCATCTTCGATTGGTTTACCATCAGACCGCGCGAGAAAATCGCCCACGCGACGCTTCGGGTAGGAGAGTGGATCGAGTTGCTCACCAGTTAGACTTCGCCAGCCATCAAAGGAGTAGCCGACGATCGAACTCACGACCCTCGGCCAGCGCTTGCGACGGAATACCGTATCGAAAAAATCGATGAATTGCTCAATATCCGTGGGCGTTGTCGCGTGCTCTCCCTCACGGAGCGTGAGCCACAGATTTTCCTCACTGCCGAGGAAACGATAGACGGACTTGGCGGATTGATACGCCTGCTCGAACCCAAGAGGATTCCCGGCCGATTCCGCGTAACCGGAGTAAAGCATGAGGCCGCGCGGCGCAACCATCGCCATCAGGCTGTTCTGATCCACGGGCAGCTTGTCCTCGCGCCCCGCGAAAAAGCGCAGCCGCGGATGGAACCAGTGGGGCTGAGCCGCCGTGAGCAACTCGATGGTTTCGTTCACAAAGAGGCCGGTGGTGTAACGCCAAGGATCGCTCTCCCCGGTGTTTCCGCTGGAAGGAATCACGGCGGCGATGCGCTCGTCGAACGCCGCCGCGAGCAGCGCCTGCTTTCCGCCGCGCGAGTGACCCGCGAGGCCGATGTGTTCTTTTTCCACTTCGGGCAGAGTGAGGAGGTAATCCACCGCCCGCGAGGCCGACCACGCCCAGCGCGCGAGGCAGGAAAAATCGTACTCGGGGTAGATGTCGATATAGGCGTCCGAATCGTCCACGTCGCCGTAAAGGCCGGGGTCGGCAGCGGCATAGTAGCAGCCGATGTAGCCACGCTTCACGGCCGTATAGAGCCAGGGCCGCCGCCAATTGTGATTCGTCAGGAAGACCGGGAAGGGGCCCTTGCCATCGGGAATCTTCAATTCCAGGCGCAGCGTGGCGCGATGGCCGGGGCCAAATTCCAAGCGCACATCGCGGGCGGTAACCGTGCCTTCACGCCGCGTGCCCGTCACCACGGCGCGCAGGTTATCGGGCGCGGGCGGCATTGCGCCGAAAACCCAGTGCTCCACCTGGCTTCGAATCCACTGCTTCTGTCTCTTCCAATCGGCGGCATTCGAGACGGGGCGCCGCCGCCCGGAATCCCACAACAAGAGCGGATCCGGAAGTTCCGCGACAGAGGGCATGGAGGCGAAGTCAGGAGGCAGGAGCCCCGTGCGGCGGACCAGCTCCTCCCACGTCCTGTCTTGCGCGTTGATGCGGCCGGCGGGCGGAGTGCGTCCGGGTGGGAAGATCCGAAGGAATTCCTCAAGATACGCGCGTCGGCGCGATTGCGCCTCCGCCGCGCCCACCATGGACTGCGGGGAGGCAATGCCGGCGGGCACGAGGAATGTTGCCGCCGCCACGCCCGCCGCTGCCTGAAACATGCCACGCCGGGATGCGCCCAATTCGTCACGGGTCATGCCTGTAGTCTTTATCAAGAATCGCCGGATGCGGCAATACGGACATTGGAACTTCGAGGGGGCCACCTCAAGACGATCGGCGCCAATGAGGCCAATGGCGGCAGGGAGGCACAAGGCTACTCTTCGGTCTCCGAGCGATCCGGCGGGGTTAGGTCCGCATCTTCCTCGTAGGTAAACCGAAGCGTCCGCTCCTCTTCGGGCGTTATGTCCACACCTGGATAGAGCCGGAGCAAATCCCATTCATTAACCCATCGCCGCACGTAAGAGCGCATCCGGCGGGCCACGGAGCGCTCCTGTTGCGCAATCTCCGGGGGATCCCAGGCGTATGCCTCTGCATGGATTCGCTTCAAGCGTTGATAGGTTTCGCGCAAGACGCCTTCATCCGGGGGACGAAGAGCGATCGCGGAGCGCTCAACCAGCCGCATTCCGGCTTCCGCTCTCCCGGCAAGGATCGTAAACTCGTCGCCGCCCTTGCTCCGGAAGCGTTGGCCGACGATCTCACGATCCCCTTTCTCCTTGAGGACGGCCAGCGCAAAGTCGTCGGTGATGGCCGCGACGGCGACCACGCCCGGCACGCCCTCGCCCCGGATTTTCCCGAGCCAAAGGGCCAACTCGGCATAGGAGCGCCCACGCTGCAATAGGCTGTACCTGCCGATAAGCTCGACTTCATCGATCAGGAGCACCCAACCTCGATAGCCCGCCGCCCGGATGAGCCGTGAAGTGAAAAGGAAGCGCTGACGGGCAAGCTCTTTCACTTTAGGAGTCTTCAGTTGATAGCGGGCCGCAGAATTTACCTGCTTCAATCCCTGCCGGATCCTGCCGATGGCCAGCCGCTCGCCGGACCAGAACCCGGTAATCTGGTCAACCAATTCCGGATCGCTTCCGGCGATCGTCTCGTGGAGGAGCAGCGTGGCTGGAAACAAGGCGTTCAACCCGCTGCCGGGGCTGTTCGCCCAGGCATTCAACTCGGCGTACTGTTCCGTGGATGCATCCAATCTAGACCCAACTTCCTGGATGAGTTGCCCGTTCGCATCCGGCAGCACTGCGTTATCCATTGCCGCCTGGAACATTTTCACGGGATCGTAGAGGGGCGTTTCCTTGCTGATCGCCACACGGCTGCAGACGAAGCCTTCGGAAAGGGCGACATGCTCCAGGTATTCCAGCAAGTGCGATTTTCCGGCGCCGAAGCCGCCGGAGATCAGCACTCCGGAAATCCGTTGGCCGGCCGCCTCCGCACCCCGCGTGGATTCCAGCGCCGCGGCAAAGAGATCTTCCACTTCGCGTTGATTCGACCCGAGCACGCGGACCGCTTCGTGGTTCGGCACGCCGCTGCGCAGCGCTTCGAGCGCACTCTGGCATTTCACCACTTCGTCAGTTTGCATCCCGCCCCCCGTTATCCGCACCAAGCCTGACCAGCGCGCCCATCGGGTTCACCAGCCTTACGTCGCGGACTTCATCGAAGACGCGAAACCTCAGGGCATCATATGCAAACAACCCGCGGGCATGATCTTCCAGAAACGCCGCGCCGGGCAGAACGGCCATAAAGAAGCCACTGAGGCGATGTGCCCCATCGATGAACTCGCGCAGCACTTCGTAGGCATCGAGGACGGCCGCTTTCGTGTAGTAAATTCCGGGATCGCCCGGATCTCGCGGCGCCATCACCTGGGCGATATCCAGGACGAGAAGGACCCCCGCATATCCGGCAAGCCGCACCAGGTGCGTCATCGACTCAAAGAAATATCGCGCCGTTGCACGGTTGATTTTCCGGAATACCTCGTATGGTTTCACGGCGCTGATGGTCCGGTTAACGCCAGTGAGCCAATCTGTCAGGGTCTGCACGGTTTGCGCGCCATCCGGACCGCCGGAAAGTTCCGCAAAGCAAAGGCGGGTCAGCGCGATCCGAAAATCCTTGGCGAGCTTGGGATCTTTCCGCACACCCTTGTAAATCAGCCGCTTCAGCTCCATGAGCACCATCGGCGACTCAATGCCGTTGGCGAAGGCGATCTGTTCCCCTAGCGGCGTCTCATCCTCATCCGCGAGGATATCCGGCCACTTGTAGCCTGCTTGAATCGTGATGGCGCGAATGATTTGGCGGCACACCGTTCTCCACGGTACTTGCGCGGCGGCCCGGAAGAAGATCTCTTCCATCAAATGGATCTTCGTTCCGGCCGCATCGATCTTCAGGTTGATGAAGCCAAGGCGCTCACCGGCTTCCGCCAACCCATCGCTGACGAACTGGGCGGCCCGGTCTTCATGTGCGACGGCGAACTTGATGCTGCCGCCCCCATTCCGAATGTAGGTCTTGAGGTACTCGATTTCCATGAACCGCAGCCAGGCGCCGGGTTGCATCGTGGCGCTCATTCGGACACCTCCGCGAATCGAAGCCCGTAATAAGGAATGGTCTCACCCTCCGGGGAGACAAATGAAAACGCGCGTTTCGCGCCGCGCGTGCCGGTGCTGGCGGGAAGAGATAGCACGGCGCCGGACTTCGTCCGTGTAACACCGCTGCGATCGAGGAGATACAAGTCCCGGATAAACTCGCTCTGCGCGTAAGCCGCGGCGGACCCAGGCAGAAGGGTAAGGCTCTCGTAAACGGTAGCCAGGGAGACGGTCTGCCCGTACTTGCGTTCGGTGAGGAGGCGGTAAGTCCGGTGAAGCAGTTCCAGGAAACTCTCCGGGCGGAACTTCGGCTTGGCGGCTTGCTGATCTTTGATTTTCTTCAGTAGGCGGGAGGGGCGAATCTTCTTCACTTTCGCGCGGTTGACGCTGATGGCCCGCTCTGAAGGGACAACCCGGAAGACGACGGGAAACGCCAAGTACCCATCATCCAATCGATGAACGCGAATGCCTTCGGCTTCGGCCGCGGCCAAGAGTTCATCGTCCAGGGATTCGCGCATGTAGCGACCCTCCGCATCCGGATCAAACGGCCAGGCCGCGATTGCATTCTCGATTTCGACGCGAGCGGATTGCATCGTCAACGAGATTCGTTCCGAGAACTTACGCAGCGCGGCGAGTTCCCCTTCCGAAGCGGACTTCTGCAACTGCTTGATCGCGGCAAGAAGCGCGCCCACCGACTTGATCGCCACGCCGGCGGCCCGCTCCGATTCCGCGAATCCATCCTCAAACGTCATGATCCTCTCCAATCCACCGATTCAATGTGATTTTCACACGATACCCCAATTGGGCGTTCGAGTTCCGTCATGCGGGAGATGGACCGTCATTTCGGGGGTGGCCGGGCCACGTTACACTTGAGGGTTACCCCTCTTACTGGCATGACCTCATTGGAATCGATGGAATCCGCGCTGAAGGAAATGGAAACTTCAGCGAAATCGCAATTGGATGCGTGTAAAACGCCGGAAGCGCTCGAGGCGATCCGGGTGGACGTTCTGGGCCGCAAGGGCCGGCTGGCGCAGGTGAGCAAGAGCATGGGACAACTGACCCATGAGCAACGCGGCGGCATGGGCAAGCTGCTCAACCAGGTGAAGGAACTGCTCGAAACGGCGTTTGACGCGCGGCACGCAGCATTCACGCGGGAGGCGATGGCGAAGCGGCTCGCGGGCGAATGGGTGGACCTGACGCTGCCGGCGAAGGGTCCGCTGCGGGGCGGGCTGCACCCGGTGACGATCATCCAGAGCGAGATTGAGGATGTGTTCCGATCGCTGGGATTCACGGTGCTCGACGGGCCGGAGGTGGAGACGGAGTATCACAACTTCGACGCGCTCAATATCCCGGCGGACCACCCGGCGCGCGACATGCAGGATACGTTCTGGATGACGGGCGGCAACCTGCTGCGGACCCATACCTCCCCGGTGCAGGTGCGCGGCATGAAGAAGCTTGGCCCGCCGTTGCGGATGATCGCGCCGGGCCGCGTCTTCCGCAACGAGGAGGTGGACGCTTCGCATGAACACACGTTTTATCAGCTTGAAGGGATGATGATCGACCGCGATGTTTCCGTGGCGCATCTCATCTACTTCATGAAAACCCTGCTGAGCGAGGTCTTCCGGCGGGACGTGACGGTGCGGCTGCGGCCGGGGTATTTTCCATTCGTGGAACCGGGCTTCGAACTCGATATTGAATGCCTGATCTGCGGCGGCAAGGGCTGCCCGGTGTGCAAGCAAAGCGGGTGGGTGGAATTGCTGCCGTGCGGGCTGGTGCATCCGAACGTGCTTCGACAGGGCGGCATCGACCCCGACGAATGGAACGGCTTCGCGTTCGGGCTGGGCCTTACGCGCCTCGCCATGATGCGCTATGGAATCGACGATATCCGCCTGCTGATGAGCGGCGACCTGCGCTTCCTGAACCAATTCTGAGGCCAGCGGGACGGCTGAGCGGTTTCGCCCGCAAGCCCGATTCCCGCGAACGCGATTCTCCCTATCCAGACACCTAGCAGCGAGCAAACACCGTGAAGTTTTCTTACAACTGGCTTAACGAACTTATCGACGGCGAGGCCCTCTCCGCGGAGCAACTGAGCGATGGCATTACGCTGCACACGGCGGAGAGCGAAGGCGTGGAGCAATGGGGCGAAGCGTTCGCGCGGGTGATGGCCGCGCGCGTCACGCACGTGGAGCCCGTGCCGGATTCCAAAATCGTGAAGGCGCGGGTGGATGCGGGCGCGCTGGGCGAGAAGACGCTGGTGTGCGGCGCGCCCAATTGCCGCGAAGGGATGCTGACCGCGCTGGCTCCGGCGGGAACAGTGATCGACGGGCGAGAGATCGGCCTGGCTACCATCCGCGGCGTGCGAAGCGAGGGGATGCTGGCGAGCGGCGCGGAACTGGGGATCAACCGGGACCACGATGGGATTCTCGATCTTGAAGAATTCGCCGAAGCGGCGGGGTTGGAACCGGGCGACAGCATCCCCGGCTGCGCGCCGGATTCCATCATCGAGATCGACAACAAGAGCCTGACGCATCGCCCGGATCTGTGGGGCCATTACGGCATGGCCCGCGAAGCAGCCGCGATCACGGGCGGGCGATTGAAAGATCCGGCGCGGCTGGAACTCGTGCCGAAGGGCGAGTGCCCTTACCGCATTGAGATTCTTGAACCGAAGCTCGCCCCGCGCTATAGCGGCTTGCTGGTGGAGAACGTGAAGGTGGGGCCGAGCCCGCTGTGGCTGCAGAACCGGCTCTCGAGCATTGGGTTGAACCCGATCAATAACGTGGTGGATATCACGAACTACGTGCTGGCGGAATTGGGGCAGCCGATGCACGCGTTCGACGCGGACAAGCTGCGCGGCAATACGATTTATGTGCGGT